>JAQGOF010000184.1 GCA_028293745.1 Gammaproteobacteria bacterium | reverse complement strand
AGAAATTCCTCCCTTTGCGACCATAATTTCAGAGCTGGCAACGTTCATTGATCCCATAACAGTCCAAGCGCGCGCTCTGTTGGAGAAAGAATATTCTGGTTCGGACATTTCGCCGAGATGACACCGGCGCGTTCGAAGGCATCCTTAGAGAACCGAATCGTGACCCATGTACGACGGTACTCAGTTTATCGTAGTCGAATAGAAATTACGTACCACTATCGCGAATGCGGCCTCCCCAACGTTTACCTGGTGAACGGTTATCGTGAGATTGAAACGCCTTACGGACGAGGCGTTTCAATTGAGGATGTGGAAGGACTTCACATGGCTATCGCGCACGCGCTGGTCGAGGAAAAGCCTTCCCTTACCGGACCCGAGGTCCGTTTTATCCGGAAGCTTCTCGAGCTGACGCAGACTCAACTCGCGGCACTGCTCGGCGTCGAGGATCAGTCAGTACGTCGCTGGGAAAAGCTGGCTCGTGTGCCTAAGCAGGCTGACCATGGTCTCCGCTTAGTGTTTCGCGACCTTACACACAATACAAGGAAACCGCTGTCCGACCTGGTCCGGCAGATCGACGCTGCCGGGGCGCGAGAGCCTCGGGCGGTCCGGTATCGATTTCGACCACGCGCGAAAGAGCGCTGGCAGCCGCAGGATCGGCACGCGGTGGTGTAGCACTAGCATATCCGCTTTGAGTTGGGTCCGAAGGTGGACACTGGCCGTGGGCGGGGACGGGGTGACCGCGGCGCTCGGCCCACGAATCAAACACTGTCCGGCGGCGCGGCTGCGATTTCGACTTCAACATGCCGCTGCCCCAACAACGGATGACTCGCCGTGATTCGCGCGACACCGGCTCGTTCCTGAGCGCGTATCCAGATGGCCCCCACGCCACCCACGAGAACAAACGGATTGTCGCCGATCAGTTCGGCGGGTCCCGTGAGCTCCAACCTGATCGCATCGTTGGCGAACGGCCGGACGTTCCCAAACTCGTCTGTCACCCGGAGCACGACGCGCGTGCAGTCGGCGCCATCCGCTACCAGCTGGGCGTCATCCGGCAGCACCGCGAAATCCCGATCGAGGCCCTGGCCCGAATAGCGTTTGACGATCACCTGCCGGCCCGCGATGTAGCCTTCGATGCGCAAGTCGCCCCACTTGTCCAGGCTTTCGCCCAGTTCGAAGACGAAGGGTGCATGGGGCAGATGCGGGAACTGCGCGCGATCCGGCTGGCCCTCGATCAGGAGTTTACCTCCGACAAAAAGCTTCAGCTGTTCGCAGTTCGAGCACACCACGATCTTGGACAGCCCGCCGGCCTCATCACTGGGAGCCCAGTGGATCGCGGGCTCCACTACGACCTCTTCGGACGGATCACATTGCGAGCGGTAGAACCCGGCGGCGGGCTTTGCTTCGCGGAAGATATCCGCCACGCCGTGGTAACAAATCCGGTCGCCGGAGCCAAAATCCTGGTGTGTGTTGTAGTCGAACGCGCACCAGGCGATGCCGCCGGCATACTGTGGATTGGAAGCGAGCTGATCGTGCACGCGCGCGTGGCGCAGCGTGTGCTCCATGAGGCGGTCCGCGTTGTCGATGCTCTTGGTGTTATAGGTGTGGCCGACGAATTCCGTATTCAAATAACACGGATGATTGGGGGCTTTGAGCGGGTATCCGAAGTCGTTCATGGTGAAGACGTCTTCGAGCAGCTCTGATTCCTGAAAGGCCCTGATACCACCGGTCTGGCGTGTGGGATCGAGCTGATGGGCCGTGGCGTTGGTGCGCGCATAGAAGTCGTGATCGTCGCTCGACTCGTTGATGCGGACGCCCCAGAGAATGATGGCGGGATGGTTCCAGTCCCGGCGGATCATGCGGCGGACGTTATCGACTGCCAGATCTTTCCAGGATGCATCCCCGATATGCTGCCAGCCGGGTATCTCCTCCAGTACGAGCAGGCCCAGCTCATCGCAGGCGTCCAGAAAGTGCCGCGATTGGGGGTAGTGCGAAGTGCGCACGATGTTGCACTTCAGGTGCTGGCGCAAGATCTGCGCGTCGCGGCGCTGCACGCGCCGCGGCATTGCGGCGCCGACGAATGGAAAGGTCTGATGACGGTTGAGTCCGCGAAGCTTTATGACTTTGCCGTTGAGCTCAAAGCCGTGATCCGTGAAGCGCGCGCTTCGAAAGCCAAAGCGGCGCTCATCCTGGTCGAGGAGGTGTCCTTCGCTCAGCAGCCGTACGCGGACGCGATACAGGTTGGGGTGCTGGAGGTCCCACAGTTTCACGGCCGGCAGGGTCCCAAATCGGACCGTGTGAGCCGATGGCTCGCTGCCCGCAGCAGGCCCCGGTATTCGCAGCGAAGCCCGTGCCACGACCCGCTCCCGGTCGTCGCAAAGTTCCGCCTCCAGCTGCAGCGGCGCCTGCCCAGGCTCGAGATGCTGAACGAAGCAATCCACATCCAAGGCCGGACGGGATGACAACACATTCACCGGTCGTACGAAGATGTTCTCCAGGAAGCTTGCAGCCACGATGCGCAAGGACACTTCGCGGTAAATACCCCCGAAGGTCAGATAGTCCACCTGGTCGCCGAAGGGAGGGATGTCCGGACGTTCGGTGGAGTCAACTTCCACGACGAGTACATTCTCTCCCGCAAAGTCGAGGTGCGGTGTCAGATCAAATGAGAATGGCGTGAATCCGCCTCTGTATTCACCCAGCCGCGTGCCGTTGAGCCACACAGTCGAAGCCGCCATCACTCCTTCGAAGTCAACGAACACATGTTGCCCACGGGCTCGCGGCGGAAGCTTGAAACGCCGCCGATAGACGGACACGAATTGGTAGCTCTTCTCGTCGAAGCTGTGCCAGGGCAGCCTGACGTTCGTGTGGGGGACGACAACGCGCTCGAATGCGGAGTCATCGAAGCCCTTGTCCTGTGCGCCTTCGACACGCGTTCTGCTGTAGCGCCAGTTGCGGTTCAAGGGTAGAACTTGCCGGCCTTCGGCAGAACCCGGAGCCGCGCGGGCTGCAGCACCGCGCGCAAGGGTCGTTGCGGCCACGAGCGTGCCCGTCGCCTTGAGGAACTTACGTCGATCCACTATCGGTCTGCCCGCGCAACGCCTGCCATACCTAACAGTGCGCGCACATGGGATGAAAGAGGTCGTGCAACAGGGCCTCCGTTGGCTCCCATTCCCCGATTGCGGGGTGGATCAGGAAAGCCTTGCGGGCGCTGAGCGGAGATCCCCCGCAGGCCGCCTCAATGCTGGCTCGCTCGTAGGCCTTGATGGACTGCACGAGGCCCAGGACCGCATCCGGTAGAGGATCGATGGGCAGCGGCGTAATCGAGTTGTTCGAGATACGGCATGAGGTTTCGACAACGTCGTCTGCGGGGAGGTCCGGGACCGCTCCCGCGTTGCGGGTGTTGACGACGATATCTGCTGGCCGTGCGCCGGTCAGGGCGGTCATCACATCAAGTGCGATGCGGTGATAACCACTCGCGACTCGGAATGGCTCCCCATCGTAAGGCACCTCGTCGAGTGCTGAGCCGCCAGCAGCTTCCAGCTTCATGTATGAGCCGGAGCGCCGGTTCAGATAGGCGACGTACGCGCCAATCGCACCGTCCCAGTCTCCAGAGGCGAGACGGCTCGCCAGTGTTTCGATCAAGGCCTTGTTGAGTCGTTCGACCTCTGCGCCGCGGCTCGAGCCCTGGCGGCGTTGGTTCTCGAGGGCGCGTCGTCTCGAGTAGTAGAAGAACAGGTACTCCGTCGGAATCAGCCGCAGTGCGCGGATCATGTCAAAGTCGAACAGCGGCGCTGAATAGAGTTGACCGAGCACGGCGTCATCGTTCAGAACCCGATCGGTAACGTCCTCGCCGCGCAGGCGAATCCGCCTGACCCAGCCCAGATGATTGAGACCCGCGTAGTCACATAACACCTCGTGAGGCTTGGCTCCGAGGGCGTGGGCTATCCGGTGAAACAGCTCCGTCGGCGTGTCGCAGATGCCTACCACTCGTGCGCCGGTGTGGCTCATGATCGCCTGAGTGATCAGGCCTGCCGGGTTGGTGAAATTGACGATCCAGCCGCTGGGGCTCAGCCGCTTGACGAGCCGGGCGTGCTCCAGGGCCACCGGAACCGTGCGCAGCGCCATGGCCGCGCCGGCGGGGCCAGTGGTTTCCTGCCCGGGATAGCCGTGCTTGATTGCCGCCAGCTCATCGGCCGCGCGTGTGGCGATACCACCTACCCGTACGCTGTTCAGCACGAAATCCGCACCTTCGACCGCGTCCTCGATCGAAGTCGCCTCGCGTACGCGAAGCTCGCCTTCTTCCCGTGCCACGATCGTCCGGCCGAGCTCGGCCATGATGCGCAGGCGCTTCTCGTCGGGATCGAATAACACCATCTCGCGGCAGCCCAACAGCTCGGCCGCCTCGTTGACTCCGAAAATCAACAGGGGCGTACGCACGCCGCCGCCGCCGATCACTGCGATCTTACGATCCATAGGTCTTCTCATAAATGCTCCAGAGCTCTTCACGATTGGGGAGCCCACCCAGGGCGCCGGGCACCCGCGTGGAGAGGGCGCCACAGATGCAGGCACGGCGAAGACGCTCCTCCTCGTTTGCACCTTCCAGAAGCGCGTCGATGAAACCTGCATCGAACGCATCCCCGCTGCCGGTCGAATCGATAGCAACCACTTTGGGTGGGCTGACCGCGATTGTGACACCGTCGACGTCGCTCATCGCTCCGCGCGCTCCCAGCTTCAGAATGCCGCTGCGCATCCGCAGTTTTCGTGCGAAGGCGAAGAAGTCGGCGGGTGTTTCACCACCACTCAGCAGAGCTGCCTCTTGCTCGTTCGGCAATAAGTAGTCAACGGTCTGGCAGGTGGCGTAGTTGGTCTCATCGGTGAGCCATGCTGGCTGGTAGCCAACATCAAGCGAACTGGTGCAACCCGCCTCGGTCAGCGCCGGAAGAATCATCGCGGCCAGCGCGCGGGGCAGCGGCATTGCGAAATGAACGTGTCTCGCTCGTGTCAGGGTGACCAGAGTTTCGGGCGCAAGGAGTTCGTTACTCAAGCGGTGGTTGACACCGATATGTGTGAAGAAAGATCGGTCCTCACGGGTAGATACGCTCAGCGTGACACCAGTTGGGCCTGAGACTCTGCGCAGAGCCTGGTCAGTGACGCCGAAGTCTGCCAGGCGCCGCTCCAGCCACGGCGCATCCTCGTTGCCAATGACGCCGACGAGATTGACGGACTTACCGAGCCGCGACAGGCCGCAGGCGGTTATCGCGCATCCACCGCCGATCTCACGCATGTAGTGATCACTGGCGACTTCCTCTCCCGGCTTGGGCCAGGTCTCGAAACCGCTCATCACGTGGTCGATGTAGATCTCGCCCACTACCGTGACGTCCCAGATCTTCACGCGCGCACCAGGGGCAATGGTTGAAAGGGCCACTGGCTTCGCCGGCGGGCCTGGATCAGATAGACCGCCGTGCCGGCTGCAAACATGACCGCGCCGATGGCTATGTGAGCGGGCTTGCTCGTCGCTGTTATGTATATCCAGCCTGCCAGAGCGACGAGCGCGGGCAGCGGGAATAGCGGCATGCGAAAGCGCTCTTGCGAAGCCACGGCACCGCGTCGCAGGAGGATCACGGCTATGCACTGGGCTGCGAACTGGAACATTGTCTGAACCACGATCAGGACCGCAATGAGATCGGCTAGCGAGAACAGACACGCGACAGCCGACAGCGCACCCATGTACAGAAGTCCCAGTGTTGGGAAGTGTCCACGTGGATGAAGTCTGGCGAAAGCCTTGAAGAATCGCCCGTCGGCTGCGGCGGCGTAAGGCACGCGCGAGTAGCCGAGAAGCATGGCCAGAACGGATCCCCAACTGGCGACCAGGATCAGCACCGTCACCAGGGCTCCACCCCAGGGGCCGTGGACGAGTCGCATGAAATCGGCGACCACTGCATTGGAATGTTCCGCGGTGCGCCAGGGCAAGGCGCCCAGGATCGACAGGTTGAGGCCGAAGTACAGGACGGCGACGATCGCGATCGACCAGAGCACGGCGCGCGGAATGGTCCGGTTGGGAGTACGGACTTCCTCGCCGATCAAACACACATTGTTGTAGCCGCCGTAGTCATAGACCGCGATCAGAGTGGCCGAGCCCAGGCCTGCCCAGAAGCTGCTGGTGGGCTTGAAGGCGCCGCTCGGAAAATCGAAGGCCAGGCGCGGGTCAAAGTGCATGGCTCCCGAAACGATGATCCACACCATTGCGCCGACCACGATGACGGTCATCAGGACGGAGATCTTCTGGATGATCCGGACATCGCGATAGAGCAGGGCGGTGTTGAGCAGACACACTCCGGCCGCTATTGCCGCCAACTGCCAGTGTTGCAGGTTGGGCGCGAGGTAGGTGGTGTAATCGGCAAATCCGACGGCGCCGGATGCGATGGACAGCGGGCCAATGAACAGCGTCTGCCACAGGAAAATGAAGCTGAACAGGCGGCCCAGGCTGCGGGGCCCAAACGCCCGCAGCAGGTAGTGATAGGGCCCTCCCGAGTGTGGCATGGCCGACCCGAGCTCCGCCCAGACCAAGCCGTCGCACACGCAAAGTACGGCTCCAAGCAACCAGCCCAGCATGGCCTGGGGTCCGCCCATCGCCGTGAGCGCCAGCGGGATAGTGATGAACGGCCCAACGCCGATCATGTTGAGTACATTGGCCGATAAGGCGCCTGGCAGCCCAACCGCACGCAGCGGCCTTACGTCACTGCCAGGCTGCGGACCGGTCATGGGACGTGGACCACCTGTCCCGAGCGCGCGGAAGCTCCGGCGGCCTCGGCCAACGCGAGCGCGGCGACCGCGTCCGTGTAACCAACGGAGGGCCGGGCCTCGCCTGCCAGTATGTTGGCAAAGTGAGCGAGCTCGCGGCGGTACGCCTCGGCATACCGGTCGAGGAAGAAGTTCTGTAGGGTGTCACTCGCCATCCCGGCGTCCGCCCAGACTGACACCGAGCTCTCGAGGACATTGTCGACACGCACCAACCCACGTGAGCCGAAGGCCTCGATGCGCTGATCGTAGCCGTATCCGGAGCGGCGGCTGTTACTGATTACACACAACCGGCCCGAGGCAGTCTTGAGGAGTGTCTTGGCGGTGTCTACATCCCCAGCGGCGCCGATAGCCGGATCGACGAGACAGCTCGCGCTACTAAACACCTCGGTGGGCTCTTCCCCGAGCAGCCAACGGGCCATGTCGAAATCGTGAATGGCCATGTCCTTGAACAGTCCGCCCGAGGTGCGGATGTAGGCGACTGGCGGCGGTGCCGGATCGTGGCTGGTGATCTGCAGGGACTCGAGGGTCCCCACGGCGCCTTGTTGGAGCCGGGTCCTGAGGGCTGCGAAGTTCGGGTCGAAGCGCCGGTTGAATCCCAGCAGCAACCTGACATCCGGGGCCGTGAGGCGGGCGTGGGCCGCGCGTGCCCGCTGCAGATCCAGGTCGATCGGCTTCTCGCAGAACACGGCTTTGCCCGCCGCAACCGCCTGCAGACACTGATCAAGGTGCAGATGCGTCGGGCTCGCGATGATCACCCCGGCTATACCGGGATCGCCCAACACCCGGTTCGTGTCCACCAGCGCCGCGCCGGTCTGCCCGGCCAGCTCGGCGGCATCCGGGGCGGGATCAACGAGGTACTTCAGGCGCAGCGCGGGGTGCGCGACGACGTTCCGGGCGTGGATGCGGCCGATACGGCCGGCGCCAAAGACAGCAATGTCGAACATGGGAACTCCGTGCGGTGGCGGTTCGGGCGGCCTCGTGCCCCATGGCTCGCACACCGTTTATAGAACGAAAATATCAGAATAATGTCAATATAGAAATTCTATATCGGGCTGAAACGTTGCATTCGTTCCCTGAACGGGTATCTTCGCGTGGCGTGGATGGTTTGAACAGGGTGGTAAATGAGCGAGCAGGATTTGGCGCCACAAACGGCCGAGGATCTGAGGGCGATCATACTGGCGCGTTATGACTCATTCAGCGGACGGCTGCAGCAGGTCGCTCGTCACGTGCTGGACCATCCCGACGACCTGGCGCTCGAAACGCTCACCGTGATCGCCGACCGCGCCAAGGTCCAGCCCTCCGCCATCGTCCGGTTCGCCAAATCCCTGGGATTCCCCGGAGCAAGCCCGATGCAGCGATTGCTGCGCGACGGCTTGCTCGCCAAGCACGCCACGCTCGGCTACGGCGAGCGCGTGCGCCGTTTCAACACGTCCGTGAATCGGACCGTGGACGGCGAGGCGGGCGCGCTTCTGGCGGAGTTCGTCGAGGGCGACACTCTGGCGCTTCAGAATCTGCGCCAAACGGTCGGCAAGGCTGACATCGACAAAGCCATCAAGCTGATCAATCAGGCCGAGACGCTCTACATCATGGGATTCCGGCGATCCTTTCCCGTCGCGTCCTATCTTGCGTACTCCCTGCAACAGGTGGGCAAGCGTGTTTTCTTTCTGGACGGTGTTGGTGGGCTTGCGCGCCAGCAGGCTCGGACGATCCAACAGAATGATCTGCTGATCGCCATCAGCTATCACCCCTACGCCGAGGAAACGGTTGCCGTCACGGAAGCAGTCAGCACTGCTGGTGCCAAGGTCCTCGCCATCAGCGACAGCCTGGTGGGACCCATCGCCAAGGTGTCGACGCTAGTCCTGCAGGTGAAGGATTCCGATGTACGGAATTTCCGGTCGCTTGCAGCCTCGTTGTGCCTCGCACAGACGCTGGTTGTGGGTCTGGCGTTCGAGCGCGAGCGTCCGCCAGTCGTGCGCAAAAGGCGCGACAAAGTGCGAGCGAGCGCCTGATCTGTGAAACAATTATTGCGTTTTATCAGGCGGTGAAATAAATTTTCCATACCGGCGGGGCGACCCGCGCCTTCCGCACAGCTCAAAATGTCCCAGCCCGCCAAGCTCCTGGATCTGATCACCGTCGGCCGCTCGAGCGTGGATCTGTATGGGCAGCAGGTCGGCGGCCGGTTGGAGGACATGAGCTCGTTCGCCAAATTTCTGGGCGGCAGTCCCGCCAATACGGCCACGGGCGCGGCCCGGCTCGGGCTGCGGGCGGGCCTGTTGACGCGCGTCGGCGCCGACCACATGGGCCGGTTCATCCGCGAACAGCTGGTGCGCGAGGGCGTCGATGTCACGGGCGTGATTGCCGATTCCGAGCGGCTCACGGCGCTGGTGGTGCTCGGTATCCGGGACCGGGAGACCTTTCCGCTGCTGTTCTATCGGGAGAACTGCGCCGACATGGCGCTTTGCACAGCGGACCTCGACAGGAGTTGGATAGAGTCGGCCGGCGCGCTGCTGATCAACGGCACCCACCTGTCCCAACCGGGCGTGTTCGCCGCCAGCACGACGGCGGCTCGCTGGGTCAAGGCGGCGGGCGGGCGGGTGATCTTCGATGTGGACTACCGACCGGTGCTCTGGGGCCTGGCAGGCAAGGACATGGGAGAGCAGCGCTTCGTGGCGCATGCAACGGTCTCGCAGAAGTTGCAGGAGGTGCTGCCGCTCTGCGACCTCGTCGTGGGAACTGAAGAAGAGATTCATATTCTCGGTGGCTCGACGGACACCCTGGAAGCTCTGCGTGCCATCCGCGCGAAAACCCCTGCGCTGTTGGTCTGCAAACTCGGTGCCGAAGGCTGCATCGCCTTTCCGGGAATCATTCCCGCGCGTCTCGACGGGGCTGTTTCCGCCAAGGGCTTTGCCGTCGACGTATACAACGTGTTGGGTGCCGGCGATGCGTTCATGGCCGGCTTTCTGCGTGGCTGGCTAAAGGACAACCCGATTGAGCGTTGCTGCGAATGGGGCAATGCTTGCGGTGCGATCGTCGTGTCACGTCATGGTTGCGCCCCGGCCATGCCGACGTGGCCCGAGCTCCTGCAGTTTTTTGCGATGCGGAACCGCCCATTTCGTCTGCGCGAGCACGCAGGCCTCGAGCATGTGCACTGGGCAACGACACGGGGGCGTGTCTATGACGAGCTCACCGTGTTGGCCATAGACCACCGAAGCCAATTCGAAGAGCTGGCCGACGAGCTGTCAGCCGACAGGGCCCGCATCGGCGCTTTCAAGACGTTGGCGTTGCGGGCGATTGATGTCGTGGCCGCGGGAGACGGCCGGTTTGGTGTACTCCTCGATGGGCGCTACGGATTCGATGCCCTGGCCCTGGCTGCCGACCGGCCGTACTGGATAGGCCGACCCATCGAGAAGCCGAAATCTCGCCCCCTGGACTTCGAAGGATCCGCGGACGTGGCCACGGAGCTTCTCGAATGGCCAACCAACCACGTCGTCAAATGCCTTGTCCACTATCACCCGGACGATGAGCTGGAGCTGCGCGATCGGCAGGAGCGGCAGCTTCTGCGGCTGTTCGAC
The DNA here is from genome assembly GCA_028293745.1 of Gammaproteobacteria bacterium. Lineage (GTDB taxonomy): Bacteria > Pseudomonadota > Gammaproteobacteria > Steroidobacterales > Steroidobacteraceae > 13-2-20CM-66-19. Next base: position 6,858 of record JAQGOF010000184.1, on the reverse strand, counting down.
GCGTGCCGCAAAACGCGCCATGAACTGTTGATCGAAGTGATCGTGCCGGCAAACATGAAGTATGGGGTGTCGACCGTTGCTGCGGCCATCCGCCGCCTCTATGCAATCGGACTGCGTCCGGATTGGTGGAAGCTCGAGCCCGCCGCGGACCCGGAAGCCTGGCGTCACATCGAAGCTGCGGTGACTGAAGGCGATCCGCTGTGCCGCGGGGTGGTATTGTTGGGATTGTCGGCGCCCGAGGCTGAGCTTGTCAGTTCCTTCGAGGCGGCCGCACCGTTCAACATCGTGAAGGGCTTCGCCGTGGGCCGAACCATTTTCCACGAGGCAGCCCGCGAGTGGTTTGCCGGCCGGATCTCCGACGACGAAGCCGTCTCGGCGCTTGCCGGGAAGTTGTCGGCGCTTGTCAATGCGTGGAGGCGAGCACGCGGAACTGTGGAGCGGGCCGCATGAACACGACTCGTCTCACGGCAGCGCAGGCGACGGTCCGCTACCTCGCCAGCCAGCTCGTGAGCGATGCAGGGCAGACTGTGCCGTATTTCGCCGGTGTGTGGGCGATCTTCGGCCACGGGAATGTTGCTGGCCTCGGTGAGGCGCTTCATGGGGTGCGCGACGTGTTGCCCACCTTGCGCGCTCACAACGAACAGGGGATGGCACACGCCGCGATTGCATTTGCCAAGCAGATGCGTCGACGCCGCGCGATGGTCTGTACTACTTCGATCGGCCCAGGGGCCACCAACCTGGTGACGGCTGCCGCTCTTGCGCACGTCAATCGCCTGCCGGTGTTGCTGTTGCCGGGCGATGTATACGCAAGCCGCAGACCCAATCCGGTGTTGCAGCAGGTGGAGGACTTCGCCGACGGAACGCTCTCGGCCAATGACTGCCTCAAACCGGTTTCCCGTTATTTCGACCGGATCAACCGGCCCGAGCAACTGCTCGATGCCTTGCCCCGTGCGCTGGCGACTTTGCTCGATCCGGCGAGCTGCGGGCCGGTCACGCTGGCGTTCTGTCAGGACGTCCAGGCCGAAGCGTTCGATTTTCCAACCAGCTTCTTTGGGCCTCGTGTCTGGTCTATTCGTGCACCCCATCCGGACCCAGGCGAGCTCGATCAGCTCGCCAACCTCCTCAGGTCAGCGAAGGCGCCGCTGATCATCGCGGGTGGTGGTGTCTCCTACGCGCGTGCGGGTACCGAAGCCGCGCTCGCGGAGTTCGCCTTGCGGACGGGTATACCTATCGCGGAGACCCAGGCGGGCAAGGGATCCCTGGCGTGGGATCATCCTATGAATCTCGGAGCGATCGGAGTTACCGGCTCGAGCGCGGCGAACGCTGCTGCCGTCCAGGCCGATCTCGTGGTTGGGTTGGGTACGCGCTTGCAGGACTTCACAACGGGGTCGCGTGCCCTGTTTGGCGGGTCTGAATGCAGGCTTGCACAAGTCAACATTTCTCCGTACGACGCTCACAAGCACGGTGCTGTGAGTGTCGTAGCGGATGTCGGAGCGACGATCGCCCCACTGGCAGCGCTACTGGCAGATTGGCGGGCACCCTCGGGCTGGACCGAGACGGCGACTGCGCGGATTGCGGATTGGAATGACGCCTGGGAGAGGGCGACGGCCCCGGCCGGCGACGCTCGGTGCGGACTGCCTACCGACGCTCAAGTGCTGGGTGCTGTCTGGCGAACAGCCGCGGACGACGCCATCGTGGTCTGCGCAGCGGGCGGCTTGCCCGGCGAATTGCACAAACTGTGGCGCACGCGCCGGCCCGGCGGCTATCACGTCGAATACGGCTATTCGTGCATGGGCTACGAAATCGCGGGAGCCGTCGGCGTCAAGATGGCGGAACCTTCGCGCGAGGTTCACGTTCTGGTCGGCGACGGCAGCTACCTGATGATGAACTCGGAACTGGCGACCGCGGTGATGTTGGGTCTCAAGCTCATCGTCACCGTGCTCGACAATCGCGGCTTCGGTTGCATCAACCGCCTGCAGAAGAGCACCGGCGGAGAGCCCTTCAACAACCTGCTCGCTGACTCGCCGCAAATCGACTTTGCGGCGCATGCGGCCAGCCTGGGCGCCCGGGCGCAGAAAGTCGCGGACGTGTCGCAGCTCGAGGCTGCGCTGGAGCAGGCGCGAATTGCCGACCGGACGTGCGTCATTGTTATAGAGACTGATCCTGACTCGACAACAGGTGCGGGCGGGGCATGGTGGGACGTTGCTGTCCCCGAAGTGTCCGACTCCAAGTCTGTGATGGAAGCGCGAGCAGCCTATGAAGACAGGATAACGAAACTACAGCGGGAAAACTGATGACCATCCGGTTCGGTGTAAGTCCTATTGCCTGGATCAACGACGACATGCCGGAACTGGGTGGTGACACGCCGCTCGACACCGTGTTGTCCGACGCCTCGGAAATCGGCTTTCACGGCGTTGAGCTAGGCGGGAAATTTCCCAGGGATCCGCATGTGTTGCACCGGATGCTTGTCGAGCACGGACTCGACCTGGTCGGCGGCTGGTACAGCGGCGCCCTGTTGACTCGCTCGGCGCAGGCCGAGATTGCAGCGCTGCAGCCCCACCTGGCGCTGCTCAAAGCCATGGGCTCGAAGGTGTTCATATTTGCCGAAACCAGTAACGCCATTCACGGTGATCGACAGCGTCCATTCTCTGCCACACCCCGGTTGGATCCGGCGGGGTGGGTCTCCTTCGGCGCGGCATTGACGCGAGTCGCCGATTACATCCAGGCGCAGGGCCTGCGCTTCGCCTATCACCACCATCTCGGCACAGTTGTCGAGCGTCCCGAGGACATCGACTCCTTCCTGAAGGTGACCGGCCCCGGTGTTGGACTCACAGTAGACACGGGCCACGCTGCCCTGGCCGGAGTCGACCTGGTGGCGCTGATCCGCTCGCACCCGGCCCGTATTGCGCATGTTCACTGCAAGGATGTGCGCCTGGGAGTGTTCGAGCGCGTGGTGAAGGGTGGCGGAAGTTTCCTCGACGGCGTGCTCGCGGGCATGTTCACGGTGCCCGGTGACGGGCGGCTCGACTATGGAGCCGTCATGAGGGCTCTTGCCGGGATCGACTATTGCGGCTGGATCATTGTTGAGGCGGAACAGGATCCGGCAAAAGCCGATCCGCGGCGTTATGGCGAACTGGGGCTGGCGACGCTACAACAAGAGGCGGCAACAGCTGATCTGCGCGAGGAGGAGTGACGATGACCCAGCTCCTGGTTCGCCCGCACGAGCCTGACGCAGCGGGCTGCGTATTGGAAGTGACTCCCCAAAGCGCGGGATGGGCGCATGTTGGTTTCAAGGTCTGCCGCCTCGCGCCTCGCCAGGAGCTGACGGGCGGCGAGGCCGATCGTGAGACGTGCGTAGTCGCCCTGAGCGGCTCGGCACGGATTGCCGTCAACGATGTGGGATTGGGCCTGGTCGGTGGACGCAGCAGCGTTTTCGATGATGTTGCGCCCGGTGCGGTCTATGTGCCTGCCGGCGCTCGTTTTTCGGTTGTCGCAATGACGGGGCTGGAAGTGGCCCTGTGTTCGGCCCCCGGCCGGCCGGGGCGCCCGGCGCGCATCATCGCTCCCGAGGCCATGTCACGCGAAGTGCGCGGGCAGCAAACAAACACCCGGTACGTTCGCAACATCCTTCCGGAGACCGAGTCGGCGGACAGCCTGCTGGTGGTGGAGGTGCTTACCCCGGGCGGCCACTGGTCGAGCTATCCACCTCACAAGCATGACAACGCTGTCGAGGGACAGGAGACGCTGTTGGAGGAGACGTACTATCACCGTCTGAATCCCTCACAGGGCTTTGCGTTCCAGCGCGTCTACACCGACGATCGCGGGCTCGACGAGGCGCTTTGCGTGAATGACGGCGATGTCGTCCTGGTGCCGCGCGGTTACCATCCCGTTGGCGCGCCTCACGGCTACGATCTCTATTACCTCAATGTCATGGCCGGACCCGAGCGGAAATGGATGTTCCGCAACGATCCCGCCCACGAGTGGATGCTGCGCTAGCGCTGAACATAAGCGCGCTTCCAGCATCGGGCTGCCCCTGAACCTGCCAGCCTCGAGCAAATCATCTCGCCGGTGCTGAAACATCATTTGGAAAATTCAGTTCATCGGTGGTATAAGATGGAAAAAACGAATTGAGCCCAGTGAAGTCGATCTGAGCCATTAATCGCCGGGCCGAGGCCCACAGGGATGTTCGTCACGGTTCGGGGGAGAGTCGAATGTATCTAGCGAAACATCGAGTTGGGTTATGTGCCGCCGCCATCGCGATCGCGGGGCCGGCGTATCCGTCTACCGATGCGGACACGCGCGCAGACGCGGGCGCACCGCGCGCCGGGGCTGCAGGTGCGGACACCGACGCGGCCAAGAGCGCGGATGCGACGCCCAGCGGCAAGGACTCGACCGCAACCAAGCCGGACTCCAGTGCCACCAAGCCCGCCACCACCGGGCAGGTGACGCTCGAGGAGATTGTCGTCGCCAGCAACCGTTACGAGGCCACGGACATTCAGCTCCGGGCGGCCAATTCGGTCAGTGTGCTTTCGGCCGAGGACCTCGCCAACACTGCCGTGCACAACGCAGCCGAAGCTCTCGGCCTGCTGCCTGGGGTAAACGTGTTGAACACCAGCGCGGGCTCATTCATCGGCGGTATCGACTCCGCCGCCCGCGCCGAGGGCATGTTCGTCTCCGTTCGCGGCATGAATGCCGAATTCAACGTGAACCTCATCAACGGCGTAACCGTGGCGCAGGGCATGCCGAAGAGCCGCGAGGTGCAGTTGAGCCTCCTGCCGCCCTCGGGACTGAAAACAGTCATTCTCAACAAGACCTCCAGGGCCGACATGGATGGTGATGCCATCGGCGGTACCGTCGACTTCCGCACGCCGACTGCATTCGACTACCCGGAATCGTTCGGGAGTGTCACGGCTGGAATCCGCCTCGAGAGCCGTCCCATCGATTACCATGAGAATGGATTGGGCTACAACTTCGGCGCTGAGATCGCACGGCGCTTCGGATCGGATCAGCAGTTCGGCATCTATGTTAACGGGTACTACAACCTGCGCCATTTCACCAACAGCGAGATGGGCGGTGTCATGGAAGACGGGTGTTGTGACAATGGCTGGCAGTTCAAGGTTGCCAACGCCGACCCGGGCACGGGGGCTGGAACGAATCCGGCCGGGGTGGATCCGGTCAAGAACCTGGAGCTGAGCGCATTCAACGTCGGTGTATCATCGGGCCTCACCAGGCAGTTCGGCGGGAGCACGTCCTTCGACTGGCAGCCGGATGAGACGACCTCGGCCTACGCACGCCTGACTTACGCGTACGCGTTCACCCAACAGGACAGCAATCTCAGCCAGATCGTCGCGATGGGAGTGCTGACAGGCTCGCACAGCCCTTATCAGACTGCGGCGGGCCTGTATCAGCCGGATCTGGCCAACGTCTCCATCCGCTACTGGCTGGAAACGAACCCCGAGGTCGCGGAGCTCGGTACCTTCCAGGTGGGCGTGGACAAGAAGCTCGGCAGCTGGACCGTGTCACCGAATCTCTTCTACAGTTGGGGACGCGATGACCGTCCCAATCACATCGAGATCGACGCACGCACCTCGCACGTGCAGGGGGGCGACATTACGGACAACGGCTTCCCTTACGGACAAACCAGTCTCGTCACATATTCAAACAACTTCCCGTACGCGAACCTGACGCCGGAAATGACCGCGCAGCTGTACAACATCCGCGGCTTGCCCGCGTTCGACCGTGGCGAGCTGCAGAAGCAATACAGCGGCCAACGCAAGGGCGGCGGCAAGATCGACGTTCGCAAGGCATTCGCCGATGGGTCGTTCGAATTGAAGTTCGGTGCCAAGTACACCACGAGCTCGCGCACCGTGACCGACCGTGACTGGACCAATCCCGCCTTTTTCGACGGCACCACATTCGGCTCACTGCCCATCTGGAACGGCAACTACGGGCACGTGTTTCCGGGCAAGTATGGCTGGCCGGTGCCGAAGATCAGTGAGGACTCACTGCTGGCTTACTATGCAAGCGCGGCCGATCCCATCAAGAACCTGGATAACTGCGGGCCGATCTATCTGAACAGCCTCAATTGCAACAACCAGGGAGGCACCGAGGACGTATCAGCGGCCTACACGATGCTGCAATATCGTACCGGTGATTGGGAAATCACACCGGGTGTGCGTTTCGAGCACACTTACATCCACAACATCTTCTGGGTCATACCCTCAGATCTCACTGGCACGCAGTTGCTCGGCCACTTCGAGGGCAACCACACCATCTACAACGAGCTGCTGCCCAGTATCTTTGTCAATTACCGGCCCGATCCGGGTGCGGTCTATCGCGCCGGGATCTGGGAGAGTTACACCCGGCCCGCGTTTGTCAAGCTCGGGGGCAGCACCACCGTAGTTCCCTCGGCCGGCTCCGCGACGACTCTGACCCGGGGCAATCCGGATCTGAAGACCGTAAAAGCCACGAACTACGACCTCTCGGGTGAATGGGACAACGGTGCGGGCCGGCACCTCGTGCTCGCCGTCTTCTACAAGACCCTGCGGGACTACGTCTACGACACCACCGGCAACGTGCAGGATCCCGCTGCCTCGGGCGGAGGTTTCGTCATCAAGCAACCGGTCAACGGCGGCTCAGGCCAGGTCTGGGGCGTCGAGGTTGGTGCGCGTCAGAAGTTCCAGTTTCTGCCCGCGCCGTTCGATGGAATCGGTGTGAGCGGCAATTTCACACGCGAGCACACTCTGGTGCATACAAACGCTCCTGGGTTCGACTCGTCCTCGCCCATCGAGAATGCTCCGGATTGGCTGGCCAACGTGGAGGTGTTCTACGAAAAGCGCGGCCTGTCCGTGGGTGTCC
>JAQGOF010000182.1 GCA_028293745.1 Gammaproteobacteria bacterium | reverse complement strand
CGCTCGACTTGCGGTGTACTCGTGAAAGCGACCGCGTCGATTTCTCGCGCTTCGAGTCGCTTCAGCAGATTGAGCACGGCTTGATCGTCCGCTGCGTCTGCGTAGATGTAGGGGGCTACAACGAGCACGCTGGCACCGACTTGCTCCAGAAAATCAACCAGTGGTCGGTTGGGTTCTGTTCCGTAGAGCTGTAGGCCGATGCGGCGGCCTTTCAGGTCGTGAGGGCGGAGGCTGTTGATGACGCCGTCGGTCGTGGGGACGTCCGCTGCGATGTCGGGCTTCAAACCGAGCTCGCGCAATGCGCGGGCCGGTTTCGGGCCGCGTGTGATCTTGCGGGCCGCGCTGAGAGCCTGGACGAATGCGTCCTTCAGAGCGGGTTCGTTTCTCTGGATGCATGACAGGATGCGCCGCAGTCCTTCGCCGGTCAGCAGGATCAGATCATCGCAGGCGCCTTGGGCGAACTTGCGGCTCCATTGCAACACGGGGGTGGGATCCGGAGCGTCGCGAATGGCCACCATGGGGCAACGAACGACGGTGGCGCCGCGTCGCTCGAGCATTGCGGCGAAGATTTCGATTTCGCGCGTCTCGGGTATTGCGATGACGCGGCCTGTGAGCGGTTGGGAGTCCATGGGCAGCCATCATACGCGCGGCGCTGCGAGCGAGCTCACCCGGCCGCGGCGGTGATGGTCGGCTACGCGCAGGCCGCCGGGCACCGCGCGCGCATGCGCCAGAGTGCCGCGCATGCGCCAAAGTCACTCCGCCAGCGCAACCGGTCCTTCGAGTCCCAGGTTCGCCTCAGCCGGCAAGGCCCAGGCGAGCCACTGGCGGTGGAGCGTGGCCACCAGGATGAACGCGACTGCGGCGAGGATGCCGAAGGTGGCAAAGCCTAGCTGGTAGCTGCCGGTGCCCTCTTTCGCGATGCCCATGACCACGGGAAGGTAGAACCCGCCGATGCCGCCGGCGGCACCGATGATGCCGGTCATCACGCCCGTCTTCCCTTTCCAGCGGTGCGGGACCAGCTGGAAGGTCGCGCCGTTTCCGAGGCCGAAACAGAAATACAGGGCGACGAGCAGTGCGATGCCGCCGGCGAGGGGTGGCATGAGCACGGCGAAGCCGAAGTTGAATGCGGAGATGGCCACCAACAGTACGAGGAGTACCTTCACGCCGGAGAGTCGGTCGGCGATGAGGCCACCGATGGGGCGGACCATTGCGCCTGTGAGAGATAACAGCGCCATGATGAAACCTGCATCTACCTTCGTGATCTGGTACTGCGTTGTGAGGAGTAGGCTGACGTAGGACGACATGCCCACGAAGCCTCCAAACGTGATGCTGTAGACGAGCATCACGACCCAGGTGTCGCGCTCGCCGAGGACTGCGAGGTACTTGCGGGGCAAAACGGAAAGCGCGAGCAGCGAGCCGAACAGTGGGAGGAGCAGCTGGCCGGTCTTGCCTGCGCCGAGGATTCCGGCGTTGACCAGCAACACCAGCGCTATCAATCCGGCCACCGAAATAGCAAGGCCCGCGAACGCGCGCGGAGGGCTGCCGCTCTTGGCACTTCGGTCCTCGGCCCAGAAGAAGACGGCGACGGCTGTCAGCGCGAGAAGCGGCAGGACCGCCATCGTGGAGCGCTGCCATCCGAAACTCTGCGCGAGGCCGGGGAACAGGAAACCGTCGACCACTGCGCCGATGTTGCCCGCTGCTGCCAACCCGAGCACTAAGCCTTGTACGCGAGGTGGGTAGCTGCTGCCTGCCATCGGCAATGCGATAGCGAAACTCGCACCCCCTACGCCGAGAAATACGCCGAGAACCAACAGCAGGGTGTAGGTAGGCACAATTGGCAGCAGGAGGACGAAGGCAGGAATTGATGATAGTCCGATGCCCATCAATGCGAGTCGCCGGCCGTCAACGGACTGAAACAGGTTGCCGAAGGTCACGCGGACTATCGATGCAGCCAGTACTGGCACGGCGACCAGGAATCCGGCCTGGATGGGTGTCAGGGAGATCTGCTTCGAAATAAAGGGCGCAAGCGGGCCGAACATGACCCAGGTGGTGAAGCCCGTGTCGAAGTATAGAAAGCAGGCCAGCAGTGCTTTCCAGTTGCCGCTGCGAAGAGAAGAGATCAAACGGCTCATCGGCATCTCCAAAAAAAAACGCTACCGCGCGGGTCGGAGCGCTGATTTGCGTTCCGCCCGAGTCGGCAGCGTTGCCTTGCTGACCCAACAGCGGGCCAGTGTATTGGCGGCAGAAGATGCAACCGATGTGCCACGGATGGAGGGTCGTCGGCATTCCAACCGGGTCAATGACTTAGCTCAGGAACGTCCGCTCCCGATTCCAACTGCAGCCCTGTCTGTTCACCAATAGGGAGCAGCGCGGTGCACGTTTGCACGAAGGTTGTGCATATCAGTGTTGGGTCGGATCGAAGGTCTGCCCGTCGAAGAATCGCTCGGTCTTCGAGTCCCCGACCGGGATGTCAGGGTTGATTGCCGCCAGTGCCGCGCGATACAGGTCCGGGCGATAGGTGGTCCGGACCGCGGCCAGGTGGTCCGCGCGAGATTCGGTCTGGTTCCAGCGCAGCATTTGCGCATAGAACCACAAGGCGTGACTGACCCATGGAAAGGTTGCGTTGTGTCGCACGGGAATATAGAAATTCTCGAGGCGCGTGGGCTTCGAGTGGGTCGTCAGAGTGAGCTGACCTTCGAGCGCCTGGCGCAAGAGGTCCGCAGGTGCACCGACGTACCGAGGCTGCGCCAGCAGCGTTGCAAGCTCGGCGCGATTCTCTGGCTCCTCGCACCACTGTGATGCCCGATACAGGGCCCGTAACAGCGATGCCAACTGTTTTGGATGCCGCTGCGCCCACTCGAGACGACACCCCAGTATCTTTTCCGGACTGAAGGGCCAGATAGCGGTTGTGGCCGTCACGATGGTGCCAACTCCGGCGTGGACGGCGACGCTGTTCCAGGGCTCGCCAACGCAGAATCCGTCAATCTGTCCGGCACGCAACGCGTCCACCAGAAAAGGAGGCGGTATCACGATCAGCCGCACTTCCCGATCGGGATCGATTCCGGCGGCCGCGAGCCAGTAACGCAGCTCGTAGTTGTGGCAGGAGAACGGATAAACCATCGCGAATGTAAGCGGCTCGCGTCGTGCCTTTTCGCGAGTCGCGACCACGCGTTTGAGCGCGGCGGCGTGTGTGCCGGGGTCGCTCTCTGCCGCAGCACCCTCGCTCGTCATCTGCTCCCAAAGGCGCAATGACACGGTGATGGCGTTTCCGCCAAGGCCCAGCGCGAACGGCGCTATCACCGGTACCTTGACGTGACCGATGCCGAGTGTGGATGCAACTGCCATCGGGCCAAGCATGTGGGCGGCGTCGAAGTGACCGATCACCACTCTGTCGCGGATGTTTGCCCAGGACGTCTCCCGGACCAGGGCCAGCTCGAGATCCTCCTCCGCCGCAAAGCCGCGTTCAGCCGCTACAACCAGGCTGGCGCAATCGAGTAGTGGAATAAATCCTAGTATCAGTTTCATTTGAGCAATCTCGCCGCGGTCACCACACTCTGCGCCACTTCGGCAAGCCGCCGATTCTCATTCATGGCCGCTTTGCGCAGCAGGCTGTAGGCGGCGTCCTCCGACAAACCTCGCTCTTTCATGAGGATGCCCTTGGCCCGCTCGACGATTTTCCGCTCCTCGAGTTCCTGTTTGGCGCGATCGAGCTCGTCGCGTAACTGGCTGAAGGCATTGAACCGGCTAACGGCCATGTCGAGGATCGACTTCACGCGCTCCTTGCGCAGCCCATCCACCACGTACGCACCGACACCAGATTCCACGGCCGCCCTGATCATGTCGGTGTCGGAATGGTCCACGAACATGGCAACAGGCCGCCGGACGCAGCGGGACACCTGGAACATCTGCTCGAGCACGTCGCGATTCGGGTTTTCCAAGTCTATGAAGATGACATCAGGGTCGGCATCGACAATGCGGCGTAAGAGATTCTGCATGTCGCGAACGACAGCGACATTCGTGTAGCCCGCCTCCCGCAAGCCCTCCTCGAGAATCGAGGCGCGTGTGACGTTCTGATCAACGAGGAGAATGCGAAGCGCTGGGTCGGCCATCTTGGCGCCACAACGGCGGCTTTGAAGGGGCTGGAGCAGGGGCGGTGCAATGGCTGTGCCATGAGGGCAGCGGCAGCAGCCGCGGCCAACAGCGACGAACTGCGCACAAATTTAGTGCAGCAGGATCAAATTTGCTCCGTCAGTGACCGCGGGAATACCTCGCCGAGCCGCTGTATAGGGACTCAAGCAGTGGCACGCAGGTTGCACAACTCCAAACACACAGGGCCCAGCAGTGGGTTCAAAGGCAACGCCGCCGTTTCAACTACGCATTTGCGTACGCGAACCGCGCGGCGTTTTTTTTGCTCGAGGCAGGAATGAACGCACGCTCAAGACTTCTGGTCGTTGGCAATGGCATGGTCGGACAGCGCTTCCTGGAATCGATGCCGTCCGGCGCTCCCTTCGACATCACAGTCCTGGGGGAGGAGCCGAGGCCGGCCTACGACCGTGTTCAGCTCTCAGCGTTCTTCTCCGGGAAAACGGCCGATGATCTATCCCTGGTGGAGGCCGGCTTCTTCACGCGAAACAACATTGGGTTGAAATTGGGCGAGCGCGTGGAGTCCATAAACCTGAGCGCCCGCAAAGTACGCACATCCCGCGGCCACGAGTTGGAATATGACACCCTCGTCCTGGCCACGGGCTCGTATCCATTCGTGCCGCCGATCGCAGGGCGCGATCGCCCTCACTGTCACGTGTATCGCACTATCGAAGATCTGGAGGCCATTCGCTCCAGTTCGCAAGGGGCGCGCGTTGGCGTCGTTCTTGGCGGCGGCCTGCTGGGCTTGGAAGCTGCAAAGGCGCTGCGTGATCTGGGGCTCGAAACGAACGTGGTCGAGTTCGCTCCGCGCCTGATGGCGCTGCAAGTGGACGATGGCGGCGGGCAAATGCTTCGGCGCAGGATCGAGGCGCTCGGGGTTCGCGTTCACACCGGGAAAAACACCGCGAATATCGTGGCGGGAGGCATTGCCCGTCATTGCATGAATTTCAGTGACGGGAGCTCGCTCGAGGCGGATGTCATCGTGTTCTCGGCAGGTATTCGCCCGCGAGATGAGCTTGCCCGGGCTGCCGGCCTCGCCATTGGCGAGCGGGGCGGCATCTTGATCGATGATAGCTGCCGGACGTCCGATCCAAACATCTATGCAATCGGCGAGTGCGCGCTGTGGCGCGGGCGGATCTTCGGGCTGGTGGCGCCCGGCTATGACATGGCGCGCGTCGCCGCGGCGACTATCGGCGCGGCGGCCGGAGCGGCTGAGATCGCGCGGGTGGCCGGAGCGGCTGGGATCGCGGGGATGGCCGGGGTGGCTGGGATCGCGGGGATGGCCGGGGTGGCCGGGACTGCCGGCGCCGCCGTGCCGGTTTTCGCGGGGGCTGACATGAGCACGAAGCTCAAGCTGCTCGGGGTGGGTGTCGCCTCCATCGGCGATGCACATGCTGCTTCGCCGGGCGCCCGCGCGTATTCATTCGTCGACGAGCGTCGCGAGGTCTACAAGAAGCTGGTCGTCACTGAAGACGGCTCCCGTCTCCTGGGAGCCGTGTTGGTTGGAGACACGGACGATTACGGCTGCTGGTTGCAGACTATGCTCAATGGTCTGCCGCTGCCCGAGCATCCCGAGGATCTGATTGTGCCGCCTCGCGCGGGCGCCTCGCATTCGGGTGGGAGCGGGCTGGCCGCACTGCCTGCGGACGCGCAGATCTGCTCATGCAACAACGTAAGCAAAGGTGCCATTTGTGCCGCCGTCGACAGCGGTTGCACGACCGTTGGGGCCATCAAGAAGGCGACCCGAGCCGCAACATCCTGCGGCGGTTGCGCCCCGCTGGTCACGCAGGTCCTGCAGGGTGAGCTCAAGCGCAAAGGAATTTCGTTCAACACACACTTGTGCGAGCACTTCCCGTACTCGCGCCAGCAACTGTTTTCTCTTGTGCGGGTAGGCGGCTTGCGCAGCTTCGATGCAACGCTCGCAAATCACGGGCGCGGTCTGGGTTGCGACATCTGCAAGCCTGCCGTGGCCTCCATTCTGGCCTCCTGCTGGAACGAGTTCGTGCTCGCGCGCGAGCATGCATCGCTCCAGGACACCAATGACTACTTTCTCGCCAACATGCAAAAGGACGGCACCTACTCCGTCGTACCGCGCGTCCCAGGCGGCGAGATCACACCGGAAAAGTTGATCGTCCTGGGCGAGGTCGCGCGCAAGTTCGGCCTCTACACCAAGATCACCGGCGGCCAGCGCATCGACCTGTTTGGTGCGCAGGTGCATCAGCTGCCGCTCATCTGGGCCGAACTGATCGCCGCCGGCTTCGAGTCGGGGCATGCCTACGGTAAGGCCATGCGCACAGTGAAATCCTGCGTCGGCTCGACATGGTGCCGCTTCGGAGTGCAGGACAGCGTCGGCCTCGCGATCGAAATCGAGAACCGTTACAGAGGCCTGCGCGCGCCTCACAAGATCAAGCTCGGCGTGTCGGGATGCACCCGTGAATGCGCTGAGGCGCAAGGCAAGGACGTCGGAGTGATTGCAACCGAGAAGGGATGGAACCTGTATGTCTGCGGTAACGGGGGAATAAAACCTTGCCACGCGGAGCTGCTCGCGTCGGACCTCGATAAGGACACGCTGATCCGCTACATCGACCGGTTCCTCATGCTCTACATTCGCACGGCCGACCGTCTGCAACGCACCTCGACTTGGCGCGACAACCTCGAAGGGGGCCTGGACTATCTCAAACAGGTTGTGTGCGAAGACAAGCTCGGCATTGCCGCGGAGCTCGAGGCCGATATGGCTCAGAACGTTGCGCGTTACGAGTGCGAATGGAGAAAGGCAATCGAGGATCCCTCAACGCTGGCGAGATTCCGTCATTTCGTCAACAGCGACGCAACGGACCCCAACGTCATATTCGTGCAGGAGCGTGGCCAAGTCAGACCCGCCACGCATGCGGAGCGCCGCGAGCGCTCAAAGGCGGCCGTATGAGCTGGGTTGGCATTTGCGAGCTGGCCGATGTGTTGCCCGACACGGGTGTTTGTGCTCTCGTGAATGGCCGGCAGATTGCCGTATTCCGTTGCGACGATTCGGTGTTCGCGCTCGATAACTACGATCCCGCGAGCGAAGTGAATGTGTTGTCTCGGGGCCTCCTCGGTGATGCAAAGGGCGAGCGCGTCGTTGCGTCTCCAATCTACAAGCATCACTTCAGCCTGACGACAGGGCGCTGTCTCGAGGATTCCTCGAAGTCGGTGAACGTCTATCCGGCGCGCGTGCTCGACGGCCGCGTCTGGGTGAACGCCACGCCGCAACAACAGACCTTGCGCGCCAGGCGGCGCCTCGTGGTGATCGGCAACGGCATGGCGGGCATGCGCACGGTGGAGGAACTGCTGCAACTGACCCCGGATTTGTACGATGTCACCGTGTTTGGAGCTGAGCCGCACGTCAACTACAACCGGATCCTGCTGTCGCCGCTGCTCGGGGGCGAGAAGCGCGTCGAGGATATAATTCTCCACACTCCTGCGTGTTATGCCGAGAATGGGGTAAAACTCCACTCAGGGGACCCGGCAGTTGAAATCGACCGTCGCCGTCGCGTTGTTCGCTCACGAAACGGAGTCGAGGCGCCGTACGATCGCCTTCTGATTGCCACGGGCTCGAAACCGATCGTCTTGCCTGTTCCCGGGGCACAGCTGTGCGGTGTGGTGACTTTCCGCGATCTCGCGGATGTGGACGCAATGCTCGAGGCCGCGCGATGCTTCAGGAAAGCAGTCGTAATCGGCGGAGGGCTCCTGGGCCTTGAGGCGGCGAATGCCCTGGTGCGCCGCGGCATGGACGTGACAGTCGTGCACCTGTTCGCAACGTTGATGGAGCGGCAGCTCGACGAATCGGCGGCTGCACTCTTGAAGGTGTCGCTGGAAGCGCGGGGACTGAAGTTTTACATGCCCGCGAAAACGGCGGCCATCCTGGGCGCACAGCGCGTCACCGGCGTTCGATTCGACGACGGCGTGGAGCTCGAGGCCGATCTCGTCGTCATGGCGGCAGGCGTTCGGCCCAACACCGGGCTGGGTAGCCGGGCGGGATTACGCAGCGAGCGCGGCATACTCGTCGACGACACCATGCAGACCTTCGACCCGTGCATCTACGCGGTGGGCGAATGCGTCCAGCATCGGAACAATACATTCGGTCTCGTGGCTCCATTGTGGGAGCAGGCACGCGTCTGTGCCTTGCATCTGGCAGAAGTGGGAGTCAGCCGATATCGGGGATCGTTCACTGCGACTCAACTCAAAGTGACGGGCATCGAGTTGTATTCGGCAGGCGACTTCGCGGGCTCAGACGGGACGGAGGCGCTGGTCCTGCGCGATCCGCGGCGAGGCGTGTACAAGCGACTCGTCATCCGCGACAACAAGTTGCGGGGCGCAGTGCTCTACGGTGACGTGCGCGATGGCGCGTGGTATTCACAGCTGATCAGCGCCGGGCGGGACATCACTACGCTGCGCGATCAGCTCCTTTTCGGCCCGCCAATGGCCCCCGGTGCTGAAGCCGAAGAAGTTCGAGCGTGACTACGGCGCCGGCAGTACGCACGACCTGTCCTTACTGCGGGGTTGGCTGCGGATTGCTCGTGCGCGCCGCCGCCGACAGCGTCGAGGTCGCCGGCGATCCCCTACATCCTGCCAACTTCGGCCGCGTGTGCTCGAAGGGTTCCGCACTGGCCGACACGATCGGCCTGGAGGGCCGTCTATTACACCCGCAGATGGGCAGTGCACGCGTGAGTTGGGATGCGGCGCTGACTCACGTCGCAGAGGGGTTCACACGAATAATCCGTGAGCACGGGCCTGAATCCGTTGCGTTCTATGTTTCCGGCCAACTTCTTACGGAGGACTACTATGTTGCAAACAAGCTGATGAAGGGCTTCATCGGCAGCGCGAACATCGACACCAACTCCAGGCTGTGCATGTCGTCGGCCGTTGCCGGCCACAAGCGGGCCTTCGGCGGCGATCTCGTGCCGGGGTGTTACGAAGACCTCGAGCTCGCGGATCTGATCGTGCTCGTAGGATCGAATACCGCCTGGTGCCACCCCGTGATCTTCCAGCGAATCATGCAGGCGCGGCAGCTACGGCCGGAGCTCAAGCTCGTAGTCATCGATCCGCGCCGCACGCCCACCTGTGAAAGCGCGGACTTGCACCTACCGATCCGATCAGGAACGGATGTGTGGCTGTTCAATGGGTTGCTCGCCTATCTGAGCCGGCACGGTGCTACGGACGTCGGATTCGTCAACGCTCATACCGCCGGACTGGAAGTCGCGCTGGAGGCGGCGGGAAGTTCTACGTATGACGAGGCAGCAATCGCGCAAGCGTGCGGAATCGATCCGCGGCAGCTCTCCGAGTTCTATCAGTTGTTCGCGACGACCCCGCGCGTCGTCACTGCCTTCTCTCAAGGAGTAAACCAGTCTTCCGCCGGCACGGACAAGGTCAACAGCATCATCAATTGTCACCTGCTCACGGGCCGTATCGGCCGGCCCGGGATGGGACCGTTTTCCCTGACGGGCCAACCCAATGCAATGGGTGGCCGCGAAGTGGGTGGAATGGCCAACATGCTCGCGGCACACATGGAGCTCGACAACCACGAGCATCGACGCCTGGCGCAGGAGTTCTGGGATAGCCCACGAATTGCCGCGCGGCCCGGCCTCAAGGCGGTCGATCTGTTCGAGGCAATACACGCCGGTAGCATCAAAGCTGTCTGGATCATGGCGACCAACCCGGTAGTAAGTCTCCCTGACGCGGATCGGGTGCGCGAGGCTCTTGAAAGATGCGAGCTCGTGGTAGTTTCGGACTGCGTCGCTGGGACTGATACCACAGCGATGGCGCACGTCCTTCTGCCCGCGGCGGCATGGGGCGAGAAAGATGGCATGGTAACCAACTCGGAGCGACGGATGTCACGCCAGCGCGCGTTCCTTCCGTTCCCCGCAGATGTCAGGCCGGACTGGTGGATCATCGCGGAAGTCGCCAAGCGGATGGGCTTCACGCGGGGCTTCGACTACGATTCCGTGCACGAGATATTTGACGAGCATGCGCGTCTGTCCGGTGCGGGGAACGATGGTTCGCGCGGCTTTGACATCAGTGGCCTCGCAGGCCTGAACCTTGCCGCCTACGAGGAACTCGAACCCGTACAATGGCCTCTAACAGAGAAGTTTGATTCGGGAGCGCCGAATCCAACATCGCGTGTACCGCGACTGTTCGAAGATGGTCGTTTCTGGCACGCCGATGGAAAGGCACGGTTCGTCGCGACGGCTACGCGTGCCCCTGCTCATGCCGCTGGGGAGGAATATCCGTACATACTCAATACGGGGCGCATTCGCGATCAGTGGCATACCATGACCCGGACCGGGCGGTCACCGCGGCTCGCGGGGCATCAACCCGAGCCATTCGTGGATTTGCACGCGCAGGACGCGCTGCTGGCCGGGGTTCGTGCCGGTGAGCTGGCGCGCGTCCAAACTCCCTGGGGCTCGATGGTTGTGCGCGTCCGAACGAGCGGCGATATGTCGCGCGGAACTGCATTCGCGCCCATTCACTGGGGTTCGGCGCATGCTTCTGAAGCGCGCGTCGGAGCCCTGGTCAGCCCTGTCGTCGATCCAGTGTCCGGCGAGCCTGAATTCAAACACACCCCGGCCCGTGTCGAGCCGTTCGTAGTCGATTGGTACGGATTCGTTCTAGCGCGGCAGGCGCTTGAAGCCCCCGACGTTTCGTGGTGGACGGTGATCAAGGGCGAGCAATTCTATCGGTATGAGATTGCGGGACGAGGAATTCACGCGGAGCCGACGGCGTGGCTTCGCGGATTGCTGCACGTATCAGAGCCTGACGCCGACTATATCGACTATCGCGATGACGCCGCGGGTGTCTATCGGGCTGCTCATATAATCGACGATCGCCTCGTGTCCTGTGCATACGTGTCACGGCGACCCGATCTGCCCGAGAGAAATTGGCTGGGAAGTCTGTTCAAACAGGGGAAGTTGGATGAATCGGCGCGCGCAGCATTGCTTGCGGGCCGCCTGCCGGGAGCCAGGACGGACTTGGGGCCTGTGGTCTGCTCTTGCTTCGGTGTCGGCCGTGGCACGCTCTGCGAAACCATAGCGAAGTTCGGACTCACGAGCACACAACAGGTCGGTGCGAAAGTTCGCGCGGGAACGAACTGCGGTTCGTGTCTTCCGGAGATCAGAAGCCTGCTTGCTCGTGCGCTAGCGACCAGCGTATCCGCCTGAGAGCCGTGCGCGGCCGAACATGATTCCGGTCTCCACTTCGACAGCTTTGCCGTTCACCACATAGGGCTTGAAACGCCACTGCTGCAGGGCGTCCGCGATGGTCGTGGCCTGCTCCGGGAACGCGCTGAGGAAATGAATGTGTTTCACCTTGCCATTCACGTCGATGACAACGCGCACCGGGATGGAGTTGTAGCGCCGGTTTGTGAATATCGGATCGACGCGGTTGAGTACATTGCCGCCGCTGGCGTAGTCCTTGATACAAAGAGGTGCGCGGTCACCGCCTCCTCCGGATGACAATCCCGCCTCGGGCGGCAACTTCATGGCGCCCATGTCCGCGACCAGGCGCTCGATCAATCCCGGGTCGGCAGTGGTGAACGTGAATTGAACCGTGTGGCAGCGGATCTGCGTCGCCAGAACCGCCCAGTGCAATGCCGCCACCGGGGAGACGTAGTCCAGGCGAGCAAACGAGTGACTGGCGATTTTGACCTCGGCGGGCTGGCGCTCCACGACGTAATCGGCTCTCAGGTGGCTGCCGGTATAGTTGACCAGTTCCAGCGCGTTCTTCGCTGGAGCAGCTGTGAAGAACATATCCTGAGCCGCGATCAACACAGTGCCACGGCTTGCACCGTGAAGAGTGTCCGGCGGCTGGATCTGTGCCAATACGTAGTAGCCGTTCTCCGAAGGCGGTGGACCTTCGTATTGCTGAGTCCAACCCTCCGAGATTGGAAAGGAGAGGTGGAAGTACGGGCTGTTGTATTCACGGCGGGTCACGGTCCCACCCTCGGGCAGGGGCGTTACCGAATCGCTCGCGCTGGACCAGGCGCCTTTGACTAGAATGACACCCGCCGGCACCTTGGCCGGCGGGTTTGGCGAAGAATCGCCATGCTGATCACGGGTTTGCTCATCGTTGTTGGGCGCGGCCCCAAGCCCTTCCGTGGGGGCCAGAAGTAACAACCCGACGACTGGCCCCAGGAGTGAAGTCCCGAACACGGAATTGCGAGAGTGCCGCGAGTGCATGTGAGATCCCTATAGTGACCGCAGGAAGTTCAGCACGTCCTGCTGGTTGGCGGCGGACAGCGAGTTGAAGTTCGACACGACCTGCGATGCCTCCGAGCCACTGCTGGCGTGGGCCCTGATGGCCGTCAACAGGTTGCTGGTCCGGCCATCATGCAGGAAGAAGATGCGTTGCCCGACGCCCCACAACGGTGCCGTGCGGAACTGATCTCCACCCGCATTGCCCTGCGAGACGTTGTCGTTCAATCCCGTACCCATGTGATGGATCTCAAAATCGGAGAACGCGCTGACTGGCGTATTGCCGAGCGATGCGGTTACGTTCGAGGCCTGAGTGGACCTGATCGCCGGTGTATGGCAGACCGCGCAACCGATTGAGCTGAACAGCGCCGAACCGTGTGAAATCGAAGTCGCACCTCCGGGCGTGGTTGCCGACTGTGTCGGCGGTGCCAGCAGTTTCATGAACATGGAAAACCCGATCACGTCGCTGGGGATCGAGGCGTTCACCTTGAACTGATCGGGGTCGCTCACCGTGGGGGCGAAGTTGGTGATGTCCTCGGGGTAGCCTTTGTTCGCCAGATTCAGGCAGTTAGCCGGCAGGCCGCTTGCCAGGATGTCCTCGCCGGGCAATGGGCGTTCCTGAGTGAAGGTCTCGTTGGTAATGCCCATCTCGACGTTGTAGGCCTCTCCGGAGAACAGATCGAGGGACTTGTTCTGTGCCTTCCAGCCGAAGCGGGCGATGGTGCCGTCATTGCCGTTGCGGTTGAAATTGCCGCTGACACCTAAGCCATTGCCGGCCTGTGCCGCCTGGTTGGCCAGCAGTGTGGAATCATCGATGTTGGCCACCAGTCCGGCCCCGAAAACCGGCGTGGGGATGCGGAAGATAAGGTTGTTGGCCTGTTGAGCCAGCGCGAAACTGGGCTGCGACAGGCTGCAGCTGCCTGCGTCCGCACGCCCTGAGACTGTAAACAGGTCCTCGACGCCGCCGTTCGGCGCACTGGTGTTGGCGGTTCCGTTCGAGTTGAAAAAGAACGGGAAACGGGCCTCACGCGTCGGGCCATTGGGCGTGATGAACGACGGGATGGTATTGGTGCTGCCGCTGACGATGCCGGCGGTGATCACCGCCGCTTCGGGATTGCTTGCGGGGCTCGAGCCGCCGATGGTCGGCTGTGAATGGCAACCCGAGCACTGGTTGAAGTTGAAACGGGGTCCCAGGCCGGTGCCCGCAGTGCCGCCGGACACGTTGTCGATCTCCTGAAAGCGATCGAGACCGTTCTCGAAGAATTCCAGCACGCCCGTCGGCGTGTTTGCGGTGACCGAGGCCAGTGGAAGTGGATTCGTTGCCGTAGCTCCCGGCTGTCCGTTGATTGCCCCGCCCCGTACGCCCGGGTCGGTCTGTGCCGAGGCTGCCGAAATCATCAGTATTCCGACGGCAACTGCCGCCGGCCGCTGTCTGAGCGCCATGTTGATTCTCCCTGTTCTTGAGCCCCATGAGGGGGCGCCAGACTCAGTCAAAGAGGACTGCGAACGGAATAGTCCGTGAGATCCAGCACTGTTGGGTTCATGGGCATCTGGATCTTTGGATCCATGGCCTGCAGGCCTTGGGTCAGCAATCGCTGGTGAGCGGCTCGTCGGCGTGTGTTCGGACGTACAGCAGCGAGATGGCTTCCGTGCGGCGGTGGATCCCGAGCTTGGCGAGTATGCTGTGAACGTGATTCTTCACGGTCGGCAACTCGATCCCGAGTGAGCGCGAGATCATCTTGTTGGACATGCCCTGCTGCAGCAGCTTGAGAATCTGCGACTCGCGCGCGGTCAGTGCATTCGGGGTCGTGCCGTTGCTGCGCTCGGTAGACAGCGCCGCGATCCGCCTGAACAGCGACCCTGCGATCTTCGGCGAGCAATGGACTTCGCCGCGTGCAGTGGCCTCGACCGCGGCCAGCATATCGGCAATGGAAGCTTCGCGTGTCACGTAACCCGCGATTCCGAGCTGCGCGCAGTTCAACACTTCCGCTTCGTTTTCCGCCATTCCCAGCGCGACGATCCGGCTCGCACCCGCAAAGCGCGTCAGGTGCCGGGCAACGGAAAAGGCATCGCTCATCGCCATGTCGAGCAGTGCGACGTCGGGCGCCAGCCGGCGTACCTGTTCCACGGCATCGGCGGCGGAGGCGGCCAGGCCAACGAGAACGACTTCCGCGGTCTCTACGGTGGTCTGCTGCCTGGTCTGTCCTCTGGCCGGTTCTCTCGCCTGTTCTTTGGCCTGTTCCCTGGCCTGATCTGTGGCCTGCTCCAGGACCCGTCCGAGCGCTTCCCGATACAGCCGGATATGGCTCGCGACCAGGACGCGAATGCCCATGATGTGACCTCCCGATGCGCGCTCCATGCGCAGCTCAAGTAGCACGCGAATCGGGCGAGTTGTCAATGGTACTAACGTCAGCCCAACATCTAAGTACCTGGATTTGCGGGTGTTTAGAGGCTATCGGAAGGTCCGCCGGCCGGAACGGGCACCCTCATTTGACTCCGGGCATCAGCCGCTTGAGCATCGGCGTCAACAGCAACATCACACCGCCGCCGATAGCACCCCACCAGAATATCTTCAGAAAGAGCGCGGGCAGGGATTCGAGGTTGTTGGCGTCGTAGTTGCCGGAGAGTTGGCCGGCGAGGTTGGTTCCGAGCGCGGTGGCCATGAACCAGACCCCCAGTACCTGGCCCACGAAGCGTGTTGGAACGAGCTTGGTCATGGAGGACAGCCCGACCGGCGACAGGCACAGCTCGCCCCAGGTGTGCAGCAGATAGGTCGCCACCAGCCAGGTCATGAGCACTTTCTGACCGGCCAGCACGTAACCGGCGGCGACGTACATGACGAGGAACCCGCAGCCCATCAGTATCAGCCCCACGGCAAATTTCGCCGGTGCGGACAGATCCCGGTTGCGCCTTCCCAGGGCCAGCCACACGGCGGCGAATATGGGCGCGAAAACGATGATCATGAAGGGATTGACCGCCTGCAGCACGCCGGCCGGAATCTCGTAACCGAAAATGTGCCGGTCGGTGTAGCGCTGGGCGAACAGGTTGAAGGAGGCGCCCATCTGTTCGTAGCCTGCGAAGAAGATGGCACAGCCGATGAACAGGGCGATCAGGACATACGCCCGATTGCGCTCCTCGCGGGTGAGGCCCGCGAAAAAGATGAGGTACGTGAAGTAGGCGACCGCCAACAGCCCGATCAACCAGCTTGCGGCGGTCGCGATGGCGTTGGCATCCAGGGTGATCACCCCTGCAACCGCCAATGCGGCGACGGTCAGCACCGCGCCCACCAACAGCACAACGGGCAGCCAGGAACCGCGCCGGGCATCCGGGGCCAGGGCCACCCCGCAATTGCCCAGATAACGGCGGGTCTTCAGGAACTGCACCAGGCCCAGCAGCATCCCGACCGCCGGCAGTGAGAAGCCCCAGTGCCAGCCGTACTTGAAGGCAAACGCCGGCACCGCCCAGGAGCCCAGAAAAGATCCGAGGTTGATTCCCATGTAGAAAATCGAAAAGCCCGCATCGCGGCGCGAGCCTCCTTCGGGATACAACTGCGCGACGATGGCGCTGATGTTGGGTTTCAGCAGGCCGATGCCAAACACGTTGATCAGCAGCCCCAGGAAAAAAACCTGGGCGGTGCCCGAGATCAGCGTGGCGTTGCCGATCATGATGAGTACGCCACCGGCCAGTACCGCCCGCTGCTGACCGATGAGCCGGTCGGCGATATATCCGCCGAGCAGCGAGACGAGGTAGCCGCAGGCCAGGTAGAGCCCGTAAATGGAGCTCGCCGTCCGGTCGTTTATGCCGAGGCCACCGTGCGAGACCGCGTCGACCATGAACAGGATCAGCATGGCCCGCATGCCGTAGTAGGTGAACCGCTCCCACATCTCCGTGAAGAACAGAGTAAACAGGCCGCGCGGCTGACCCAGGAGCTCGCGCTCGACCGGGAGGGTCTGGACTGCGGAATCGAGGGTTTGACTCATTGTTCTCACTGAAGCCGCAGAGCGGGATTATTGTTGGGTCAAGCGCACGTCACATCCTGACAGCGCGGATGTTTCAAGATGCTTCGACCTCTTTGCTGTCGGAAGTCTCACGCCGCATCTTCGACAGGATGCGCGCCATCAGCAGGCCGCCCTCGTAGAGCAGGTACATTGGGATCGCCATGATGCATTGTGAGACGGCGTCGGGGGGCGTGAGCAACGCTGCGAGGATGAAGATTCCGATCAGCACGTAACCGCGGTTTTCCTTCAACTTTTCCAGCTTCACGACGCCCGTCAGCACGAGCAGG
The DNA here is from genome assembly GCA_028293745.1 of Gammaproteobacteria bacterium. Classification (GTDB taxonomy): domain Bacteria; phylum Pseudomonadota; class Gammaproteobacteria; order Steroidobacterales; family Steroidobacteraceae; genus 13-2-20CM-66-19. The sequence continues at coordinate 2,826 of JAQGOF010000182.1, read as the reverse complement.
ACGACGGCGATCGGCACTTCAAACGCGGCCCCGAACGCGAGGAACATCTTGAGTACGAAATCCAGGTACGCGCTGATGTCGGTCATCATTGCGACACCATGCGGAGTCGTAGCGGCGAAGAACTGGAACATCACCGGGAAGACGAAAAAGTAGGCGAACACGACCCCGACGTAGAACAGCACGATCGAGGATATGAGCAGGGGGACGGCAAAGCGTTTCTCGTGCCGGTACAGGCCGGGAGCCACGAAGGCCCAGAGCTGATAGATGATGAAGGGCATTGCGAGAAATACGGCAACGAACAATGAGAGTTTGAACGGCGTCGTGAAGGGTGACATCACCGTCGTTGCAATCAGCTGGGTGCCCTTCGGAAGCTTCTCCTTCAGAGGCGTGGCCACGAAGGTGAAGATCTGGTTCGAATAGAACATGCAGGGCAGAAACACCAGCGCCACGGCAATCATGGCGCGGATGAGCCGATCACGCAGTTCCAGCAAATGCGAGATCAGCGTCCCTTCGACCAGCTTTTCAGGTTCCTCGCTCATGGGGCGGAGCATACGCCGCATCGGCGGTCGTCTGAGTTGGCTTGTCTGGCTTGTCGCCCCCCTTCACCTCGCCGACCCAGTCCTGCTGGCCGGGTGCCGCCGCGACAGGGGGCTCGCTGGTGGGCGCCGCAACGGGGCGACCCAGCGAATCAGTCGGGTGAGCGTGGGAGTAGGTATCCGGATACACGATCTGCTGTTCAGGTTCCGGCGGAGGCACGGGCGCCGGAGGAGACGAACCCTCGGCGGTGGGCTCTTGAGGAGTCGGAGCCTCGGCAGCGGGCGCCGGGGGTACCGGCGGCGGTACAGGTGAAGTCGGGGCGGGCGTCGGGGTGCGAGCTGCGGGCTGCGCCTTGCGCGCCTCTTCGAGATTGACCTCTTCCTCGAGCTGCTCGCGGAACTGGCGCGCCATTCCGCGCGCGCGGCCTATCCAGCGGCCGACCTGGGCAGCGACCTTTGGTAGTTTCTCGGGCCCCAGCACCACGAGGGCCAGGACGAAAATAATGAGAACCTCAGAGAAAGCGATGTCGAACATGCCGTCGCGAAAATCTCAAACGCTCCGGTCGGATTTCTGGCCAGCACCCGCATCACGCGGTGCTGCCTTGGGGGCATCCGCGAAGTCGGCATCCGTGCCATCCGCCCGAATCCTCGGGGGCGGTGCCGAGATCCCTTCTTCCTCACCCTCGCCCATCGATTTCTTGAAGCCGCGTACAGCGGCGCCGAGATCCGATCCAATCGTGCGCAGCTTCTTGGCGCCGAACACCAAGAGCACGACCAGCAGGATCACCACCAGCTCGCGCATCCCTATACCCATAAGCTTCAACTCCCGCTAAGTGCCGCAGAAAAGCCCGCAGATCATAGGGCAAATGAGTGCCGGGGACCCAGAAAGTTCGCAGTTTTGGCTAGCTGTGCACATTGGGGATTAGCTAGCGGTGCTCATTTGGGGGTGCGGTCTCCAGCCAGAAGGTCACCGGACCGTCATTGACCAGCGACACCTGCATGTTCGCGCCGAAGACACCCGCTGCCACCGGCCGGTGCGCAGCTTGTGCCCGCTCGAGCAGATGGCCGAAGAGCCGGCGGGCATCCTCAGGCGCGGCCGCGGTGCTGAAGCCCGCTCGCGTACCTTTTTGGGTGTCAGCAGCAAGCGTGAATTGGGGGACCAGCAGCAGGCCGCCTTGAATGTCGCGCAGGGAAAGATTCATCCGTCCCTGCTCATCGGGGAAGATGCGGTAGGTCAGCACGCGCTCCAGGAGGCGATTCGCCGCGAGGGCGTCGTCTCCAGGGCGGACGCCGATGAGCGCCAGCACTCCGCGGTCTATGGCGCCGACGGTTTGGGCATCGACTTGTACGTCTGCCCGGGCAACGCGCTGAATCAGGGCAATCATGGGACGACCATGGAGGTTGCACCTCTTGTTGTGGCATTTGCCGGGGCGAGACCGTAACATTCGGGGCCGTTTTGCGTGGGTTGGAGTGGTAGATGGCGCTGCAGTGGCTTCGTTCCGGGATGCGTTCGGGTGTGCTCGTCGCTGCGGCTGTTTGTGGGGCGATTGCCAGCGCTTCGGTGACGGCCCAAGAGCCAGTGCTTCAGGGTAACCCGCAGCGGGGCAAGCCGCTGTCATACACCTGCCTGGGGTGCCACGGTGTCGATGGGTACAAGAACGCCTATCCGAACTACAGCGTGCCTGAGCTCGAAGGTCAGCATCCGGAGTACCTCGCTGCCGCGTTGAAGGAATATCGCGATGGAGACCGTGCGCACCTGACGATGCACTCGCAGGCGTCGTCACTTACGGATCAGGACATCGCTGATGTCGTCGCTTATTTCGCAGGTAAGCCACTGACCCCGGATAGCAAGCCGGAAGGCAACATCCCCGCAGCCGCGCAGCTCTGCACGTCGTGTCACGGGGCAAACGGTGTTGGAATCACGCCGCAATATCCGACACTCGCCGGCCAGCACCCTGATTACATTGTCCGCGCGCTCGAGGAATACAAGAAGGGTGGCCGCAAGAACCCGGTCATGGCGGGCATGGCTGCGACCGTGAAGGACGAGGACATGGCCATCATTGCTGACTACTTCAGCAGGCAGAGGCCCTCACTCGCCACCGAGAGCCGGCCCTACACGAGCTTCGGCAAGGAATCGGGCGGAAAGTAAATTATTTGGCGAGCTTCAACTTGTTGAGGAACATCGCCACCGTCTCCAGGTAGACATCCTCGTTGGCTTTCTTGCGGAAGCCGTGGCCTTCGTCCTTCGCGGCCAGGTACCAGACCTCGGCGCCCTTGCTCCGCATACGCC
>JAQGOF010000178.1 GCA_028293745.1 Gammaproteobacteria bacterium | reverse complement strand
CGGCAAGCAATCCAGCCAGGCGTGAGGCCAGTTTGCCGCTCGGACCGTCATCGACCGCCACGAGCAGGCGCTCGATGCGTTTCAGGAAGCCCAGCGCTTCGAACTCCTCCCGCTCGAGCCTTGCCTTTTCTTCCGGGCCCAGCGGTAAGCGTTGCAATGACCATTTCAGCATCGGCGGCATGGCCATGGTCGTGACGACGGCCATGGCGACGATCGACGTAAAGAGGCTCTGGTTGAGTGCTCCAATGGACAATCCGATGGAAGCCACGATGACCTCGGTCGAGCCCCGGGCATTCATCCCGCAGCCTACGGCCAGCGACTCTGAATAGCTCAGGCCTCCAAGGCGCCCGCCGAGGAAAGCACCGGAAAACTTACCGACGCTCGCGAGCGCGATGAGGGCCAGCGTGAGCAGCATCAGTTCCGGTTTCGCGAGCACGGCCAGGTCTGTCGAGATCCCGGCCGTGCCGAAGAATATAGGCATGAAAAGGGCGATGATGAGTCCACGCAGCTGCTCGGAGATGTGCCGCGTCAGGATTGGCGACTGGCCGATCAGAATTCCCGCAACGAATGCACCGAGCACGAGGTGCACGCCGATGGCATCGGTGAGCAGGGCCATCAACAGTGTCGTTGCCAGGATGATGGAAATCACCGACATCTCACTGACGAAATTGTCATTTGCCCAGCGGATGAGTTGGAAGACGAGGCGCCGCCCCACGGTGAAGCTGATCGCCAGGAAAGCGGCGGCGCCGAAGACGCTGCCGGCCACGGCGGTGAAATCAACCCCGCCGTGTGCAGCGAGCCCGAATATCACGGACATGATGACCCAGCCAATCGTGTCGTCGATGATGGCCGCCGCTATGATGACCTGGCCGATAGTCCTGCGCAGGAACCCCAGGTCCCGCACGACGAGTGCAACAATCTTGACCGAAGAGATGGACAGAGCCGTGCCGAGAAAGAGCGTGGTGATCAATCGTTTCGCGGGATCCGGCAGCAGGGACTCGGGCAGGGACTCGCCGAGAGCGATGCCGCAGGTGAATGGCACGAGGATGCCCGCGAGAGAAATGCTGACAGCCGCCCGGCGGGCATTGCGAAAGACGGACAGATCCGTTTCCATTCCCGTCATGAGGAGCAGGAGGAGAATTCCAAGCTGCGACAGGCCGTCCAGCATCGCTTTCTGAGCGGCGCCTGGAGGGAATAGTGCGTGCGATACCGAGGGCAGCAAAGTTCCCAGGACTGACGGACCCAGGAGAATTCCGGCAATGAGCTGGCCCATGACGGACGGCTGTCCGATCCGCTGCATGAGCTCGCCCATGAGCCTGCCGCATACGAGCAGCGTGACTACCTGGGCCAGGAACACGACTACGGATGGGCCATGCGCCATGCGACACTCGATGTCCGAGTGGACGGGTGAAGCCAGGGAAGATATCAGCCAGGAGAGATATCAGTGATGGACCGCGGTCAATGATAGGCCGGGGAGGTCGGGCGATGTCCTCAGGCTGCCATCGGCACCGCGACCTGCACGCGGTTGCGGCCTGATCTCTTTGCCGCATAAACGGCAGCGTCCGCCCGGGCGATCAGATGCTCGCCCCAGACACCCAGCATGTCGCTGGTGGCGACGCCGATGCTGCAGGTGAGCGCGATTGGCTGCCCGAATCCTTCAACTCGTACGCCGGCAACACGTTCGAGGATGCGTTGCGCAATCGGATGGGCAGCTGCGGTATCCGCGCTGCTAAGGATGACGACGAACTCCTCGCCGCCATATCGGCCTATGACATCTGACTGGCGCAGCTCGGCCTGGATCGGTGGAATGATCGCTGCCAGGCAGGCGTCCCCGGCGGGATGGCCGAACGAGTCGTTGATTTCCTTGAAATGATCCAGGTCGATGAACAGCAGCGAAATGGGCAACCCGCGAGCCCGCGCGCGCAGGCAGGCCGCATCCAGCCGCTCGATGAGCGAGCGCCGGTTGAGTACCCCGGTCAGTGAATCGATCTGGGCGTGCCGCTCCGCTTCCGAGAGAGCACGTCGTTGATCACGTAACCGGTCCGCGATACCGAGCGCAATCAGGATGGCCGCAGCGACCATGGATAGCGGCAGGCCGAAGTAGACGATCCGGTCATGCTCGTCTTCGCGCCCAGCGCTCAACAACAGCCGGGCGGCGGTTACGATCGTGAATGCTTCCATGAGGGTCCACGCGAGCAGGAACCACCCGGCCGAGCGGTTGCCGCGCCGCCATGCAACGAACGCGACAACCAGGGTGTACACGGCGGACCCGAGGAAGAGAGTGTTCCCGATGCCGTTGATCAGATCTTCGAATCCGATCAGCTTGATGATGTTGGCAAACGTCAGCAGCACGAACGCCCCTGCGAGCCAGCCAAACACGGTGTAGTTCCGGGGCATGGTGCGCCGCAGATCGGCAATTTCACGCACGAACAGACAAGCCGCGGCACCACTGAGCGCCGCGAGGACATTCCAGGTGAAGTCGTGCAGTGGCGCTGCCGCGGATAACCAGGGCCAGTCGAAACCCTGCCCGGAAAAGTACGCAACGTAGAGTGCCTGGAGTGAGATGAGCATGAAGTAAAGTAAGAACGTCCTCTCGGCGAGTACGATCCACATCAGCAGCGCGGCCGTTGCCATTGCAGCCAGCGCGCCGAAGGTGAGCGTAGTGATTCGCGTCACGCTGGCGCCTTCGCCCAGGAACTTCGCGAGCGTAGAGGTGGAAAACCACGGAATGCCGTATCCGGCCCCCGGGGGCTCGACACGGACATAAACAGTGCCAGCGCCGGCTGGCAGGACGAAAGCGACGTCGCGGGCCCCGCCGAATTCCGGAATGTGCGCGGCCGGGGGCAGCGGGCGGCCGGAGCCGGCAGGATAGACCTGAAATTTGTGCAACATCCCCGAGTGCACGATGAGGACGGGAATGACAGTGGTGTTGGGCGGACTGTCGCTGTGAATTCGCAGCCAGAAAGTCTGGCCGCGCGAAGCTGAGTCCCGGAAGCTCGCGTGTGTGAAGTGCGAATCGAGTGAGCCGCTGATGACCTCGGAGGCGGTTGCGTCCGCGACAGTTCCATCGAGAGCTTGGATGTCGGGCGTCGCGGCCCGCGCCGCATGCGACGCGCCTATGCCCGCGAGCACGAAACACGTGACCAGGTTCAGGATGCACCGGAAAGCAGCGGCGCGCGCGCCGGTGCGGAAGCTGCCCATCGGTAAGCCGATATGACTACTACGATAGTCTCGGATTATGCCGTAAAGCGGTTCCCGAGAGTTGGGTTGTTAGTGCGGGTCGCGCGCTTTGTGCGCGAACGGCGCGTTGAGCGCGCGCCCCGCGCCGCTCAGCGTCGCTCCCAATGGCCTTCGGACAGATGCCAGCCATCACGCTCATGCACCCATCGGTGAGGAACCCACCGCTCGCGAGGGTGTGGACGCTCCCAATGACCGGGTACCCACTCATGTCGTCCATCGCTCCATCTCCAGTACCCGCCGAGCCACACATAGCCGACCGCGGGTGGTGGCCCGTATTCCTCGAACCGGGGTGGGGGCGGAGCCGTCTCCACCACAGTGCCTACGTAGTATCGATGCGGGGGTGGGGCCGCGATGATGCATCCGGCTAGCAGCGCTGCTAGCACGGAAATTGCTACCAGATTACCTGCACGAAAAGAGGGCTGACTCATATGCACTCCAGCGGTTTGAGAGGGACCTGAGCAGCCGGGATTGCTGGCGGCTCGATTTGGTGGCCACAATGGCGCTCGCTCCTGGCGCTTCCCGCAGTAAACGCAAGACCCGCCCGCAGGTTCACAAACGGACTTCACATACGCAGGTACAGCCGATGCCGGACCGCCAGGACACTGTCTTTCTGTTCGACGTGGACAACACGCTGCTGGACAACGATGCGGTACAGGATGATCTGGGCGATCACCTGGAGAGCGAGTTTGGCCGGCCTGCGCGCGAGCGTTACTGGGCCATCTTCGAGACCCTTCGCTCCGAGCTCGGGTATGCGGACTATCTCGGCGCACTGCAACGCTATCGCAACGAGGATCCGGATGATCCGCAGCTGTTGAGAATGTCGGGGTTTCTCATCGACTATCCGTTCACGAGCCGTCTCTACCCCGGCGCGCTGCAAGCCATAGCACACTGCCGCCGGGCCGGCCCTACGGCCATCCTGTCCGACGGTGATGTGGTTTTCCAACCGCGCAAAGTCACCCGCTCGGGGCTGTGGGATGCGGTCGAGGGCCGCGTGATGATCTACCTTCACAAGGAGCAGATGCTCGCGGCGGTCGAGCGCCGCCACCCTGCAAAACATTACGTCATGGTGGATGACAAGCTGCGGATACTCGATGCCATGAAAAAGGTCTGGGGATCCCGGCTCACCACGATTTTCGTCCGCCAGGGGCACTACGCGCTCGACCTGGCCAACATCTCGGCCTTTCCGCCCGCCGATCTGACGATCGAGCGGATCGGCGATCTGGCCGGGCTCAACGTAGCAGAACTGTCCGGAGCACAATGAGCACCGTCAGAATCAATCCATTGGCTGGCAAGCCGGCCCCACCCAGCCTGCTGACCCACGTGCCGCGCCTGCTCACAGCGTATTTCGAGCTGCAGCCCGA
>JAQGOF010000167.1 GCA_028293745.1 Gammaproteobacteria bacterium | reverse complement strand
TGTCTGCATCGAGGCTGATGAGGACGTTGTGCGCGGTGCATACGAATAGCGCATTGCCTACCTTGATCGGAGTTGCTTCGAAAGTGAGCGTTTTCGGCGGTTCATCCGTCCGCAGCTTGTCCCCCGTCCGATAGGTCCAGGCGATCTTCAGTTTGCGGGCGTTTTGCGGCGTGATCTGTGCGGCGGGCGAAAACCGATCGCCGCGCGCGGTGCCTCCATACAGCGGCCAGTCATTTCCCCGTGCGACTGGCACCGACGACACGGACGCAATCGCCGGCGCTGATATGAACCCGCTGCGCCCGTATGCAAACCCTAGCAGCAGCAGGGAGAGCCCGAAGAGAGCTATGGGTACCAGCGCGCCGGCAGCACCGCCTGCTGCGGTCCCCGGCGCCGCGAATCCGCGGCGCACCGAGGGTAGCGCGAATAACAGGCCGAGCACCGCTAGAACGCTGATGCGCGGCAAGAGCGCCCAGAAGTCAAATCCAACTTCCAGGACACTCCATATGAGCGTCCCGAGCGTCAAAGCACCGTAGAGCCACAGCGCCACGCGGTTGCGCAGCACCTGCAGTACGCCGACCGAGATCAGCGCGGCGCCGGCGATGAGGTAGTAAACCGAACCGCCCAACAGGGCGAGCCGCACGCCACCGACCAGGAGGCCGACGCCGAGCGCTGCGAACAGTAGGGCGCAAATCCACGACGCGACGTTAGTGAGCTTGAGCACGAGCCGCCCCCTCAGGCGCCGAGTTCTTATGGTCCCCGACAACGGACTGAGAGCTCCCAACTCAGACGCGACGCGCGGCCGATGAGCGCCGCGCGTCGCAGAATGGGAGGCACCGAGCGCTTTCGCCGGCCTCAGGCGCGGTTCGGAGGCGGCGGCAGATGATCCGCGGCTCCGTTCGCCTTGGCGAGCGCGTACATCTCATCGCAGCCGACGAAGCCCGCGACCCGATTGTCGCCATCGACACCGCCCAGCCCGCCGCAGAAGACGGTCAGCGAGATCATTCCCTTCGGGCCGATATGCGGCTCATGCGTGATGCCGCCCGGCTCGCAGATGAAGTCGCCTTCGTAGACATCGCCGCGCTCGTAGCCGAAGCCGCCTTCCAGGACGTAGACCTGTGCTTCGCCGTAGTGGTGATGAGGCGGTGTCTTCTCGGACGGATCCATCTTTATCAGCGCGACCGATATGTTCATCGTCCGGTTGATGTGCAGCAGCTTGAAGTAGGAGCCCGGCAGCGCCCATGGGGTCCACGGGAGCGACTTGGTGCGGGCTATCACCGAGCCGTCAGGCCATCGTTCCGACTTCAGCTCTTTCATCTTTGCAACCATGAGAAGTCCCCTTGCGGTTGAAGAAAAGGTGGTTCCAGCGGCCCACCCGAATAATGAGGCATAACTGTTAGCGGGTAATGGAATATACCATTCGACGGACCACGTGCCTATAGCGGAGCGCGTATTGTGCCGGTTAAACCTTCTTGACACTTGGCATATTGTAACTCAGCATAGCAGATATTCTATATTGATAAGAATAGAGGTGGGTAGAGATGGGTAACAGCAACGCCGCGGCGCGGGCGCCCGACCGGACCCCCGCAAAGGCCGTGCTGCAGGATTTCTTCGTCGTCTCGGCGGACTCGCACGTCAATGAGCCCATCGACGTGTGGAGTGCCCGCGTCGACAAGCGCTTTCACGAGCGACTGCCGCGAATCACGGTCGATGACCAGGGCCGCAAGTGGTTCGTCGCCGAGGGCATCCGGCCCTCGCGCATCCGCGAGGCGCCGCGCGACGAATCGGTTTCGGTCGAGGAGTTCATCGACAAGGCCGCGGCTAGCGGTGAACGTCCGACGCTGGATCGCACCAAGGGGGCGATGTTCCAGCGACAGGGCGGTTACACCGAGGATCGCTATCGCGACATGGACTACGACGGTGTCGATGCCGAAATCATCTTTCCGAACAAGGGGCTGGTGAACTGGCAGTCACCGGACCCTGAGCTAAACGTCGTCATGTGCCGGGCTTGGACCGATTGGGCCGAGGAGACCTTCCATGGGCACAGCCGCAGCTTCCCGGCCGCCTGCATCGCGCCCGCTGATATCCCGGCGGCGGTGAAGGAGATCGAGCGCGTTGCGGGGCTCGGGTTCAAGTTCGTCATGATGCCTCCTCTGGTCAGAGGCACGGGCTACAACATGCCCGAGTTCGATCCGGTCTGGGCCGCGCTCTCCAACACCGGCCTGCCCGTCACCTTTCATGCGGGCACCGGCAAAGAGCCACGCACCGCCACCGGTAACGGCGGCGCGATCCTGAACTATGTCGTGCATGCGATGAACACCGTGCTCGAGCCGACGGTGCAGCTATGCGCCTCCGGCGTATTCGATCGCTATCCCAAGCTACAGTTCGCAACCATCGAAGCCGGGACGGGGTGGGTGCCATACACGCTGTGGGCGATGGATCATGGACATGACTGCCATGGCTTCTGGGTGTCGCCGAAGCTGAAGTACAAGCCCTCCGAGTATTTCCGCATGCACGGCCACGCCAGCTTCGAGACCGACCCGGTCGGCATCCAGCTGATCGACTGGATGGGAGCCGAAACATTCCTGTGGGGCAATGACTATCCGCATATCGAGGGTTCATGGCCCAATAGTGAGGCGGCGATCAAGTCGTGGGCAAAGGCTCTCAGCCCCGAGCAGATACACAAGATCCTCGGCCTCAACTCGGCGAAGCTGTTCAATATTCCGGTGCCCGAACGATATCGGGCGCTGGCGGCGTGAATGGCCCCTGCGATCCCCGCCGATGAGCTGCCCAGCAAGGCCTCGCACGGATTGGACCTGCTGGCGGGCATCATCGTCCTCGATCTGACCGGGTCGATTGCCGGGCCCTATGCGGGCCAACTGTTGGCAGACCTCGGCGCGACGGTGGTCAAGATCGAAAAGCCGGACAAGGGCGATGACTGCCGCGCCTGGGGGCCGCCGTTCCTCGGCGGCGATTCCCTCTGGCATCTGAGCGTCAACCGCAACAAACACAGCGTGACTCTCGATTTCTCGGCGCCGGAAGGTCATGCGTTGCTCGTCAAGCTGGTCGAGCGTGCCGATGTGATGTTGCTCAATCTCGTCGCCAAGGCACAACGCAAGCTGCGCGTCGACTATGAGAGCCTCGTGGCGCTGCGGCCCGACATCGTGCATGTTTCCATCACGGGTTTTGGGCTCGAAGGCGCACGTGCCGAGCTGCCCTGCTACGACCTGATCGCCGAAGGACACTCGGGTGTAATGGACATGACCGGCGAGCGCGAATCACCGCCACAGAAAGTAGGCACGCCTGCGGCCGATCTGTTGGCAGGCCAAGACGCGGCGCTTGCCGCCGTAGCCGCGCTGTTTCGCCGGCAACGGACCGGCATCGGTGCCCGCATCGACATCTCCCTGGTCGAGAGCATGACTCGATTTATGGCGCCCCGGTTGATGTCGTATCTGGGTTCGGGAGATCTGCTGCGCCGCTCGGGCGCACGCGACAGCGTCATTGCCATTTACCAGGCTTTCGAAACAGCCGATGAGCCGTTGACTCTCGGCCTGGGCAACGATGCGATCTGGACGCGCTTCTGGACCGCGGTCGGTGAGCCTGCGAATGCTGCTGATCCCGCACACGCGACCAACGCACTGCGGCGTGAGCATCGGTCCGAGCTCGTGGCAAAGATCGCCGGGGTGTTGAAGAACAAGCCGCGCGATGAGTGGCTCGATATCTTCGCGAAGGCACGCGTGCCGGCTGGGCCTATCAACCGGCTCGATGAGGTGGGCAGTGATACTCACCTGCGAGCTGCACGTTTTCTCTACCACTTCGAGCGTGATGGCGTGCGAGTCCCGCAGGTGGGCCTGGGAATCCGGTTTGATGGAGTCAGCGAGAGTTGTGCCAAGCCGCCACCCAGGCTGGGCGCGGACAATCGCACCGTGCTGCAGGGATGGCTCGGCGTGACCGATGCCGCGCTGGAGCGCCTGCGTGCCGATGGAATCATATGAACTGGAGTACGGAATGACCTTCGCCGAGATCACTTACGAAGAAGACGGCCCCGTGGGCACGTTGACTCTGAACCGTCCGCAGGACGGCAACATGTTCACCGAGAGGATGTGTCACGAGGTGCGTGATTGCATCAACGCGGTCCGCCGCGAGACCCGCACACGCGTGCTGGTGATCACGGGTGCGGGCGACAAGTTCTTCTGCATTGGCGGGCGCAAGGAAGGCATGGAGGACACCCAGCTCTATGCCGGAGTGCTGCCGACACTGGAAATGTACGAAAGCATCGATCGGCTGCAGAAGCCGGTAATTGCCAGCGTCAACGGCTTCGCGGTCGGTGGCGGCAACGTCCTGCAAATGGTCTGCGACGTAACTATCGCGAAGCAGAGCGCAGTGTTTCGTCAGGTTGGTACGATGATGGGCAGCTTCGATGCGGGGTACGGAACGTGGTACCTCGAAGATCTGGTCGGCAAGAAGCGCGCCAAAGACATCTGGTTCCGCAATCCGAAGATGACGGCCGCGCAGGCACAGGAGATCGGGCTGATCAACGACGTAGTGCCCGATGCGCAACTGAAAGAGGCAACTCGCGCCTACGCCGTTGATATTGCCAACCGAGGTGCCTTCGCGCTCGCGTCGATCAAAGCGGCTTTCAACGCGCGGCATGGCGGTGTCGGCGGACTTGCGCGACTTTCGCACGATCTGCTCTTACCGGGTTATTTGAAGACGAAGGAATCCAAAGAGCTTTCACGCTCCTTTGCGGAGCGCCGTGCACCGGATGCCGACACGTTCGGTCATTGAGCTGCGTACGTGACGAGCGGAGGTTGACTGCATGACGGTGCTGGAGCGCCTTGACGCAGATTTGCGCCTGTCCGACGAGGAGCGCATGGTACTGGACAGCGTGCGCGCGCTTGCGACAGAGGAAATTGCCCCGCGCGCCGAGCAATATGATCGGACCAGGCAGTTTCCCTGGGACAACATGCGCGCGATCAACGCGCTCGGTCTGAACGCGATGTTCGTGCCGGAGGCCTACGGAGGCTCGCCGTTTTCCTACTCCTGCTATCTCGCTTGCGTACGGGAGATCTCCAAGGCCTGCGCTTCGACCGGCATCACCTGGGCGACCAACTTCCATGCAACGAAGCCGCTGATTGAGTTCGGCACCGAGGAGCAGAAGCTGCGCCTGCTGCCACGCATCGCGGCGGGAGGCATCGGATCGCTCGCGATCACCGAACCGGGCGCCGGCTCCGACGCGACGGGAATGACGACGCGTTTCACCGCGCAGGGCGACGAAATTCTGGTCAACGGCGGCAAGACGTTCATCACCAACGGTGACGTGGCGGACCTGTATCTGCTGTTCGGCAAGTGGACCGGAATCGACAACCCCCGCCACGCGGTCTCGGTGTTGGTGCTCGAGAAGAATACGCCGGGCCTGAGCGTCGTGCGGCTCGAGAACAAGCTGGGCAACTGTGCATCCAGTACGGCGAGCATCCAGTTCAACGACTGTCGTGTACCGCGCGCGAATCTACTCGGCGAGCCGGGCGGCGGTCTGGCGATTCTGCTCGCCTCGCTGAACCTCTCGCGCCCGAGTATCGCCGCTCATGCGTTGGGCATTGCGCGCGCAGCCTTCGAGGACGCGGTGGCCTATATCAACCTGCGCCGTCAGTCGGGCCGTAAGGTGATCGAATTCCAAGGCATTCAGTTCATGTTGGCCGACCTCGCCGCGGAGCTCGTACTGACCGAAAGCTGGCTGTGGACGGTCGGTAGAATGATCGACGGCGGCGCAGTGGATTTCGGGATAGAGGCTTCCATCCTGAAGATGCGCGCATCGGACCTGGCGATGCGCATGGCTACGGACGCCGTGCAGCTCTTCGGCGGGTACGGGTACTGCAAGGACATCCGCGTTGAACGACTGATGCGTGACGCCAAGATCACCCAGATCTGGGAAGGAACCAACCAGATCCATCGACAGCTCATCGGACGCAGTTTCATCGTCAAGAGCTGAGCAGTCAAACGCTTGCTCGTCGTCTTGACCGGGGGCAGAAAGCCAGGCAAATTCGGGGACCTCAGGGGTCTGGATCCGCCAGCTCCTTTAGGCGCGACAGGGAAAAAGCGTCGGTGGCGTGAATGAGTCATTGTGGCACGCCGGCTCGATTGCACAACCATCAACCCCATCATGAACGGGCGTGTATTCGAGGATGCGTTATCTGGGGCGGATTTTCCCCGGTGAGACCCCAAACCGCCGTTTGAACGCCCGGACAAAAGCGCTTTCAGAAGCGTAGCCGACTGCAGTGGACACCCGTAACAGAGATTGCTTTGTAGAAGCAAGGCTCTGTCGCGCAAGGTTTAACCTGACCTCCGCGAGGAAGGCGCGCGGCGCCATGCCAGCCGCCTTCTGAAAGGCGCGGACCAGAGTTGCCCGCGAGACATGCGATCTATGAGCGAGCGCGTCCAAGGTCCATTCATGCGCCGGATTGTTGACGATCGCGGTTACGGCCTTCGCGCAAACCGGTGAGCACAGAAGTTTCAGCAGGCCGCTCGAGGAATCCGCCTGCTCGAAATGCACGCGGAGCATCAACACTAACAGTGCGCTGGAGAGACCGGAGGCGACCGCCAGGGCTCCCGCGCGAGCTGACGTCAACTCCTCGTCGATCATCTGGACCAGCCTGCGCATGTGGCCGAGCGCCCGCTCCGAGTTCACGTTGAGCAGGATCGCCGCAGGCAGGGTGGCGACGATCAAGCCGCTCGGACCTCCATCGAACTGAAGACGCCCGCAAATCAACTCCGTGTCGCTCGAACCGAGTGTGTTTGTCTTGACACGGATCGCGTTGTTGTACTCAACGCGGACGGGCACCGCCCGGCTGCGTCCTCCATGGGACGACCGAACGATATGAGCGTCACCGCGCGGTAACAGCAACAGGCTACCCGCCTGCAGATGGAATGTTTCGCCATTTTCCAAGTCGAGAAAACAATTGCCCTTGGTCACCATATGGAATTGTGCCCAACTCGGCCTTCGAGCGTCGGACAAGGCGTTCACCGATATCGGGCAGCGCTGGCTGGCGCACGCCGACCTTCGAACAACTTCTGGGGTCAGGGCCTTCGTGCAACTGTCAGCGGCAGCTGATGCCGGCCGCAAGCCTGCGGTTATCTCGCCGAGCAGCTGCCCTCGAGCGCTCCGGCAGAACTCGATGAGGACGATTTGTTGAGGGGCCGTCGTCAGGACGACGACGAGATCGACCTCCGGGTGATTGACGAGTTCGTCTAATGTGTTAGCGACGCAGGTAAGGCCGTATTCAGCGACAGCCGATTCGGCCGCATCGCGCCGCTGGCTATAGATCGTCGATAGCTTGTAATGCGGCAGTAAGTTGAGGACCGGAATGTGGCCATACTTGGCTCAGTTACCGAGACCGACGATCCCTACACGGATCGGACCTCGTATTTCACGTTTGTCTGGCATGTTGGCCTCTTTACCGGCTCCGGAGGGCTCGAGTGGCCTCTCGACTAGATTTGCGCTCTGCCGCCATCAACAAATAGCTCAATGCCCGTGACGAAACTGGAGTCATCGGATGCCAGAAACAGGGCAGCCTTGGCAATTTCATCGGCCTCGCCCATGCGTCCCATCGGTATGGTGGACACAATCCTTGCAATGGTCTCCGGAGGTTGCAGATCCACAATTGGTGTGTTGACGGGACCAGGACTCACGACGTTGGAGCGGATGCGACGCTCCTTCAACTCCGAGGTCCAGGTTCGCACAAAAGAGCGGACGGCGGCCTTGGATGCTGCGTAAACGCCAAAGGCGGGAGTGCCTTTGACACCGGCAACGGATCCGGTGAGGATGATTGAGCTGCCATCATTCAGCAGGGGCAAGGCCTTTTGTACCGTGAACAGTGTTCCCCTGACATTGATGTTGAACGTTTGATCGAAATACTCCTCTGTGATGCCTTCCAGTGGAACAAATCCACCGATTCCAGCGTTGGCGAACACGACATTGATTCGCCCCATCTTCCTGACGCGCTCATAGAGGCGGTCCAAGTCGGCCGGCTTGGCAATATCCCCCTGAACGCCCGTGACGTTGTTGCCGATCGCATGCACGGCATCATCGAGTTCCTTCTGTCGACGGCCGGTGATGAAGACATAGGCACCCTCTTTGACGAAGAGCTTCGCGCTCGCAAAGCCGATGCCCGTCGTGCCACCGGTGATGACCGCCACCTTACCTTGTAGCTTTCCCATGGCCTTACTCGCAGTGATGCTCGAACAACATTACGACGCTACTGTTCTTCACCTGAATCTCCTGAAGTTGGGTTTGAAGTTGATCCGTCTTGGTCCCTCGCCGTGCAGACGTCCACCCCACAATACATCCCTGCAATACGGTCGTACATATTATTTCGGAAGCAAATCATGCGCGACTGGCATAACGGGGCAGCCCTGATCGATCGCTTTGCTGCTTAGATCAGAACCGTCGAGAACAGGACTTTCTTGAAGTTTTCGGCGGCAGCCATATCACGCTCAGCCTTGGCGAGCAGAACGGCACCTTGCAGGCCGGAGACGACAAAATTGGCTACTTCGGCAGCTTTGAAGGTCTTGGGAAGCTCGCCAGCCTTGATCGCTGCCTTTAAGCAATACGCAACGGCCTCTTGCAACTCGGCATAGATCTCAATCAAGCGCTTGCGCATGATCTCGCTATGCTCGCATTCGGCAGTGAAGTTGCCGAACAGGCAGCCATTCTTCGTCTCATTATTCCTGATGGTGGCGATGGTCGCGTCAATATAACCGCGCAATCGCTTCAGCGGAGACTGCGCATCATTGCGCAACGTTTCGTCAATCACGACGCGAACGTTCGCGAAGTACCGCTCAAGAAGCTCAAGCGCAAAAGCTTCTTTGGAAGTGAAGTGGTTGCTGAATGATCCCTGCGGCACACCGGAGGCCTCGACAATGTCACGCACGCTGGCGCCGACGTAGCCGCGCTCAAGCACGACCTTGAACCCATTGGCGAGAATCCTATCTCTGTTGGAAATTCGGCTCACCGTCACATAATATGGTCGTACATGTTCTTAGTCAAGCAGGTCCGTGGCGCTGCAGGGCGGTTTCCTGATCAGTTGAATGAGACCGGGTCTTCAGGCTGTCTTGGTCAACTCTGCATCAATGGCTGAAAGTAACCGCGGATCGTCCGCCGCAACATCCGGCGCGAAACGGGCGACGATCTCGCCCTTGCGGCTCAGCAGGAATTTCTCGAAATTCCACAGCACGTCCGCCTGTTTCTCGGGATTCACTCCATAGCCTTTCAAGCGCTCACGGAAGGGACCGTCGCCTGTTGCTGCTGGTTTCGCCGCGGTCAATTCTGCGTAGAGCGGATGTTGGTCCACGCCGAGGACAGAGATCTTGGAGAAGAGCGGGAAATGCACATCATAGGTGGTCGAGCAGAAGCCGGCGATCTCGCTGTCGCTACCCGGTTCCTGACCCTTGAAATTGTTCGCGGGGAAGCCGAGCACCTCCAGGCCCTTGGCTCGTTTCTCCTGATACAGAGGGACTCGAGCCCCGCGTATTGAGGTGTCAGTCCGCACTTGGAAGCCACATTGACGATCAGCAGCACGCGGCCGCGAAAGCTCGCAAGGCTGCTGGGCGATCCGTCGATCCGTTGCAGTGGAATGTCGTACAAGGATTGGGTCATGACGCACCTTAGGTCTTCGTTGACGTGTAGGCGGTGACCAGTATAGGTTGCATGTTACCAGCAAGTAAATCAGGCAGCGCGACCGATTGTTGACCGTCGTGCCCCCATGAGGAGTCGTTGATGTTTCACGGTCAGTCCATTCGAGTTGAGCTGCGTCCCACGGGGATCGCCGAGCTGTGCTTCGATCGTCAGAACGAATCGATCAACAAGTTCGATGCCCGGACGGTCGCCGAGCTCAAATCCGCGACGGACGCTATCCGCGGGACCCCCGGAGTCCGCGGTGTGCTCGTCACGAGCGCCAAGGAGGTGTTTATCGTCGGTGCGGACATCTTCGAGTTCATCACGATGTTCGCCCAGCCGCTGGCCCAGATTGAAGCGCAGATCGCACGGAAGAACGCGGTGTTCACTGCGTTCCAGGACCTGAATGTTCCGAGCGTCACGGCGATCAACGGCCTGGCATTGGGCGGCGGGTTTGAGATGGCGCTCACCTGCGATGCGCGCGTGATGTCCGAATCCACGCAGGTCGGCTTGCCTGAAGTCTCGCTCGGCTTGTTCCCAGGCTTCGGCGGGACCGTTCGTCTGCCGCGTGTGACGAGCTCAGGTGTGGCCATAGATTGGATTTCCAGCGGCAGGCCGCAGAACGCGCAGAGCGCGCTGGCGGCCGGGGCCGTCGATGCGCTGGCTGCGCCTGAAGCGTTGCGTAGCGCTGCGGAATTGTTGTTGGAGTCGCTGATCGCTTCAGGCGATTGGCGCGCCCGCCGAGAGGTCCGCCGCGGCCCCTTTAGTGCGGATGCCATGGCCTTCCTCAAAGCAAAGGAGGCGCTCGCCAAAGGCGCACTTCACCAGCCGGCGGCGCTAGCGGCTGTGGAACTGATGGAAGCGGCCGCCGGACTGTCGCGGGATGAGGCGTTGAAGCTCGAAAGCGCGGCGTTCGCGAAGATCACGCGGACTCAGGCGGCGAATTCCCTCGTACAGATCTTTATCAACGATCAGGCAGTCAAGAAGAAGAGCAAGGGCTACGCGAAGATCGCGCGTAAGGTGAAGGGCGCGGCTGTCCTCGGTGCCGGCATCATGGGCGGCGGCATCGCGTATACCTCCGCCGTGCGTGGAACTCCTGTCGTCATGAAGGACATCGCACAGAGCGCCCTCGACCTGGGTGTCTCCGAAGCGAAGAAGCTGCTGAGCAAGCAGGTGGAGTCCGGGCGCATGAAATCTGACAAGGCAGAAGCAGTGTTGGCTGACATCCGCCCGACACTCGATTACAGCGGCTTCGAATCGGTGGATATCGTGGTAGAGGCGGTGGTCGAGAATATGAAGGTCAAGAAGATCGTATTGACGGAGGTCGAGAAGCGGGTCGGGCCGAATACCATCATCGCGTCGAACACCTCCTCGTTGTCGATTTCGGAGATGGCCGGAGGCCTGGCACGTCCGGAGAACTTCGTGGGCATGCACTTCTTCAACCCGGTGCCGGTGATGCCGCTCGTGGAAGTGATCCGAGGACCGAACACCAGTGAGCTCGCGGCCGCTACTGTCGCTTCGTACGCGACCGCCATGGGCAAGACCCCCATCGTCGTGAAGGAATGTCCGGGATTCCTCGTCAATCGCATTCTAACTCCCTACCTGATCGGCTTCCTGCGTGCCCTCCACGATGGTGCCGACTACGTCGCCATCGATCGGGTGATGGAGAGCTTCGGCTGGCCAATGGGGCCGGCCTATCTGCAGGATGTTGTCGGGATGGATACGCTGTTGCACGTCCTGCAGGTGATCTCGGAGGGTTTTGCCGATCGGATGAAGATCACGTTTGCGCATGCCGTGGAGCTGATGGTGCAGCACAAGCGGCTCGGCCAGAAGAGCGGGGCGGGGTTCTACCGGTATGAGCGCGACCCCAAGGGCAAGCCCCGGAAGGAAACCGACCCGCAAACGGCGCAGCTGCTCGCGAGCGTGCAACCAGTTGGGCTCAGGCAGTTCGCGGATCAAGAGCTGCTCGAGCGGCTCATGCTGCCGATGATCATCGAGGCAGTCCGATGCCTCGAAGAAGGTATCGCCGACTCCGCCGCCGAGGTGGATATGAGCCTGTTGTTGGGACTGGGATTCCCGCGCCACGTCGGCGGACCTCTCAAGTACGCGGATTGGTTGGGTTTGAAGAATGTGGTCGCGCGCTGCGAAGCCTACTCATCGCTCGGCACGTTGTACTCTGTTACACCGGGAATGCGCGCAGCGGCTCTCTCTGGCAAAACGTTTTACTGAAATGCTGCGAGTGTTACTTCCTTGACGCACTTGCCGTCTTTACGGCGTTGAGGTTCGCCGAACGGCGGCTGATACGGAAATGATCGTCGCCGACGATGGCGTCGGCATCTTCAGAAAATTACAGAGCCGACTGGGGTTGCTCGATGAGCGACACGCCATCCTGGAGCTGTCGAAGGGGAAGTTGACCACCGATCCGGCCCGCCACACCGGTGAACGTATTTTCTTCACTTCGAGAATGTTCGACACCTTCGACATCCTCTCGGGCGGGGTGTCATTCTCCCACACTGACGGTGAAGCCAACGACTGGATTCGTGACAACCCGCAGTACCAAAACGGCACTACAGTGTGGATGCGCCTTGAAAGCCAGACGAGCCGTACT
Organism: Gammaproteobacteria bacterium; assembly: GCA_028293745.1. Classification (GTDB taxonomy): domain Bacteria; phylum Pseudomonadota; class Gammaproteobacteria; order Steroidobacterales; family Steroidobacteraceae; genus 13-2-20CM-66-19. Next base: position 898 of record JAQGOF010000167.1, on the reverse strand, counting down.
ACGAAAAAAGTGTTCGATGAGTACGTCTCGGGCGAAGACTACGACTTCAGCCGGACCGTCGTGCCAGTTGTCCTCGCACAGTACGTCGGCGATCCCCTGATCGCGCGTTCGCAGGCGAAGCGGGTCTTGGCGCGAGTGGATCTATTCCGCACAGTCGTTTTCGACTTCTCAGAGATCGATTCGATTGGACAGGCGTTCGCGGATGAAATCTTCAGAGTGTTTGCCCAGTCGCATCCTGAGATCGAGTTGAATTTCATTCACGCGAACGCGTCCGTCCGGAAAATGATCGCCCGAGCCCGTTCACACCGGCCGGGTCACGGCTAGTGGGGCGCGGACTGACGGCCGCGGACCAGGCGGCCGGGTAGCGCTCCGGTCGCCCGCCCCTCACGATAGATCACTTGGCCCGATTTGACGGTCGCGATGTAGCCGTCGGCATCCTGCATCAGCCGGCGCGCGCCAGTGGGCAGATCGTAGACCATGTAGGGGACCTTGAGCTTCAGCCGGTCGAAGTCGATGACGTTCAGGTCCGCCAAATAGCCGGGCGCAATCACGCCACGATCGTTCAGGCCGACGGCCTCGGCGGTGTCTTTGGTCTGGGAGCGGATCGTCTCGGCAAGACCGAAGCGCGGGCCGCGGGTGCGATCACGGCACCAGTAGGTGATCATGAAGGTGGGCAGGCTCACGTCGCAGATTGCTCCAACATGGGCGCCGCCATCGGAGAGGGCCGACAGTGTGTTGGGATTGGCCAGCATGGTTCGTACGTTCTCCAGGCTCCCCTCGGAATAGTTGTGCATCGGGAAGAACAGGAACGCGCGTCCCTCATCGGCGATCAGGGCGTCGTAGACCAACTCGTCCGGGTTCACGCCCAACGCCTTTGCCTTGGCGCTCAGGCTGGTGG
>JAQGOF010000166.1 GCA_028293745.1 Gammaproteobacteria bacterium | reverse complement strand
AAATCGCTGTAGCGCCGCAAGTCCTCCTTGTCCACGTCGAGGCTGGCAGCGAGGCGAAAGAAGCGCTCGAACTTGGCGATGTTCATCACGGTCACAGCCGCTTCTCCGAGGATGCCGGTGGGCGATCTCGTCGATACTGTCCTCGCGCAGCCGTCGCTTCCTTGACGGTGATCAAGGCGCAAAATCCGAACTACGCCCGAACAATGCCTGTTAGTGGGTCCATTGTCCGCACTATCTGGCTCGAATGGCTACCAAGCGCTGCGATATCATGGACGGATGCGTACCTCACTTTCCGCCCTTCTCGCGGGCAACCGCGTGCTTCTGGCCGATGGTGCCACCGGCACCAACTATTTCAATGCTGGCCTCACCTCGGGCGAACCGCCGGAATTCTGGACCACAGACCGACCTGATGCCGTCACGGACCTGCACCAGCGATTCGCCGATGCCGGCGCGGACATCATTCTCACCAACACGTTCGGCTGCAATCCGCAGCGGCTGAAGCTGCACAACGCTCAAGACCGCACCTACGAGCTTGCCAAACGCGCCGCCGAGCTCGCGCGCAAAGTGGCCGATGCCGCCGATCGGCCAATCGTGGTCGCAGGTTCGGTCGGTCCCACCGGCGAACTGTTCGAGCCAATGGGAACGCTTACGCATGAAATCGCCGTTGCGTCATTCACCACGCAGATACGCGGATTGCGCGATGGCGGCGCCGACGTCGCGTGGGTGGAAACGATGTCATCAGCAGAAGAAGTAAGCGCTGCAGCCGCTGCGGCGACCACCGTCGGTCTGCCATACGTGATCACCTGTTCGTTCGACACGGCCGGTCGCACGATGATGGGTCTGCTTCCCCGCTCGCTGGCCGACGCGGTGGCATCACAACCAGTAGCGCCGTTGGCAATCGGCGCCAACTGCGGTGTGGGCGCATCCGACATCTTAGTGAGCTTGCTGCAGATGCAAGGCTCACCGTATGCACTCGTGACCAAGGGTAACTGCGGCGTACCTCACTTCGAGGGTACCGAGGCCGTTTACTCCGGCACGCCTGAGCTGATGGCTAACTACGCGCGCTTGGCTATCGATGCCGGCGCCCGAATCATCGGCGGCTGCTGTGGCACTACGCCCGAGCATCTCGCCGCAATGCGCGCCTCCATCGATGCCCATGTACGCGGCGAACAGCCGACTCTCGATACGATCGTCCAACAGATCGGCCCGCTCACCAATGCCGCGCCCTCAGAAAATGCCCAAAGGCCTCCCCGCCGATCACGGCGCTGAACATACGCACTGAACGAGGGATCGATTTGGCAAAGAAGTTTTATGTTGTATGGGCAGGACGCAAGACCGGTGTGTTCACGGACTGGGCGACAACACACCAGCACGTCGATAAATTTCCCGGCGCAAGGTTCAAATCGTTCCCTAGCCACGCAGAGGCGGATCAGGCTTTCCGAGCGGGCAGACCCGCGTCTGTGGGTACGAGACCGGCGACGGCGAGAGTAAATAATCCTGCTCGCCCCAAGGTCCCTACCGCCACCGTTGGCTTGCAGATTTACTGCGATGGTGCCTGCGAACCGAATCCAGGCAATGCGGGCTCAGGCATCGCCGTTTATCGTGACGGCACGCCGGTGCAATTGTGGTACGGCCTCTACAACCCGAATGGTACCAACAACACGGCGGAGCTCAATGCGCTGCATCACGCGCTACTCATTGCGGAAACAGCCATCGTTGCCGGACAAACGGCACAGATACTTTGTGACTCCACGTATGCCATCAACTGTATATCAAAGTGGGCTGCGGGTTGGGAAGCGAAAGGCTGGCGCAAGGCCGGCGGAGAAATCAAGAATTTGAGTATTATCCAGGCCGCCCACGCGGTGTATGGCCGCTTGGAATCTCAGTTGCAATTGATCCATGTGAGCGCACATGTGGGAACGGAAGGCAACGAGCTGGCAGATCGGATGGCGATGTTTGCTGTGGAGAGTGGAAGTGAAGACCTGCGCCCGTATGGCGAAGAGATCGATATCAAGGCAATCCTCCGCATGCGCAGGGGATAGGTTCTTGTTCCGCCTGCCGTTGGCCGCGCTGATTGCACTCCTGTCCCTGCAAGCCGCAGCAGACCCGGCACAGCTCCGTAAGATCGCACACGATTACTATCAATGGCGCGACACGGCCTATCCGGTCGCCACCAGTGGTGCGGGCGATCACCGCTTCGACACTCGCCTGACCGACTACAAAATGAGCGAGGTGCTCCTGCGCCGTCAGCACCTGAGCGATATGTTGAAGGAGTTGGACGCCCTCGACACCAGCGGCTGGAGCAAGGACGATCGCGTCGACCGCATTCTGTTTCAATCGCAACTGGCCGGCGCGGATTTCTTCGGCCGCAAACTCGACCCGGAAAGCTCAGATCCACAGCTCTATGTGAACGAGTGCACCAACTCGATTTTCAGTCTGCTCCAGAAGGAGTATGCACCGCATCGGGCCCGCGCTTTGGCCGCAACAGTACGGCTCGAGAGGATGCCCGCACTGCTGCGCACTGGCCGTACGAACCTTACGCGTCCAGTGAAGCTATATGCGACCCTCGCAATTCAGGCGGCCCGCGGCGGCGACGATCTATACACCGCAAGTCTGATGACTCTCGCGGACGATCTTTCGCCCTCGGAGCGCACGCGACTGGTAAAGGCGCGCGATAGCGCGATCAAGTCGTTGCACGAGTACGCGGACTGGCTGGATGCCGGACTGACTAAGATGCCGGACTGGCAGCCAATGGGTGAGGCGAGCTACAACTACCTGCTGAAGCAGGTCTTGCTTTTGCCATTCGACTCGCACGATGTCGCGCATCTCGGCGAAGTGGAGCTCGCCCGCTACCGCGCGCTCGAGGCGTTGCTCAAAGATCCGCGGATGGCATCGCCCGATCCAACACGCGCGCAGCACGTGCCGAAGGACCAGGCGGAGTTTCTCGCGGCATACGAGTCACGTCTGACCGAGATCGTCGAGTTCCTGCGTGCGAATCGGCTGGTCACGATTCCACCGTACGTCGGTCTGTTTCAAATCAGGCAGCTTCCGGAAGCATTCAAGCCGACGGCCCCCGGCGGCTTCATGAATCCGCCGGGTCTGTACGACAAGGACCCGGGTGGATTCTTCTTCATCCCAACATACAACCCGCTGAGCGGGAACTTCTACATTCGGGCGGCCATTGAAGATCCGCGCCCCATTCTCGGTCACGAGGGAATTCCCGGGCACTTTCTGCAGATCTCGATCGCCAATCATCTCGAGAATGAGATCCGCCGTCAGCACGGGGATACCGTGTTCGCCGAGGGTTGGGCCTTATATGGAGAAGAAATGCTGGCGCGGGAGGGTTTGTATCCACGTGACTCCGCAGCAGAGGGCCAGGTATTGCGCCTCAGCCGCTATCGCGCCGCGCGCATTGGGGTGGACGTGAACCTGCACACGGGTCGCTGGAGTTTCGAACAGGCGGTGCAGTACTTCATGGAAGGCGGTGGACTAGACCGCGAAGCAGCCGAAGGTGAGGCGGCGGGTGCAGCTTCCAGTCCCTCGCAGAAGATTTCGTACATAACCGGCAAGTGGCAGATCATGCGTCTGCTCGGTCGTTATCGCGACAGCGAGGGCGCCGGCTTTCGCCTCGGTGCGTTCCACGACAAGTTGATCAGCTATGGCACTCTGCCGTTGTCGGTAGTCGAATGGCTTATGTTCGATGACGAAAGCTCGGTGCGCCAGGCGCTGAAATAGCGAACTGAGACTCTAGCTGGGCAGAAGCCCTGCAAAAACGACCCACCGCCCCCTTTTTCCGGTGTCGGACACCGTGCTGCACCGCAACCTTGCTACTGTTGCAAGGGGGGATCCCTACTTCCACTAACAGGAGTAGACTCTCCCCACCAGATAACAAAGTCACTCCCTGTACTGACCGTCCGGAGGAGGGAGACATGAGCGCTATATTACTCGCCGTGTTCAATGACTACGAGGCAGCTGACCGCATGCGAGTGATGCTGGTCAGAGACGGCTTCCCTACGGACCGTGTTCATCTCACGGCCTCCTGTGAGTTGGGTTGCGCCGGCCTCGAGCCAGCCGATTCGGCGCACGCCAAATGCCTCCAGTACTTTCGAACACTGCTGAAGCGCGAGGATGAGCGGGAACTACCCGAAATTCTCGCCAAACGCATCGACAGTGGAGCTGCGACTATTACCGTGCTTCCGCGTGGAGCGGTAGAGACCGAACGTGCGACCGAGCTTCTCAGGCAAGCGCATCCCGCAGACGTGCTGGAGCACGACTGCAAGAAGCACGGTTGGGAACATGCAGCTTCGAAGCGTGGGGGCGGGGCTTATTGGGTTCAGCACATCTGGCTCGAGCACTCGCCAGACAACGATTGCATCTACTGCCGTCTGTTTCCGGGCACCTCGCACTAACTACACCAACCACGGGAGCCCCTCGTTATGCACGACATGCCCATCTGGCTACCGGCGCTTCCATTCGCCGTCATCGCCCTGACCCTGTTCAGTGCTGGCGTTTGGGCGTGGTTCTCGGGCAAGCACCGGTAGGTCAAAGCCAAGCCCTTTCCAAAGCCTGAATTGTTGTGAGAGACTCCTGCAGGTTCGGACTTTCCGCGGCAGGAGCCACTTTCCGCGTGCGAGTACTCGACACAACTTCGGGGCACGGCAATGCTTACTCATCGAGCCAGAGCCCAAGTGATGCTTGGGCCCCCGCCTGACTGCCGCGTTGACGCCGCAGGACGCCACGATCCTCTCGTCGTGGCTTTGAAATACCAGTGACCCACTTTCGCAGGAGACCTCGACCGGCACACATTCGTACGCGGTGACCACTATCGGCCTAGGGGGACGTAGTGAAATGCTTGTATTACACAGCGCCCACGTTAGACAGCGCCCGTCATATTTCTGACGATCTGCATGCGGTCGGCGTCCAGGATTTCTTCCTGCACGTCATAGCCAAGGATGAAGCTGGCCTCGAGCAACGGCACATACCTGCCGGTAACTACCTCGAAACCCTGGATCTCGTTCGCGCCGGGCTGATTGGCAGTGCCATCGGCTTGGGCGCCGGATTGATCGGCGCCGCCCTGCTGAAGTTATTCGCGCCCTTCGGTCCGAATGTCCCCAACATCGTGTACTTCGCAACGGTTGCGGTAGCCACGTTGTTTGGTGCCTGGGAAGGTGGCTTGGCAGGTATAGCCAGCGAAAACAGGAAGCTGGCCAAATTCCACGACGATCTCGCGGCGGGCCGATGCCTGATCCTGATTTATGCGCTGCAGGAGCAGGAGGCGGCCGTCGTCCGCACGATGCGGGTCAGGCATCCGGAAGCGCAGCTCGCCGCAATCGAGCGGCATTTCATCAATCCATTCAGTCCTGTCAGGCGCCGGGCGGAATCTCCCCTTCTGGAAGCTGGACTCACACCGGAGGACTGAGGCATGGCAATGGCGGTCGCACTGCTTTTGTTGGTCGTTGGAACGATCCTGTTCCACTTTCTCAGCCCGTGGTGGTTTACACCGATCGCATCCAATTGGAAGATGATGGACGACACGGTGAACATCACGTTCGTGGTCACCGGGATCGTCTTCGTGGCCGTCAATCTGTTCATGGCCTCTGCGGTCTTTCTCTACCGCCACCGCGAGGGACAGAAGGCTCAGTACTCGCCGGAGAACAAAAAGCTCGAGTGGTGGCTCACAATACTGACCTCGGTCGGTGTTGCCGCAATGCTGACACCGGGCTTGTTCGTATGGGCCAAGTTCGTAACCGTACCGAAAGAGGCGTCGGTGGTCGAGGCGGTAGGTCAGCAATGGACCTGGAGCTATCGTTTTCCCGGGCGGGACGGCGTGTTGGGGACCACAGACGCCAAGCTCATCACGCCTGGGAACCCGTTCGGCATCGATCCAAAGGACCCCAAGGGCGCAGACGACATCCTGGTATCGAGCCAGGAGCTGCACCTGCCCATCAACAAGCCGGTTAAGGTTCTGCTGCGCTCCAAGGACGTCAATCACCAGTTTGCCGTGGCGCAGTTCCGGGTCAAGATGGATATGGTACCGGGCATGGTCACCTATTTCTGGCTCACCCCCACCCGCACCGGGCGATATGATGTTCTTTGCGAACAGCTGTGTGGACTCGCGCATTTCGCCATGCGCGGCCGCGTCGTGGTGGATGAGGAAAAGGCGTTTCAAACATGGCTGGCCACGAAACCAACCTACGCCGAGACGGCCGCCCGGGTCGCGGGCAACGCTGAGGCGGGGCGGGCGAACTATGCCGTCTGCAGCGCCTGCCACGGACCCCAGGCGCAGGGTAACCAGGCACTGAACGCCCCCAAGTTGAACAGCCAGGCCGGCTGGTACCTCGCGCGGCAATTGCGGAATTTCAAGCAAGGAATTCGCGGGGCTGACGACAGGGACACCTATGCAAAGCAGATGATACCGATGGCTGCGACGCTGGCTGACGATACGGCCATCAACAACGTGATCGCTTACATTGGTTCTTTGCCGGATGAGCGTACGCCCGCGACACTGGCGGGAGATCCAGAGAGAGGCAAGTCGCTCTACACAACTTGCGCAGCGTGTCACGGCAATGCCGGCCAGGGCGTCTGGTCGACGAATGCCCCCCGGTTGGCGCACATGAGTGACTGGTATCTGGCACGACAGCTGCGCAATTTCCAGCAGGGTATTCGCGGCACCCATCCGCAGGACTTTTCCGGCGCCCAAATGGTGTTGATGGCCAAGATCCTGCCTGATGAGCGGGCGATAGATGATCTCCTTGCCTATGTTCACACGTTGGATGCGCGGGCCGCCGGCCCGGATCCGTTGCCGAGCCGGGCCGCCCTGGAGCGCGCCGAGCTTCCGAGGAGGGGTATGTAATGGCATACGTTGCAATTGCCGACCGTGACCACGTACTTCACGACCCGGAAACATTCATCAGGAAGTACATCTGGAGTCAGGACCACAAAGTCATCGCAATCCAGTATTCGGTTACCGCCATTGCGATCGGCCTGGTTGCGCTGGGCATGTCAGTTTTGATGCGCCTGCAACTCGGGTTTCCGCATGCCTTCTCCCTCATCGCCCCGAACAACTATTACCAGTTCATCACCATGCACGGCATGATCATGGTGATCTACCTGCTGACCGCGTTGTTCCTCGGGGGTTTCGGTAATTACCTCATTCCGCTGATGTGCGGCGCCCGGGACATGGTCTTTCCCTACATGAACATGCTGAGTTACTGGGTGTATCTGCTCGCCGTGCTGGTTCTGGTGGCCGGCTTCTTCATCCCCGGCGGACCCACCGGCGCGGGTTGGACGTTGTACCCACCGCAGTCGGTGCTCCCGGGAACTCCGGGATCGAGTTGGGGCATTATTTTCATGTTGGTTTCTCTCGGCATATTCATCGTCGCATTCACGATGGGTGGACTGAACTATGTGACAACTGTTCTGCAGGCGCGCTGCCGCGGGATGACGCTGATGCGGATGCCGTTATCCGTATGGGGGATTTTCATGGCCACCGTCCTCGGACTGCTGGCCTTTCCCGCCTTGCTGGTTGGTGCCGTCATGATGACCCTGGACAGCCTCCTGGGCACCAGCTTCTTCCTGCCCGCGGTAGTCTCCATGGGACAACCGCCCACACACAGCGGGGGCAGCCCCCTGTTGTTCCAGCATCTGTTCTGGTTCTTCGGGCACCCGGAGGTGTACATCGTTGCCCTGCCCGCCTTTGGCATCGTCTCCGACCTGCTCAGCACCCATGCACGCAGGCATATTTTCGGCTACCGCATGATGGTCTGGGCCATTCTGGCCATCGGCTGCCTGAGCTTCGTCGTGTGGGCCCACCACATGTATGTCAGCGGCATGAACCCGTACTTTGGCTTCTTCTTCGCCACGACCACCCTGATCATCGCGGTCCCAACCGCAATCAAGGTCTACAACTGGGTGCTCACGCTGTGGCGCGGTGACATTCATCTGACGGTCCCGATGTTGTTTGCAATCGGGTTCATCTTCACGTTCGTCAATGGAGGTCTGACGGGGCTCTTCCTGGGCAACGTAACGGTAGACGTGCCGCTATCGGCCACGTACTTCGTCGTCGCACACTTCCACATGGTCATGGGTGTATCGCCGATCCTGGTCGTGTTCGGGGCGATCTACCACTGGTACCCGAAGATCACCGGCCGCATGTTGAATGACACGCTGGGCAGGATCCATTTCTGGCTGACATTCCTGGGAACTTACGCAATCTACCTTCCCATGCACTACCTGGGCATCCTGGGAGTGCCACGGCGGTACTACGCCTTTGGCGGCACTGAGTTTCTCCCGGAGTCGGTCCAGTCGGTGAACGCGGCCATCACCATTTCGGCCCTGTTCGTCGCGGCCGTGCAGCTGGTGTTTCTATTCAACCTGATCTGGAGTCTCTCCAAGGGCAAGCCCGCGGGGGGCAATCCCTGGAGGGCCACGACGCTCGAATGGCAAACACCCGATACGCCACCGAAGCACGGCAACTGGGGACCCAAGCTGCCGGTGGTCCATCGCTGGGCCTACGACTACAGCGTGCCGGGCGCCAAAGAGGATTTCATACCCCAGAACCAGCCGCCCGATGCCCTGACACCCGCTGGACGTGAGCAGGAACCCGCGTCGTGAGTCTTACTGTTGCGTTTGTGGCTCTCCTCGCGGGTGTCGTCGTATGGGGGCTGCTGGCAAGAAAATTGACCGCAAAGCCGTGGGAGCGGTCGGCGGCGCCTGAAGAGATCGAGGCGGGCAGCACGGCAGGGCTGCCGCCCGCAAAGATCGGGTTATGGGCCCTGCTTGCCGTTGTCACGTCGTTATTCGGCTTGTTCATTTCCGCCTATTACATGCGCATGGAACATGCGCACGGAGATTGGACTCCGCTCGCCGTACCGCGGCAGCTGTGGGTGAACACCGCCTTACTGGTCCTGAGCAGTGCCGCCATGGAATGGGCGCGCGGGGGGGCAAGGCGCGCACAGATGGATCGTCTGAGGACGGGGTTGACCGCGGGTGGGGTACTCGCCTGGGCGTTTCTGGCCGGACAGCTCTTGGCGTGGCGCCAGCTGAGTGCGTCCGGCTATTTCGTGGCGAGCAACCCGGCCGTCGCCTTTTTCTACCTCCTCACGGCAGTGCACGGGCTGCATCTGCTCGGTGGCTTGTTCGTTTGGGGTAAGACCGTCTTCAGAATGGCGCGGCCCGGCGTCGAGCTGGTTGATCTGCGCCTGAGTGTCGAGCTGTGTACCGTCTACTGGCACTACCTGCTGTTGGTATGGCTGGTCCTGTTCGCCGTGCTGCTGTCCACCTGAACTATCGGATCAACGCGTATGTCAGAAAATGCCCTGACGAACAAAGGAGAATCCAGCTCGGCGCTCGGGAGCCTGCCGGGAGGTGCGGCAGAACATGCCCCCACGACCACCCGGGAACCTGCCTCAACGCTCGAAGGCCTGTCCGGAGTCGTGTCCGACTGGGCCTCCGACAAGCAGGCGTTTCGGGTTCCCTGGGGCAAGGCGATGATGTGGATCTTCCTCCTCAGCGACACCTTCATTTTTACCTGCTTCCTCACCTCGTACATGAATGTACGAATATCCACCACAGTGCCCTGGCCCAACCCGAGCGAAGTCTTCGCACTCAACATCGGGAACCAGCGCATTCCGCTTATCCTCATCGCGATCATGACCATGGTTCTGATCACCAGCAGCGGGACCATGGCGATGGCCGTCAACTTCGGCTACGCCCGTCATCGCGCCAAGACCACCGCGTTGATGCTGATGACGGCAGGGTTCGGTGCAACCTTCGTGGGCATGCAGGCGTTCGAATGGACCAAGCTCATCACCGAAGGAGTACGTCCGTGGGGGAACCCGTGGGGCGCGGTGCAGTTTGGTTCTTCGTTCTTCATGATCACCGGCTTCCACGGCCTGCACGTCTCGGCGGGCGTGATTTACCTGGCTGTCGTAGCCCGCAGGGTATGGACGGGATTTTATGACCGCAAGGGCAGCTATGAGACCGTGGAGATCACCGGCCTGTACTGGCACTTCGTCGATCTGGTGTGGGTATTCATCTTCGCATTCTTTTATCTGTGGTAGTTGGAGATGGGCATGAACAGAGCCGTGGGAACAGACGCCGGACACGAACATGCAGAAGGTCAGCAACATCCCCTCGCGATCTATCTATGGATCTGGGCCCTGCTGTTTGTCTTCAGCACCTTCTCCTACCTCATCGATTACTTTCATCTGCACGGATATCTGCGCTGGTCTCTGATCATCATCTTCATGTTGCTGAAGGCAGGCTTCATCGTCGCCATCTTCATGCACATGGCCTGGGAACGCCTGGCGCTGAAATTCGCAATTCTCGTCCCGCCGCTGGTCCTGCTGGTCCTGATCGGGCTGATGGCGATAGAAGGTGACTACACCTTCCTGACGCGGTTGACGGCATTCTTGCGGTGAGCTAAACGCCGCCAGGAAGATCCCTTTCACAAGCACGGTCTCGCAGACTTTCGCATCATCGAGTTCAGGGCCAGCCAGAAGGCGGGCGACATACAGAGCCGCATTGAGTCGTCGTAGTCGATAGCAGGATCGCAACGATGGACGCAGATGAAGCCGAACGACTGTGTGACGCGCTCGCCGAGCTTGCCAGCAAAGGTCCGTCCAAGGACCCTCGCGCGCTTGTAGAAGCAACCGCCATCCTGCGCAAGATTACTCAGTCTCCACAAGCAACCACACACATGCGCGACCGTGCCAACCTCGTGGATCGCGCCTTGAGCGGATGGTTCGACACCGAAGAGAGATTCCAACCGCTTCTCAAAGGCCATCGCAGCGAAATCTATGCACTGATCGAGCGCCTGCACAGCGCCGTTCGGGAAGCATCGCGGTTCAAGCCTCGCTGAGCTTGATCGGTCAAACATAACAAGGCCCTGTGTCGCGCCATACCGACACTGTATATATGGCCTTAGAGTCCGCACTCCCCTGTTGGTGATATCTTCGTGTACACAATGGGAGCGGGTCGTCCTTTATGAGTGCGGAACCGAGACGAGTCACGAAGCCCGAGGTCTGGACGCAGTGGGAAAGCCGGGTCGTCAATGGCATCTTCCCCCTGCGCCGCTTCCTCGGTGGCTCAAACCGTAGCGCAGTATTCCTGACCGAATACAAGGCACAAAACCTTGCCGACGTCGCGATCAAATTCGTGCCGGCTGAGACGTTACAAACGCAGGCCCAGCAGCTCGTGCAATGGGGAGCGGCGGCCACCCTCTCCCATCCGCATCTGCTCCGTATCTTCGACGTGGGTCGATGTCAATTTGGGGGGCGCGATTTTCTCTTCGCGGTGATGGAGTATGCCGAACAGACTCTCGCCCAGATCCTTCCCCAGCGCGCCCTCAGTCCCGACGAAGTACGGGAAATGATGCTTCCCACCCTCGACGCCCTGGCTTTCCTGCACCGAAACAACATGGTGCACGGCGAACTGAAGCCATCGAACTTCCTGGTGGTCAACGATCAGCTGAAACTGGCCAGCGATACCGTCCGCCCAACCAGCAACTCCACGACCGGCATCCTCACGACTTCGTTGTACGATCCTCCAGAACTGAAAGACGGCGTGATTTCCACCGCCGGCGACATCTGGGCTCTCGGCATAACCTTGGTGGAGGCTCTCACCCAGCGCACTCCGGCGTGGCTTGATGAACGATCCGAAACGGCCTCATTACCGGCCGGTTTTCCTGCGCCATTCGTTGACACCGTGCGGCGATGCCTCAACCGTACCCCAGCCAATCGGCCTACGGTCATTGAGCTCGAAGCACAATACAAACCAGCGCCACAAGCGCACCTGGTGCCACCTCCTCAGCCGCCCGCACGCGAGGCGCCGCGGGAAGCCACTCCCCAGCAGAATCCCCCCAAGAGACACGTGTTGCTACCCATCATCGCAACCGTGCTCCTGATATCGGCCGCGGTTTGGGTTGGTTTGCGTTTTTTTACAAAGTATTCCAACTCGCCTCAATCAACTTCGGATAGCTCACAAGCACAATTGCAACTGCCTGCCGGTCCTGCCGCCGAGGCTGGCGCTGGGCCAGCCACTGGCGCTGCCCCTGGCCCCGCCGCTGCCGCTCCCGCTCCTGTACGCGCTGCTCTCGCGCCCGCTGCTCCTGCACCTGCCGCTTCTTCGCCCATTGCGACGAACGCGGAGCCACGTTCGAAGCTCTCGAGTCCTGTTTCTCGCCAGCCAGATCAACCGTCTCTCCCGCCCGCGGCCACTTCGGCATCCGTGCTACGCCAGGTAAGTCCGGACGTACCACAAGCCATACGTGACAAGATTCGCGGCCATATCAACGTCACGGTGCGCCTCCTCGTTGATCCCTCGGGCGATGTCGTTGGCGAATTCCTGGAACATCCCGGGCCAAGCAGGTATTTCGCGCGCGTTGCAGGCGATGCCGCCGGAGAGTGGAAGTTCGCTCCTGCAGACACTCAAGGCTCTCGAGTCTGGCTATTGCACTTCGAGTTCGTTCGCGAGGGAGTCACCGTAGACGCAACCGCCGCGCAATAGCACCGTCGCCGCCCACTCAGAAGGTCATCAACTCACAGACGTAGAGTGCAGCTGTGGCAGCACCCGGCTGCCGTAGAAGTCGATCGCGGCGTGTTGATCCGCTTGCCCCGAGTGCACGTTCACGATCGTGACGCCACTCTTGAACAGGTCGTTCAATGCCTTGACGTGTACGGCGGGATCCGTACTGACGGTCCATTCCTTGATCAGTTGCTCGATGGGGATCTCAGCTTCGGCGCGACGTTGGATCTCGCGGGGATCGGGAATGTTGTGATAGCCCTTGAAAGCCTTTGGCAGGAAGCGCCACAGCTGCGCTGCCTTCCGGGCTTCCGACTCATCTCCAACAACGACGAACTGCTCGACGAGCACAGGCAGCTCATCGGGATTGCGGCCAGCGGCTTTCACACCGGCCTGCCATTCTGCCTTGTGTTGCTTCCAGGTCTGCGGATCGGTGATGAGCCCGTCACCATGTTGGCCGGAAAGCCGCATGGCCTTCGGGCCGTTCGCCGCGAGCAGCACCGGAATTGGCTTCGCGGGCGGATCGTAAAGTCTGGCGTCCAGTGTGTAGAACTTGCCCTTGTGCGTCACCTGCTTACCCGTCCACAGCTGGCGAATGATCTCGCTCGCCTCGATGAGTCGGTCCCAGCGCTCACGCCATGACGGCCATTGTCCCGTGGCGGCCTGTTCATTGAGAGCCTCCCCAGAGCCCAGGCCAAGGAAGATTTGCCCGGAAAATGCGTTGCTCAATGATGCGAATGTTTGTGCAACAACCTCCGGACGGTAACGTAGCGTGGGACACGTAACGGTGGGACCCATCCACACACTGGTTATCTGCCTCGTAAGTGCGCCGAGCGTGACCCAGGCTTCACCCGAGTGTCCTTGATTAGCCTGCCAGGGCTGAAAGTGATCGCTGGTTGCGAGCAGATCGAAACCGGCCTTTTCGGCGCGCGCTCCGAGCTCAACCAGTTGCGGGCCGGAGAACTGTTCGTGCGCGAGCATGAACCCAGCCATTCCCTTGCGTAGCGGAAGCGCCTTGCGGCCAACACCGCCGCGCGAATCTGCCTTTTGAGCGAAAGCTGCGTTTTGAGCGCCCGTCCCCATTGCGGCTGCCGCCAGCGCTCCCGAGGACATCAGGAGCGTTCGGCGGTCCATCAGGGCCGGTCCGTTGGTCTTGGTGACTGCCGGGGACTCATGCGTTTGCATATGTACACTCTCAGGATTGTCCAACCGTTACGCCAGATCGACGGAAGTTATTAAGCAAGCAGCGGACCGGGCACCGCGGGGGAGGCACATATCCTGCGTGCGATATGGCCCAGGCACGAACATCCACACACCTGGAGCGGGACCCCATGTTGCAATTGGGTTGGAAGGCCGGGACGGAGCAGTATCCACCGGCAGAGCTTGCGGAATATGCGGTTGCCGCCGAGAAGGCGGGGTTCGATTCGATCGATGCCAGCGATCATTTCCATCCCTGGAGTGAGCAGGGGCAGGCGTGCTTCGTCTGGAGCTGGCTGGGTGTTGTCGCTGCCAGGACGGGAAAGATCGCGCTCGGCACGGGTATCACGTGCCCTATCATCCGCTACCACCCTGCAGTGATCGCGCAGGCGGCGGCGACGATGGCGTGTCTCGCACCGGGACGCTTCTATCTCGGGCTCGGCACAGGCGAAGCGCTGAATGAGTACGCGAGTACTGCCCGCTGGCCGGGCTACAACGGGCGACGGGAACAGCTGGCCGAGGCCATCGAGTTGATTCGTGCGCTATGGACTGGCGAGAAGACTACTCATGAGGGCGTTCACTATCAGACCCGGCAGGCCAAACTCTATACGCGGCCGCAGGAGTCCATTCCGATTTACATCTCCTCGTTGGTGCCCGACAGCGCGCACTTTGCCGGCAAGCATGGTGATGGCCTGATCACGGTGGGTGGAGACGAGCCCGACACGTACCGGCAGATCATTGAAAATTTTGAGGCCGGTGCACGCGAGGCGGGTAAAGATCCTGCGCGCATGCCGCGCATGATTGAGATCGGCGTGGCCTATACGCAGGACGAGCAGAAAGCCATCGAGCTGCGCAAGGCGTATTGGGCGGGCACGTTTGTACCCGCGCTATTCACCGAACGAATCTATACACCGAAGATGTCGGAGGACAATGGCAAGATTGTCGGCGCCGATGCAGTGAAGCAGAGCGTGTGCATCTCGGCGGATCCCGAAGAACACGTCAAGTTGGCCGAAAAGTACATTACGCTCGGTTTTGATCACCTGATCTTTCACTCGGCAGGTCCGGACCAGAAAGCGTTCATCGAGGGCTATGGACGCGACGTTCTGCCGCGTCTGCGCAATTCTCCTCAGCTGAAGGCGGCAACAACGAAGCGCCGCGGGCACTGAGCCTCACAGCCTGTTGGATCAGCCCGGCACCCGACCTGAGTTGTGCGTCGCACCAATTTGCGCACAAGGGACTTTCGTCCCAGGTTCTCGGCCACTCTGTGACCAAGTGGATATATTCACAGGCTCGAATTGGGCACCATCTCGTGAGCACGCTGCGACCGCGAAGATGTCGCGGCCCATTAGGGGTGGCCGTGATGGCAAGTTCGACAAATCGCCTACTGATCCAGCTGTCGGTCGCGAGCGCAAGCCTGTATCCCATGCTCGCCTGTGCCCTCGGGCTCAGCGACATCCAACTCGAATCACGGCTCAACCAGCCCCTGCGCGCGCGCATCGAGGTCATCGATGTCAGCGACGAGGAATGGCGGCTGATTCACACGCGCCTCAACTGGCAAGCCTCACCGGACATGGCGTTCGTTCGCCCCGAAATGCTCGATTCAGTCACCTTGCGAGCCATCGAGGATCAGTCGCGCAGACACTATATAGAGGTCAGGTCTACGGCCGTGGTGACCGAGCCGTTATTCGACCTCCCCGTTGAGGTCGCCGGATCCTCGGTACGTGTCATCCGGAATTATTCGGTATTGCTCGACCCGCCGGCGCCGGGCGATGACGCGTCACAAACACTCGATGCCTGGCAGCCGCGCGGTGTACAACCCGCACTTGCCGGCGCACAGTCCGATCCCACCGGTGCGCAATCCACCTTCGGCAGCGCACAATCCGGACTCGGCAACGGCCAACTCAGTGCCGCGCGCTCACCAAACGCTCAGCGGACACCCAGCACCGCGCAGCCATCGAGCACTCGGCGGGTGTCTCGCCTCCATACGCGACACCGACATACGAATGTTCAGCAAACAAAATCCACAGCTGCAGACTTCACGGCGACTGCAGGCGCCGTTCCAGCCGGAAAGGCTACACATGGCGATAGCGCCCTTGCAGACACGGCCCCAGACTTTCGCGACACCCCTGCTGCAGGCACCACCGCAACCTCGGGCAACCGCCGAGCCATCGACGACACCCGTGCCGCGACCGAAAATGAGCGCAAGAACGTGGAGCAACAACTCGAAACGCTCCAGCAAACGCTGGCCAAAATGCAGGATACGATCGCCGCGCAAAGCGCGCAGATCATCGACCTCATGGCGAAAGTCGCCGCGAGCTCGCAATCCCAGGCACGCCAAGCCGCGCCAACTTCTCTACAAACCTCCCAAACCATGGCCCGCGATGCGAACGACGCGGATGCGGCCGAGCCCGAAGCCAGCCCACGCTCCTATTTCTGGATCACTATTGGCCTCGGCTTGACGACAATACTCGCCCTGGCCGCCGCAATCGTGACCAAATGGCGAGCATCCCGTCCTGCTCAGCAGCTACGCGGCCAGCCTCAGCGAACCATCGAGCGACAAACCTCGACGTTCAAGGACGAAGCCGCCCGAGACACAAGGCCGAACCGCACGAGGGCACCCTCATCGTTCACGACGCCATCAATGCAACAGAAGCAAATGGAAGCGGATGGGACCGTGGAGATTGACTGGCACAAAGATGAGAGTTTGAGTAAAACGGACTGGTTGCGAATGCTGCGTGGGGAACATCCAATGCGGCCCCAACCGATAGCTCCTGAGCCGACAGCATCCGACGCGGAATCGCCGCATGAAACGCCGCTGGAAAGCGAAAAATTGCCAGCGACAGATACCGTTCCGGCGGCACTCACGACGCCAGACACCGCGATACTTCCCGACGCGGACACCGCCGAGCCCCCAGAGGCGGAAACCACCGAGTTGCGTGCTGCGGATGGCACGAAGTTCGAGGAAGTCGACGTCGCCAAGCTACTCGAAGCAGAGGTCGCAAAGCTAACCGAGGCGGACGCGGCCGGCCTGTTGAACGAGGAGACCGCAAAGTTACCCGAGCCAGATATGGCAAACGTGTCGCAGTTCCCGCGGAGCCGTCGCAGGCGCTAACGCCGGCCGCCGCGAGACGTTCCAGGAAACGTGACACATCCATGAAACTCAGTGCCCGAAACGCGCTACCCGGAATTCGCTCGCATTCAGACCCCAATCGGTGGTGTTGGAGTACCCGAGCCGATCCGTGATGGTCTTCTCGACATACCGGTAGGCATAAAGGCTCTCCGCAAACGGATCCCACGGCATGTCGTACGATCCCGCGTGCACGACCAGCAGATTGTTGAATTTGCCCTCGAGATACAGCTTCTTGATGAATACTTCCGAAACGCCGCCGCTGCTGTTCTGGTTGGTAAGGACAGTCGTCGTGCCCGCCGGCGCAGCCGGTCAATAACGTTACTGCGAGGACTCGCATGCGCATTCAGTGTTCTCCCCAGAAATGACGGTCAAAAGCGTCTATGTTCGCTATATCTGGGTGAGTATAGCGAATTTGGCGGTGGTTGAGGCCAAGGATTAACTCACACTGCATCCCAGCGCCCACAACCGCCAGCCACCTCGAGTCTGAATTTTGTCGTGCACTGCATGGCCGCTAGCCCAGTGGCCGAGTGGGGAAGCCTTGCGCTTGGTGCTTCCTGATCTGATTTGCAGAATCCTGGCGCGCGCACGCGGCGCATGAGCTCTTCGCAGGTTTCGACAAGTTCCTCAGGTCATTACCAACACGGCGCAGCTCATCGGAATAACGTAGCGCACATCCATCGATGAGTGGCTGTCAGAACCGTGAGCGCCAATCCGTACATATCGAAAACAGACTTTCCAATCCAGGCTATCCAAGGTGAATTGCCCGCCGCCTTTTCACTTGCCCGGAGCATCCCGCTCGCCCCGCATGGCACATGGGAGATTTCCGAGCAGTGCCGGGATGCGATGCTCGAATTTGAGAAACTGCGCCCCGTGCTCGCTGGCCGCCTTGCGGAACATGCGTTCCAGACTGCGCGGGAGCACTTGGGCCGCGATGCCTCCGCAACCCAGTTGCCGGCGGCCTTGTTGGCCGAATCGCTCTACGAGCAAGGACGCCTCGAAGAGGCCGACAATCTTCTGCGCTTCAGGATACCGGCAATCCGCTCGTCAGGCTCTCTCGAGTGCGCCGCTCGCGCCTATGTGGTGTTGGCTCGAGTCTCGATGCACACAGGTCAGCGGGATCTCGCGCTGAGCTTGTTGAGGGATGCACGGGCGCTGGGCGAACGACACCGCTGGCCGAGGTTGGTTGCCGTCAGCACGGCTGAATGCTCCCAGATCCTGCTGGAAGATGGAGACATCGCCGCTGCTGGAGACTCCTTCAGGGAGCTCGTCGCGCTCGTCAAGGGCTCAACTGCCGTTCCGGCAGCCGTTCAGCGCGCAATGCGCATGCAACTGGCGCTGCTCGAATTTCGGCTTGCCATTTCACGCGGCTCTTGTGATGAAGCAGCCGCAGGTCTTACGCAGCTTTGCGAGGAACAGACTCCCGGGAATTCCGACGCACGCTGGACACTGCAGCTGCAGTTGCAATTGGCCGCATCTCATGCACGATCCAATCGAGCACCCCTCGCGCGTGACATTCTGACCAGGGCACTCAAAGCAGGTGCCGGCAACGGGTTGTGCATGAGTTTCATCGACGCCGGACAGTTCGTCAGGGAGCTCATTGCCACGCTGTGCCACGAGCCTCCCGTGGGGGATTTAGAGATCCTCGACTTGCTCCCCTATAGCCGCAACCTGCTCAGGCATTTCGCTCGCACAGCTACGCCGAACGGCTCCAAGCGCCTCACGAACGAAGTCAACCAGCCGCTCACGAAGCGCGAGAGCGGAGTCCTGCAGTTGATTGCGGACGGGCTGTCGAACAAGCGAATCGCCCAGCACCTCGACATTACCCCCGAGACCGTCAAGTCACATGCTAAGAACATCTTCTTCAAGCTCGCTGCGCAAACGCGCGCTCAGGCCGTGTCTCGTGCCGAGGCGCTCGGGATGATCTGACCCGCTATCTCAAAGTCCATCTTCGCCGGCCGGCGGCGCAGTCGCCGCCAAGCGGCCGGCGTTTCTCCCGTCAGCTGCCGAAACTGTTTACTGAGGTGCGCCTGATCGTGAAAGCCACATCTGAGGGCGATTTCGCTCAATGGCTCGCGGCCGGCGAGCATGAGTTGCGCGGCCAGTTCCACGCGCCTGCGCACGATGTAGGCGTGGGGCGGCTCACCGCAGGCAAGCCTGAATGCCCGCGAGAAGTGAGCCTCGCTCAGATGGATAAGCTCGCTCAGATTGGCAACCAGAATCTGCTGATCCAGATGTTCCTCGATGTACCTCTCTACCAGCCGCATCTGCCAGGCCAGCAACGCCTGGGGCGGGTCCTGCCGTTCAGTGCCGTCATACCGCATCTGCGCCTGCAGGAGTGAAGCGGCCCGGTGGATCGAGGTTTTAGCCGCCTCCTGAGAGTGCTCGAGCTCGCGGCTCGCGCCCATCAGAAGATTGACAACGCGCGCGAACAGCGCACGCATCTGCTCACCGCTCTTTGATACCAATTCGAACCGGATTGTCGTAGCACCGTCCATAAGACCCGCCGCGTTGCATGCTTCCATGAACAAAAGCTAGCAGCGCCGGGTCGCCCGCTGAATCCCAATATGCAGTGGACGGGCACTCACCATAATTGGGTAGTGACCCGGACCTGCGGGAACGGCGATGGTTGGCGAGGTTTCGACGGGCCGCGAAGCCGAGCAGTTCCGCAGCACTCGGCCGGACGTCACACTCATGGACATCAAGATGCCGGATATGAGCGGTATCGACGCTATCATCGCAATTCGCGAGGAATACCCGGACGTGCGCATCAATTCGAACCGTTCGATCGCAATTCGGCTCCAGATCAACGAAGGAACCGCCAAGACACACGTCAAGAATATCCTGGCCAAGCTGCGCGCCAACGACAGGACCGACGCTGTAACGTTGGCGTTACGCCGCGGGATAATTCGACTCTGACCCGCACTTATCGCCGACGGCTGCCATGCAACGCCTGTTTTCAACTTTCCCCGGTGAATGGCCAGGCTTCGCCCTGCTACTGCTGCGCTGTATTGCCGCTACCGCGCTCATCGCGTACGCGAACGTCGGTGTGTGGC
Organism: Gammaproteobacteria bacterium; assembly: GCA_028293745.1. GTDB lineage: Bacteria > Pseudomonadota > Gammaproteobacteria > Steroidobacterales > Steroidobacteraceae > 13-2-20CM-66-19. The sequence continues at coordinate 2,007 of JAQGOF010000166.1, read as the reverse complement.
TATCGCTCGAGCCCACCCTGCTCCTCATGCACGGTCTGACAATCATCACCGTAATGTTGTTGATCGGCGGGCTATGGACACCCGTAGCAGGAATAGCTCAGGCACTTCTTCAGTTCTACAGCAATTTCCCCGGCATCGCCGCTGCAGACTTGAGCCACATGTTGTGGGCAGCGGTGGGTCTGTGCGTCGCAATGTTGCGACCGGGTGCCTGCTCGATAGACTCACGCCTGTTCGGCCGGAGGCGACTTGAAGTGCGGCGCCACCCTTAGCGATTGAGCGCCTGACGCCCAACCCGCTACTGGAGCGACGGGAATCCCATACCGCGAGCCACTCAGTCGTCTATTGTCCTGCTACGATCAGTCGCACGGCTGGAAGCGCGCACGCTGTAAGCATCACCCAAGGAACCACCGCCCACAGATATTCAGACATCGCTGTGGCGTTGTTGGCCCCTTCGAAGCGCCGCTGTGCGCGATGCCGCGCGATCCCGGCCAGCATGACGAGGAACAGGAGCGCGGTGATACCCGCGCAGACCTCCAGAAGGATGAGCCGCACAAGTCATCTCCTTAGGAAGTTATTGAGCTGTGTTTTGGCTGCTGGCCGGTGCCTGCCGGGACTGATTCGCTTCGTGAATCACATAGGCACGAATGGCGGTCGCCGTTGACTGGTCGAGGACCTTGCCGAACGATGCCATGCCGGCATCCTGCATCGCCCCGTTGAGGACGATCTGGTACCAAAAATCGTTCGCGAGGAAGCTCGAATGACGCAGATCCGGCGTGATGCCCCCGGAAACGGCGGACTGACCATGGCAGGCACTGCAGTAGCGGCCGAAGAGATCTGCTCCTGCCGCCACAGTGCGGGCATCGGCAGTGTCAGGTGGAGGACTGGTCGTGGCAAGCGCGGGTAGCTGTGCTGCCGGCAGTTGCGCGTGACCATCGAGCTTGAATACCAACACGCGGCTGACGTTGTGGGTATTCCCAGAGGCGGCTGATGCCTTTCCCTGCATGAGCGGATAGCCACCGCCCCAACCCGAGAGCACTGCGATGAATTGCTCGCCGCGAACCTCATAGCTGACCGGCGCGGCTATGATTCCGGACTGCACGTACATCGACCAGAGTTTCTCCCCGCTGTCAGCGCGATAGATGCGGAAATCCCCCGCCGCTGTACCTTGCGCGACCAGGTTGCCGGCCGTAGTCAACACTCCGCCATTCCACGGCCCCAGATAATTCGCGCGCCACACCTCTTTCTGTCCCACTGGATCCCAGGCGAGCAGGTAACCTTTGACCGCATCCCCGAACTCGGCTCCCGTGGCCAGATTCCAGCCGATCGGATGCGGCTTGAAGTGCGGATCCGCCGTGTACTGGGTCGACAGGACCTGTGTTGGAATGTAGACGAGGCCGGTCTGAGGGTTGAATGCCATGGCGTGCCAGGTATGTGCACCCAGCGGCCCCGGGATCTGGTTGGAGGGCTTGCCTGTCTTGTCATAGCGAATGCCGGGGTTCTCGATGGGGCGCCCGGTCTTCAGATCGACGCCGCGGGCCCAGGTGACCGGCGCGAAATTGTGTGCGGAGAGCAGCTTGCCGTTGGTACGGTCGAGCACGTAGAAGAAGCCGTTTTTGTTGGCCTGCATGAGAACTTTCCGCGACACGCCGTCGAACCTGAGGTCAGCAAGGGTCAACTGCTGTACTGCGTCGTAGTCCCACTCTTCTCCGGGAGTGGCCTGGTAGTGCCAGACGTACTCGCCCGTGTCCGCATTCACCGCCACGATGGAAGACAGGAAAAGATTGTCACCCTTTCCCGCACTTCGGACAGTGTGATTCCATTCCAGGCCGTTGCCGACGCCGAAATAGATCAGGTTGAGGGCTGGGTCATAGGACAGGCTTTCCCACACCGTTCCGCCGCCACCTAACTTCCACCACTCCCCTGACCAGGTCTTGGCAGCCCTGGCCATGGCCTGGTTCTCGAAGGGCTTCGATGGGTCACCCGGGACCGTGTAGAACCGCCAGGCAA
>JAQGOF010000161.1 GCA_028293745.1 Gammaproteobacteria bacterium | reverse complement strand
GGGTTGGATGAGACGCGCAACTCGCCGAGCGGCACAGCGTGATAGGCGACCGGATATGTAAGGGTTGAGGGCGGGCTCGAGGAGAGCAGTGCTCTGGTGAGGCGGCCCACCTGGGGCTCGTCCGCAGGACTCGTTGCGAGCAGGGCTCCGGTGTCATCGACCAATGAGACTCGGACGTGCCGAAGGTCGTTGGCCCGGCGGATTTCATCGGTGGCTGCGAAACGTGCTTCGGCGCTGGCTTTTGCGCTTCCAACCGCATGCTGCACGTCTAGCAGTAGTTGTGCCAACTGCATGGAGGCATCGGTTTCGCGGGCGACATCGCTGCGAATGGACTCGAGCGGCACCAGCAGGCTGATCACCAGCGCCGCCAGCGTCACTGTTCCGATTCCGAACAGCAGCCGGGTATGCAGATACATTGGGTCAATCCCCTTGCCGGGCCTGATCTTTCCGGGCGGCAGGAGCTTACACCGGTCTTGCGCTGCGCCGCTGGCGCCTACGCAGGGGCCACACCTATGGGAGCGCGTAGGAGCATGCTGACAGGAATCACCGGCTCAAGCCGGATGCCGCTGCCGCCGCGGGGAGAGCATTGTACTTGCCAGATTGGTGCTCACTGGAGGCTTGAATGAAACGTAGTATTGGTAACCAGATAGCCGCTGCGCTCACATGTGTTGGTTTGCTGACGGCTGGCGCGGCTGCGTTCGCTCAGGAGGCACCGCAAAGCCAGGATCAGTACACGCGGCCGTCGCCTAACCAGTCCACCAGTCCTTCCTCGACTGAGACAACAACGCCGAGCGGTGGGTCTACTTCATCGAAGCATCAGGCCATGAAGGATTGTGTCGCCCGGGAGCGCGCCAGCAACAGCACGCTGTCGGAATCGGATGCCAAGAAGGCCTGTCGCGATGCGATGAAAGCTCAGAAGGACAATCGAAACAGCGAGCCGCAGCCGCCGCGATAGTACGCGATAGCGTTGACCACACGCGCACGGAGGCCGGGGCGGACTGGTGAAGAGCCGCCGCCCCGGCTTATCCTATGGGCTTCAACAACCGGCTTGGGAAACTCACATGAAGATCAAGCGACGCGGCTCCGCCAAGTGGAGTGGTGGAATCAAGGACGGCAAGGGTGCAATCTCAACCGAGAGCGGCGCGCTCAAAGAGTATCCATACGGCTTTGCGAGCCGCTTCGAAGGCAAGCCCGGAACGAATCCGGAGGAGCTGCTCGGAGCCGCGCATGCGGGTTGCTTCACGATGGCGCTTTCGCTGATCCTCGGGGAAGCGAAGCTCACCGCGACGCAGATGGATACGACGGCGGAAGTTGCGCTCGAGCAGGTTGAGGGCGGATACGCGATCACCAGCGTGCATCTCACGCTGCGCGCGAAAGTCCCGGGTGCCGACCAGGCAACGTTCGCGCAGCTGGCAGCCAAGGCGAAGGCGGGGTGTCCCGTTTCGAAGCTGTTCAAGACAGAGATTACGTTGGATGCGGCGCTCGTGAGCTGACCGCGTTTCTCGCTTGGCTCGATGGCTGCGCCGCGCGTCACGCCGTCAACCGGGCGCGCCTCACGGCTGTGCGCCCCTCACCCCTCCGGCGGCGCCGCCCTCACAAACCGTGCGGCCTCTCTATCCTTGCGCACCGCCCCCGCCGGAAACACCTCACCATTCATGACAATGTACACACCCGGCGGTGCAGTCTGCGCAGCAGCAAACGCCATCCCGAGATTGAACGGGGCATCACTCTCGCTGAAGCGCGCGGGCGTTAGCGCACCCGTCATCACGATCGTCTTCCCCTGAATAGACGCAAGGCGTGCCGCCGTGGCGGTCATCGTATCGGTGCCATGCGTAATGATGACACGCGAAGTCTTCACCCTTTCAACGCAGCGATACAACTCGTCGCGATCCTCGTCGGTCATCTCGAGACTGTCCTTCCTAAGTGCCTCGACGAGCTCGAACGGATACTTCACGTTAGCAGTGGAGAGCAGCTTCCGGACAACGGACTCTCCGACCTGGTACTCGCTGAGTGAATCGAAATAAAGCTTGTCTATCGTGCCGCCAGTCGTGACGACGGCTATCGGGACAGGTGCAGTCATAGCCTAAGGATAGCACCGGGGGCGCGCGGCCCCCGGCTCTATCAAACGGTCACCTACGCTCCCAGTGGCCGGGCTCAAAGTGGTAGCGGCCGTGGTGCTCGTCCCAATGCTCCGGCACCCAATGCGAACCACGACGTTCGCGAATGAAGTGCCCATCGACCCATACGTGCCGATGACCATCCCAGCGGTAATACCCAGGAGCCCAGACGAATCCTGGACGCGGCGGCGGCGCGACGATCACGCGTGCCGGCGGCGGCGCGATCTCGATGTCGATCCCGACCGCAGAGAAAGCGGGCGCCACGGAAGCAATGAGCATCGTTGCCGCAACAACGAGACGAGCGATAGGAGTGTTCACTTTCAATCGACCTCCATTTATTAAGTAGCCATGGGTGGCTGGCTTCCCTAGTTCCTGCCGACGCCCAACGCGAGCCGGGATCCGGCCGGCGCAAGGTGCTCGTTCCGGGCGGCCCGCTCAATGAGCGTCATCCCACAATGGAGAGAAACGGTTACGGAAAGGTGTCGTTGACGGGCACGACCTTGGGCTTGGCGCCTACCGAGCGCCTCTTTCCTTTTCTTCCCGCCCGCTTTCCTTGCCGATGAGATCCAGGACTTCCTGGATCAGCACCCGCATCGCGTTCGCTGCCGCCTGTGACTTGCCGGCCATGATGGCATCCGCGATTTTCTTGTGGTCCGCCACGCTGGCCAGGCGAACGCCTTTGCGGCGGTTGGTGATGCGAATACTGAAGCGCAGCGCGGTTC
>JAQGOF010000125.1 GCA_028293745.1 Gammaproteobacteria bacterium | reverse complement strand
TTGTTGTCATGGGATGTGCGACCTCAGTGAAATAACCCGTTGATCACCTCTTCGCCGATGGCGAAGCCGGTGGAGGCGCCGATGCCGCTCGTTACGAGGACCAACCTTACATTGGGCGCAGGTTCTTCGATGAGCAGTACCCGGTTGTTGGCCACCGCATAAGATCCGCTCCAACGTTCCCGGACGGGCGGCGGCGGGTGTCCGATCACAGCGGCGTATTCGTTGAGAAGCAGTGCGTAAATGCGCTCGGACGCGAAGCCCGCAGCATCGTAATGATGGCTGTCCCCGACGACGAGGCTGCCATCCGCACCCTGTGCGACGATCAGGTGAATGCCGTGTTGAATGAGCTCGCTCTGTTCGGATTCCAACCGGCGCCGTAAGAGGTCTGCTTCCGGCAAGGTTGAAAAGCCGCCGTAGCGGATCAGGCTGAGATCTGACAGCACGGTGCCAGGCAACCTGAATCCAGGACTTTCCAATCGCAGCATCTGGAGCACGCAATGGCCGATGCCGGCGCGCGCGAGTCGGTCGGGATAGAGACTCACCAGGTCATCCCCCGGGCAGACGATCGTCGCGCCCGTGGGAATCGGCCCGCGCGAGGTATCGATATGGGCGGGAGCAACCGAATGCGCCGCTGTTTCCCAGAGGAATGTGACGCCATGGTCGAGCGCAAGCCAGTCTGCCAGTAGCGGGATCGCCTCGCGGGACTCAACGCGCAGCTCGTGCGGGCTCCAGAGCACGGCCTGCAGTCCGGATGTCTGCAGGTCGGGGCACCGTTGGCGGGCTTCAGTCCCAGTGAGAAGCTCACAACCGTCAGCCATGTCGGTACGCATGAACGCTTCGAGCACCGCCGCCGCTTCCGGGCGTTGCGCAGCGACCCACTGACCTGTCTGGACGATCAGTATGCCCGCCTTGGTTGCAACTTCACGCCACACATCGCGAGAGCGGCGCGCCCGGCTCCAGACATCTTCGCGATCCTGTCCCGTCACGGTAATGAAACCGAAATTGCGTATAGAGGCTTTCCGCGGGCGTGTGTCGCGCTCGATGACCACGACCTTGAGTTTGCGCCGGGCGGCGGCCAGGGCGCATGCCAACCCCAGAATTCCGGCGCCCACGATCGCCAGATCAAACTTTTCCGGAAAGTCCATAGACGCGTGATTGTACGGCGTCTGGTGGCATCTCCGTCTCATGCTAGGCTTTCAGGCTATGAAGAAAATCAGCGAGCCGGCGCGTTCGATCGATGTGGTACTGGAAACCGACGTCCTGGTGGTGGGCAGCGGTCCGGGAGGCCTCGCCGCCGCTTTGGCGGCGGCCCGGGCCGGAGCGCGCACGGCGCTGATCGACCGCAATGGCTGCTTTGGCGGCAACATTACGCAGGTGGGGGTCGAGGGCTTTGCCTGGTACCGCCACGAGAAGACGGTTGATTGCGAGGGCATTGGCATCGAGTTCGAGGAGCGGGCCAAGGCCATGGGCGCGGCGATGCCCGAGCCCCAGTCCCTGAGTCACGCGCTCGATGCAGAAATGTTCAAGTGGGTTGCAGATACGCTCGTCCAGGAAGCTGGCATCACGCCGTTGCTGCACCGCTCAGGTGTCGCACCCATCCTGGAAAACGGTGTCATCACCGGCGTCATCACCGAAAGCAAGGCGGGCAGAGAAGCGATTCTGGCCAAGCGGGTCATTGATGCGACCGGGGATGCCGATATTGCAGCGCGAAGCGGGGCGCCGTATCACAAGTCGCCCCGGAACGAGATGATGGCGGTGTCCGTCATGTTCTCGATGAGCGGAGTCAATAAGCGGCGCTTCATCGATGCGGTCAAGGCGGATCCCCAGACTTACGCCGACTGGTCCGGGAATGGCGAGTGGGACTACGAGACCACGGGCAAGGAAGACAAGCTGTTCTCGCCGTTCCTGCGCAAGCCGTTCAAACAGGCCCTGGCCGCCGGGATCATTCCACCTAACCTGCATACCATCGCCGGGACGTGGGGTACGGTCACGGACCAGGGCGATCTGACCTACCTGAACCTGGTGCACGTGCCGGAGATTGACGGCACCGATCCAGATGATCTGACTGTCGGCGAGATGCGCGGCCGGCGCGAAGCGATCTACGCAGTGGAGGCCTTGCGCGGCTTCATGCCCGGTTGCGAAGAGGCGAAGCTGCGCAATTTCGGAATGACGCTGGGGATTCGCGACACCCGCAAGATCGACGCTCTCTACAACCTGACGGGCACCGATGTTCGCGAGCAGGCCCGGTTCGACGACGCTATCGGGATCTTTCCTGAATTCATCGACGGCTACGGGATCCTGATCCTGCCGACCACGGGGCGGTACTGGCACGTGCCCTATCGGGCGCTGGTGCCAAAGGGCGTCGGCAATCTGCTGGTGGCGGGCCGCAGTATCGGCGGGGATAAGGTGTCGCATGCCTCTGCCCGCAACATGATGTGTTGCGCGGTGAGCGGGCAGGGTGCGGGTGTTGCCGCGGCTGTCTCGATTCAACGTGACGAGCCGTTCGAGCGCCTGAACATCGCGGCGGTGCAGACGGAGTTGGCCAGGCAGGGCGCGCGGTTTCGTTGATTTGAGCCAGATGCCCCAGTCAGAGCGCGCGACTATCATCGAGCCTGAGCCTTCGAGAGGACTGAGTCGCACGCTTCGACGGCGGCACATGGAGCTGATCGCGCTCGGAGGCGTGATTGGCGCGGGCCTCTTCGTCGGCAGCGGCGTGGTCGTCAAATCGGCAGGTCCTGCAGCGGTCGTGTCATTTGCGCTGACGGGCGCGCTCGTTGTGCTCGTGATGCGTATGTTGGGCGAGATGGCAGCGGCCTATCCCGCGATAGGGGGTTTCTACGAATACAACCGCCTGGCGCTCGGCGAGCTCGCGGGATTCCTGACCGGTTGGATGTACTGGTACTTCTGGGTGATCGTCGTCGCGCTCGAGGCGGTTGCCGGCGCGCGCCTGCTGATCTATTGGTTTCCCGACGCCTCGCCGTGGATGCTGACACTCGGGCTGGTTCTGACCTTTACCGTGTTGAACCTGTTCTCCGTGCGCTCCTGGGGAGAGGTGGAGTACTGGTTCGCTTCGATCAAGGTCGCGGCCATCGTTGTGTTTCTTTGCGTGGGCGCCGCTTGCATCCTCGGGCTGTGGCCGCAGGTCGGCGGCGGGCTGGCGAATCTCACGAGTCATGGAGGATTCATGCCGCACGGGATAGGCCCCGTGCTGACCGGGGCCGTCGCCGCGACGGGGTTCTACTTCGGCGCCGAGCTGGTCACGGTTGCTGCCGCCGAGTCCTCAGAGCCCGAGGAGACGATCGCGCGGGCCACACAGTCGGTCATCACGCGCGTCCTGGTGTTTTATGTAGGCTCGATCTTTGTTGTTGTGAGCCTGGTGCCGTGGGACAGCGCGGGCATGGCGCAGCCATATGTAAGCGCTCTGCAGCAGCTGCACATCCCGGGCGCGGCGCACATCATGAACGCTGTGATCATGACAGCGGTCCTGTCCGCGTTGAACAGCGGATTGTTCGCGTCTTCGCGAATGTTGCTTGCGCTCGCGCGGCGAGGCGACGCGCCTCAGGGGCTGGCGAGGCTGAGCTCCCGAGGAGTACCGAGCCGTGCAATCCTGATCGGGACGCTGTTCGGGTACTGCGCTGTCATCATGAGCTATGTCTCGCCCGACGGTGTGTTCGCGTTCCTGGTCAGCTCGTATGGAACTGTCGCGATCTTTGTTTACGTGCTGATTGCCATCGCGCAGCTACGGCTGCGGGGCCAGCTCGAGCGCGAGGCGCCGGAAAAGCTCCGCGTCCGGATGTGGGCTTATCCCTACCTTACGTGGCTCGCGATCCTGGCGATGTTGGGCATCGTCGCGGCAATGGCTTTCATTCCCGACCAGCGCTCCTCGCTCGTCTTTGGCGTCGCCAGCGCCTTTGTGATGTTGCTCGGGTATGGCGTGCGCCGCGCTCTCTCATCCCGCTGATCAGTAGGGCTTGTCGCCATTGACCGTAGCGCGGTGCATGGTGCGGCGTTCCGGCAGGTAGTCGGCAATCGCGTAATGCTGGGTCACCCGGTTGTCCCAGAACGCGACATCATCGACCTGCCAACGCCAGCGCACCGTGAACTCCGGGCGTGCGATATGCGTGTTGAGAAAACTCAGTACGGCCTGGCTTTCCTCCGGGCTCAGTTCGTTGATATGGGTTGTAAATCCCCCGTTGACGAACAACCCTTTGCGCTTGCTTACCGGATGCGTACGGATCACCGGATGGTTGACGGGAGGGTGTTTGGCCACTGCGCGCTCGTAACGCTGTTTGAAGGCGGGATCGTTTTGCCAGCGTTCCGGGGGGAAAGACTTTGCGATCGAGTGTTGGGCTGTCAATCCGTCCAGAAAACGGCGCATCGGCTCGGAAAGCGCTGCGTAAGCCGCGGACATGCTCGACCACAGCGTGTCGCCACCTGAAGAAGGAATGCACTTCGCCGCAAGTATGCCGGCGAGTGGCGGTGTCTCGGTGAAAGTAACATCTGTGTGCCAGTTGTCGTTATCCGGCAGAAATCCGGCATGGTTGTCGAGCAGCAGGATTTCCGGAAGGTCAGGCAGGACGGGGTAGATCGGGTGCACATGAAGCGAACCGAAGCGGGCCGCGAAACGGGCCTGCGCCTTGGGGCTGATCGGCTGCTCGCGGAAGAACAGGATCTGGTGCTCGATCAACAGCTCGCCAAGCTGGGTGATGTCAGACTGCGGAAGGTCCTGCGAGATATCGATCCCACTGACGATGGCGCCAAGCGCGCGCGAGGTGCGTGTAACTTTAATGGTCATTTTCAACCCCCTGGCATCAGGTGGCGCAGCGGCCCCACGTATTTCTCGTAGTTGCGCCAGCGCCCGACCGATGTAGCAGTGATCTTCTGGCGCACCTGCCATTTGCTGGCAGTGATGACGACCCGGTCGGTCTGATGATACTGCAGACACTTCGGATCCCACGGCAGACCGATGAACTGGAGCATGCGGCGCGTCCACCCTTCCACATCTTCCACCAATCCCTCGTAGGGTACTTCCAGCAGCGCATCTCCCGGCAGCACGCTGCGCCAGTGCGCCATGATGCGCAGGTATTCTCCGTAGTAGTGCGCGAGGCTAGCGAGATCGTTGGCGTACGGACTTACGTTGAAGAAGTTTTGAAAGTACACCGACAAGCACGTGTCGAGCGGATGGCGTTGCATGTGGATGATCCGCGCGGCGGGGAAAACAGCGTGGATCAGACCGGCGTACAGGAAGTTCGCGGGCATCTTGTCCGTGATGCGCTGCGCTGCGCCGGCTCGTCCGCTCACGCGCCGCAGATACTCCTCGGCCAATGCGCCAATACACCCGTCGAGGTTGTTGCCTGGCCGGGCTGCTGCCTCCTCGACCGTGGCGAACGCCCGATCCCAGAATCTCACCTCCCCAGCGCCGAACACCGCCGGATGCGAGGCTAAGATCTGCTCGGCCAGGGAGGTGCCCGAACGCGGCATGCCGATGATAAACACGGGTGCCGGCGAATCGCTCGCCGTGGGTCGCGTAGCGCGCACGAAGGCGGCATCGCAGCGCTTCATGATCCGCTCGATGAGCGCCGTCAGACGGGCCCCGTCGTGTCTCCCCCCGTAGCGCTTAGTGAGCTCGTTGGCCTCCCGATAGCTGTTGAATGCCTGGTCGTATTCTCCGATGTCATCGAAGTACTTACCGAGCGCGTATCGCAGGTGGACCTCCTGGTCGAGCGGTAGCGGTTTGGCCAGCACGGCCTGCGCACCCCGGAGCCACGCCGTATCGTCCTGCGTCATGCGCCGGTGGGCGGCGATGCTGCTGTAGGCGGGAGCGAACTCTTGGTCCGCGGCGAGCGCACGCTGGAACAAGGCCTGGGCTTCCACAAACTGCCCCCGATCTGCCCGCAGCTCGCCTAGCAGCAATAACGCGTCCGGTCTCTGCGGCGCGAGCGCGAGGGCAGCCTCACAGCTGGCCTCTGCTTCGGCGGCGAGGCCTTGAACCCGTTTCGCCGCGGCCAGGCCCAGGTGCGCCGCCACATGGTCTGGCTGCAGGCCGACGGCGCTGCGAAAACTGTTTGCCGCGTCGTCCACCCGCCGCGATTCGAGCAGTACGTACCCGAGACTGTTGTGGCTGTCCGCACGCCTCGGATCCAGCTCTACGGCCTGCTGATGGGCCGTCAGCGCTTCGCGGATCTGACCCGTCTCCCGCATGGCGTTTCCCAGGTTATTGAGCGCCTCGATGTAACGCGGACTTTGCCGGAGCGCCTCGCGGTAGCTGTTGATGGCCGCGGCCCGCTCGCCGCGGCCTGCGAGCAACAGACCTAGATTGTTGTGCGCCATGCTCAGCGTCGGGGCCAATTCAATGGCTCGCCGACTGCAGGCCATGGCTTCGTCGAACTCACCAAGCGCGCGCAGCGCATTGCCCAAATTGCAAAGCACCTGCGCGCTCTCGGGTCGCAGTCGGAGGGCCCGCCGGTAACAGCGCGCGGCTTCGGCGTTTTCTCCGAGTTCCAGAAGTGCATTGCCCATGTTGTTGTGGGCCTCACTGCGGGACGGTTCGATCTGAAGCGCCCATTGGTAGAGCGTCACCGCCTCGCGAGAGCGTCCGAGCGAGCGCTGGGCATCGGCTGCATCGATGAGCGCGCCCGGATTTCGCGCCTCCAACGCGAGCGACTTCCGCAGGCTTATCAGCGCATCATCCCACTGACCGCGGACACGCAGCTCGGCGCCGAGGTTGGCGTGCGCTTCCGCATCCTGCGGTAGAAGTTCAGCGGCGCGCCGCAGTGCCGCCATTGCGTCCTTGTCCTGGCGCAAGAGCACCACGCTCAAAATCTTCCACACCATCCCGTCCGACGGGTCCGCGCGCAGCAGGGCGTCGGCACGCTGTTCCGCCTCAACCAGGCGACCCTGCCTGACCATTTCCATAAGCTCCGACGTGTCGTTACGCTCGGGTCTCATGGCCTGTGTCCTCGCGGTAGCGGCTCAACGCATCCCCAAGGGCATCTTTTAAGGGTCCGAGCCAGGGCTCAAAGTGCGTCCATTGGTCGAGACCCCCGCGAAAGATTCCCTGCCGCACCTGCTCCGAGCTTGCGGTACGCACGCTGCGCTTGGTTTCATGGAATGCAACACATTGCGCCTCGAACTCAAGGCCGCAGAAATCCAGCAGGCGACGGACGCTGCCTTCGAGGTTATCGATCACGTCTTCGTGGTACACGCGCAGCACGCGTCCCGGCAGCACTTGGTCCCAGTGCCGCATTAGCTCGAGGTACGTACGGTAGTAACGCGCGATGTCATCTATGCTGTAGGTGAACTCCTGGCCGTTCGCGAACAGCTGCTTGAAGTTGCTGAAGCAACACGCCATCGGCTCGCGGCGCGCATCGATGATACGCGCGTTCGGCAGCATCAAGTGCATCAGGCCGACGTGCCGGAAGTTGTTCGGCATCTTGTCGATGAACAACGGCTTTTCGGTTCGGTAGATTCGTGTGCCGGCCAGATACTCCTCTCCAAGCTTGCAGAAGTCTTCAGCGCTCAGGCTGGCGAGGATGCGCGGGTAGCGCGGATCGTCCGTCTCGGGGCCGAAGCCGCGCAGGCGACTGACGGTCTGCTGCACGTTCGGGAGTTCCTGCGTGCCCTCGACCTGCGAGTGCGAGGCCAGGATCTGCTCGAGCAGCGTTGATCCCGAACGCGGTAATCCGATGATGAAGATCGGATCCGGGCTCGGATTCCCCCAGCCTTGCCGACTCGCGAAGAGCTCCGCGGTGCAGATCCTGATCTGCTGCTGCGTGTTGCGCTCGACGAGTTCCGCGCGATAGCGGCACTCGGGACGCTTGAGCTCATTGCCCTGCTGGTAGTAGGCGAAAGACTCGGCGAAGCTCCCCTGATCCTCGAGTGCCTTGCCGATGGCGAAACACAGGTGATAGCGATCGAACAGCGAGGTGGTTGGGGCCGTCACCGCGGCCTGCATCCGGGCCAGCTCTTCGGACGTGAAGCGGTACGTCTTGAGGTTCGCAAGGCTCCAGTACGCGTCTCCGAAATCCGGCCGGCGCTCGGCGGCGCAGCGGTAGGATTCGATGGCTGGCTGAGTCTGTCCCAGCGTCTTGAGGGCATGGCCGATCGACAGATGCGCCTCGGCGTCCTCCGCTCCTCCGACGAGCAGTTCGCGATAGAGGGCGATGGCCCGCTCGTGCTCACCCACGCCCACGCGGGCCGCCGCATGCAGAATCTTCAGCTGCCGGTTGTTGGGCTCATCTGCCATGAGTTTATCGAGCTCCCTGAGCGCCTCCTCGTACCGGTGCAGCTCGATGAGCACGAAGGCGTAGTCCTGACGCGCCGCCCGATAGTCGGGCGCGCGCTCAAGCAGCGCGGCTAGCAGTACCTGCGCATCGAAATAGATCTTGTGCGAGATGCCGATTCGCGCCAGCAGGCGCATGGCTTCGACATGGTCACCGTGCTCGAGCAAGTAACCCCGGACAAGTGCCTCCGCCGCCTCCGCATCGCCGTCCGCGAACAGCCCCGTTGCGGCGACCACTTCCTGCGGCAGTGTGCGCAGTGTGGCCACTTGGCTCGCCGCCATAGCCGCGTTGGCAGCCTCGCCCTGCATGCGGTACAGCCCTTCGAGCATCCCCCAGCTACCGGGCAGCGCGTGATTGATGTGGACGGCCTGAAGGAAGGCCTCAATCGCTGGCTGTGCTTGCCGCAATGCTACGAAGCACCGACCTCGCTCCTCGTAAAGACGGCTGAAACGGGGGTGAAGCTGCTCCAGCGAGGTGATCGTCTTCAGGGCCTCAGGAATTTGCCCCAGGAAGCGCTGCGCGATGGCAGTGAACAGCAGTGCGTCCCGCTGCCCGGGCGCGGCGGCGAGAATAGCGTTGGCGCCGGTGAGCACTTCGTTGAAGCGGTGCTGCCGCAGCAGTTCACGCAGGCGCGCAACATCGGCGCTGGCTGGTGTGGGCGAATCAGTGGCTGGGGCGGGATCCATATACGCTGGCGCATCTGCGCTAATAAAAAGGGGCGGACCTCGTGGTCCGCCCCATCTTAGCTCAGCCGGCTGCAGGCGACCGGCGCGAGTTCCGGGCTTCAGAACTTCCAGCTGAACTGGGCCATCAGCACCCGCGGGCGCAGCGGAATTTCCGACTTGATGAACTGACCTGACGAAATGTTGGTCGGTCCATACTCGTTGGTCAGGTTGCTGCCCGTAATCTGCGCCGTCCAATTGTCCCGGCTGACACCGAGCGCCGCATCGTACGTCGTGTAGCTCGGGATGTCGTAGCGGAGCAGTGTCGTGGTAGGCGGGTTCTGGGCCGGATCATTGCCACTGGGGAAGCTCTGGGGCTCGTTGCTCTGCGGACCGATGTGGCTGGCACCCACCCAGAAGAACGGTTTGTAATCGCCGGAACTCCAGTCATAACGCGCCCTGAGGTTGAACATCCACGGCGGCGAGAAAGGCGGTCGCGTGCCGAGCACGCCGTACGGATTCGTGTACGGCAGGCCTTTGACGGTTGTGATGCACTGCCCGATCGGGGTCGGGTTGTACGCCGACACGACGTTGCTCACCAGGCAGGGAGCGTCGATCTGCTCAGCACTGTTTATCGAGCTCGAGCCCTCCAGCGAGAGGCCTTCCGTGATACGCGCAACGAGTTGCAACTCGAAGCCCTTCACTTTATAGGTCGGTCCGTTGACGTCGAAGGTGGTGTTGCCCAGGTGTACGGGGTCGAAGAGCGGCAGCTGGATGTTGCTCCACTTCATGACATAGCCCGAGAGGTTGGCGATGAGCCGGTGCTCGAACCACGAAGTCTTCACTCCGATCTCATGGTTCGTCAACTGGTCCGAGCCAAAGCCAGCGGGCTTGTTGAGTTGGTTGGTGTTTTGACCGAAGAGGCTTCCACCCGGCAGACATCTCGGGTCCGTGTCCGCGGGCCCACCTGCACAGAACTTCGCCACCCCCGACAGTATCGGCGTCTGACCCGGAAGCGAGTGGGTACGATTGAAGCCGCCCGGACGGAATCCTTCCGAATAGGTGTAGTAGGCCATGATGTCCTGGGTGGGGTGCCAGGTCAGATTCCCGCGCAGGCGGTGTCCACTCTCGCTCTTGTCAAGAGCGATCGGGAAGCCGCATAGCCCGGCCGCGGTGCATGCACCGTTGAGGTGATTCACCACCAGGCCGGTGCTGGTGCTTTCACTGTAGTACTCCGAGCCGTGCTCAAACTCGTCGTAATGATAGAAGCGAGCGCCCGCGGTCACCGTCAGGACCTTGGGGATCAAATCGAAGTCCAGGGATAGGAATGCTGCCCTCTGCTTGTAGCCGCGCTGCACGTCCTCGCCAAAAGCGGTGTTGGCATCCGTACGCAGACCCGGATGGGACGCAAAAGCCCCGGGAACCGGACCGACTGCGGAAAGGCAGTCCGGTCCGCCGCCGAGTGCAGCGGTGAGGTTGTCCGGGCTGCACTGCGGAATGCCGAGGTAGTTGAAGTTCATGTCGTCGTCGATGACGAACTTCTCCCAGTAGAGGCCGACCAGGCCGCGCAGGCGGTAATCAGCGTTGCTGCTGAGCCGCAGCTCATGGCTCTGGTGCGTGTTGCTGACCTGATCGCGCCAGTTACCGACTGACGTGGAGCACTGCAGCTTATGCCCGACGAGAGACCCTTGCCCGAATTTCGCGGGGAATTTCTTCTCGTTGAAATAGCCGGCACCGGTGCCTATACAGGCGTAGTACGAGCCGACGGTGCTGCGCATATAGTTCGAGTAGTCCTGCTGCCCGTCGATGTGCCGGACCATGTAGCTGCCGGTGTACACCACGCTGAGCAGGTCACCGAGTTTGCCGTTCAGCGTCCAGGCCGTGCTCTCGTACCTATCCTTGCTGTAAGCCGGAGCAAAGGCCGTAATCTGGTATTTGCCCAGCGCCGCGCCATTCGTGGCCGTCGGATACGCGTAGAAGTATCCGTCCGCCTGCAGGTCCTGGTAGTTCTGCTGCACCAGAACGTCCCAGTCGTCGCTGATCTTCCAAAGGGCCGAAAGTCGTGCTCCCTGATAGTCGACCGGGTTGGTAGCAGTGCCCTGCACGGGACCGTTGTTCGTGGTTGGATTGCCGCCCAGATCGTGCGGCGGCGTGCCGGGAACATAGCCGATCGTGCCCGGCACATTGTCGATGTAGCCGCCGCGTCGCTCGGTAAAGATGACAGCACGCAGCGCCAGGTAGTCAGTGAGCGGTACGTTGAGCACCCCGTTGCCAAGCGTATTCGGCCTGCCGTGGGCAGTGATGCCGTAGCCCAAATTCGCTTCGCCGGAAACGCCGTCGAATTTCGGCTTGTTGGTGATGTAGCGAATCGCGCCCGCTTGCGCGCCGCCGCCGAACAGGGTGCCTTGCGGTCCCTCCAGGACCTCTACCCGCTCCATGTCTACCAGGTAAACGTCGTTGTTACGCGCCGGGAACTGCATCGACTGGTCATCGAGGTACAGCGCCACGTTCGGGAACGGAGCCGTCGTCGATTGCGACTGGTTGCCTGAGCCGGAGCCGCCGAGTCCGCGCAGGAAGATGTTGCCCGTGCCGGGGCCATTCCCGCTGAAGGTCACGTTCGGCGTGTATTTCAGCAGATCATTGAATGAAACGACGTTGAGTTGCTTCAGCTGCTCACCCGTGATCGCCTGGACGGTGATCGGCACATCCTGGATCGATTCCGACCGGCGCTGCGCCGTGACGACGACTTCCGAGATACCCACAGACGGGGTCTGCTCCTCGTCTGCCGCAAACGCGGCATGCTGGGCAGCAGACGCAAGCGCGGCAGAAATTGCATATGCCAGCTTTCGGTTGTGTTTCAAGCTGATCTCCCCGTAGAGGCTTTGTTGTTCGGAACGACGGACACGCGGATTCCGTCGACCGCTATGTCAAGACGCTACACGTTAGCCACAATTGGATGACAAGCGCAAGCACCTGCGACGTTGCGATGCGCAACAGCAACGAATTTACACCCCCGTTAGGCGGGGCGTTGCTCTAACAGCGTGCAAAGTGTTGCCCATCGGCAACGGCAGTGCTACTGCGTGGCGCGGTTGTTCAACGCTGCGACACCATCGCGGTTGGGCTCACCGTTGGGGTCGGTGTCGGTTCGATCGACGGCGTCGGTTGGTCGGCAAGCTCAGCCTTGCTGACGCGTGCGTCATTGTCTTTGTCGAATTGCGACATGATCCGCGTTGCACTGCTGCGCCGTGCCGCGTGCCCGCGGCAATATCAGTTCCCCAGTTGGCTCACGGCCTGGACGATCAGTGGCTTCAACTGCTGCTCCAGGTTGGCTCCGAAGTGCGTGGCCGAGTTATTGCCTGCCTGCATGCCGAGGATGGCGTAGTAGCCCGCATCCCGATCGAGCCAGGGCGTGAATCCGAACGCGCCTGGAGATGAGATGACAGCGCAACCGGTCTGTGGAGTGCTGCATTCGAGCCATG
>JAQGOF010000076.1 GCA_028293745.1 Gammaproteobacteria bacterium | reverse complement strand
GTGGCGCGGCTTCTGGAAAATTCCCTGAAAGAGTTTCTCGAGCACCCATTCAAACTGAACGACAGCGTATTCCGGGTGGCTGCGAAGGTCGGAGTCGCGCTATACCCGGATGACGGCACCGAAGTGGAGACCCTGTTCCGCAATGCCGAGGCCGCACTTAAAAAGGCGAAGGCGAGCAGCAATCGATATCTTTTTTATGCGCAGAAAATGACCGAAACGGTGGCCGTCAGGCTCGTGCTCGATTACCAGCTGCGTCACGCGCTCCAGAATGACCAGTTCGTGCTCCATTACCAACCCAAGGTGAGTCTGGCGAGCGGTAAGCTCACCGGCGCCGAGGCGCTGATTCGCTGGAACGATCCACGGATGGGCCTCGTGCCGCCGGGGCGGTTCATTCCGATCTTGGAAGAAACCGGATTGATCTTTGAAGTGGGGCGTTGGGCGTTACGCCAGGCCGTCACACAGCACCTCAGCTGGCGTGCCGCCGGACTCCCGCCCGTGCGTATCTCGGTAAATGTGTCACCACTGCAGTTGCGCAATCGTGCGTTCATTACCGACATCGAGGAAGCCGTCGGTTCAGACGCGAGTGCGGCTGATGGACTGGAACTGGAGATCACTGAAAGCCTCATCATGGAAGACATCAAGCACACAATCGGCACCCTGCGGCGGATTCGCGCCATGGGTGTCAGCATAGCTATCGATGACTTCGGCACCGGCTTCTCCTCGCTAAGCTACCTCGCCAAGCTGCCGACGGATACGCTGAAGATCGATCGCTCCTTCGTGACGGACATGAACGCCGGGCCGGAGGGGATTGCGCTGGTCTCCACGATCATCAACCTGGCACATTCCTTGAAACTCAAGGTGGTGGCGGAAGGCGTTGAAACCAACGAGCAGGCACGTGTGCTTCGAGAGCTGAAGTGCGACGAAATGCAGGGTTTTTTGTTGAGCAAGGCCGTATCGAGCGGTGTCTTCGAAACCAGGTTCCTGCGTCGTCTGGGACAGGGTGATGAGTTCATTGCGCCTTGTGTGGTCCGCCTTCAGCTTCACCCTAAATCGGCACCATTACCCAGTCCAAGGAACTCACATGGCCAATGACTTCGATGCCGAGCTCGATTCCATTTTCAGCGAACGCGAAGCACGTAATGCGAAGGCCCGCCGGGAAGTGGCCCGGCAAACCGCAGCGACTGCAGCTTTCGCAAAGGCATGGGGTGAGTTGTGTACTAATGTTGTGGTGCCGGTATTCAACCAGGCTGCAGCTGCGCTCGGTCGCAGAGGAGTAACGGCGGATATCGGGAGGTCTCCGCGAATCGCGGCCGAACTTACCGCCCAGTGCTGGGATTGTAGATCTTTCGCAGACTGAAGCTGATTTCTTGCCTCCGCGACAGTGTTCCGTCACACGGTGGAAAGCGACGGCCGCGCGCGGAGGAACGCGACTACGGCCGCGCGAGTGGCGCCCCGTCGTAAGTTTTTTTTTCGGGAATCCACCCTTGAAATCCGGACTTACGGCAAGGCGATGCTACAGGACATCGCGACCTTGACCGGCGGCACCGTGATCTCCGATGAGGTTGGCCTGTCGCTCGAGAAGGGTCACCCTGAACGATCTGGGCGACGCCAAGAAGGTTGTGATCGAGAAGGAGACTACGACCATCATCGACGGAGCCGGCAAGGCTACGGACATCAAGGCCCGCATCGAGTCGATCCGCCGGCAGGTCGAGGAATCAACCAGCGACTACGACAAGGAGAAGCTTCAGGAGCGTGTCTCGCGAAGCTCTCCGGCGGCGTCGCGCTGATCAAGGTCGGTGCAGCCACCGAAATTGAGATGAAGGAGAAGAAGGCACGCGTGGAGGACGCCCTGCACGCAACCCGTGCGGCCGTCGAGGAGGGCGTGGTGCCGGGCGGCGGTGTCGCGCTGATCCGTGCCCTCAAGGCGCTCGACAAGTTAGAGGGTGCCAATGAGGATCAGACGGTGTATGCCAGCGTACCGAAGTCACTGCTTTGAGACCAGAGTTGCGACGGCGGCACCGCATGTGGGCAATACCCTCGCTTGGTCTGTGAATTGCCCGTCTGAGCGCGGGCCGTTGCGGCGAGTGCCGATCGGGAGCCCTTACGCACTACGGCTCTTGGGACGCTTCTACGAGCGTCCCGTCATCCGGCTGGCGATGGGTCTCCATCCCGAGCCAATGAACGAGCTCGACCATCCTGTGATTGCTCGCCAACACGTCTCCATGCAGCTTGTGGAAACCCTGGGTGCGCGCGTAGTCAAACAGCAAGCTAGTGAGCGTGGCCCCAACGCCCCGTGCCTGCCACGCATCCGCAACTGCGACGGCAAACTCGCAGTCGCGCCCATTGGGGTCGGCCGCGTATCGCGCGACCCCGATGATGCGCTCATGCTCTTCTTCACCGATGATCGCCACGAATGCCATGCTGCTGTGGTAATCCACGTGAACGAATTGCTCCAGGAGCGCGGTAGAAGGCTCGCGCATGGCGGCGAACATGCGCGTGTATCGAGATTCTGGACTGAGGCCCATGATGAAGTCTCTGTCTCGCAGTAGATCGTCAACGCGTATGGGTCGAATGCGATATTCGACACCATCACGGGTGTGGGCACCGCGCTTCCACTGGGCAGGGTAATTTGCGACGCTCATGTTCGGATCTCCGCAGTGCCAGGTCGTCGGCGTGCGTGACATGGGCACACCCGTCCTTCTACTGCTGCATTTCGCCGCGGAGCCGGGCCTGCAGCCGGTCATCCGGCGCGAAGAATTTCCGGGCGAAGGCGAGCAATTCTCCATCGCTTGGATGATCCATCGCTTCGATTCCAACAATTCTTGCCGCAATACCGGGTTGATCACGCTTGAGATACGCGGCCAATTCTTTCTTCGCACTCGCCGGACCTGTGATCAATATGCTTCCGGCTTGGGACACGGCTTCGCCTACGCGCCTGAGGAAGCCTTTGTCGACGGACACGTGTCCGCTATCGCCTGAGTTCGCTTTGTGATGGATGTGCTCATGCGGATGACTGCTGCGGATGGTGGCTGAATCGACATCAGTGGCATCGAATTGAAATATCTTGGCCTGCTGATGGTCTATCCAAACGATGGCGTGATTGTGGCTGCTCATAATTTGCCTGCGGGTTGAGTGAATTTCCGGAAATGTAGGTTGATCGTGGCCCCAAAAGGCGCGTAGAGCACTGGCGGACCGCTCTCACGCGGGACTGTCGGAATCAAATGGATCCTCAACGCCCCATCTCCAGTTCCGGATCTCCGGCATATCGCGGCCGAACTGATTGATGTAGAGCTTGTGCTCGACCAGCTTGTTCTTCAGCTGCTGCTTCAGATGCTGCCCTTTGCTTCCCGTCTGTGGCAACCGATCGATGACGTCGATAACCAGATGGAAGCGATCCAAATCGTTCAGGACGGTCATATCGAATGGAGTGGTGATCGTGTGTGTCCATGACATTCTCTTACGGTTGTCGCACGCTCACCGGCGCGTAGAGCGAGATGGATTGCGGGCGGTTGTTGAAAACATAAACTTCAACACACTCCCCTTCGGAGTGACTCGCTTCACTTTGATCTGTTTGCGGCCAGGGATCGCGGCAAGCCTCTGGAGCACGTTGCTTTCATGAATGGATATAGAAGATATCGCCCGGAAATGCCTCCCGGCCTGGAGGCCGTCGCAGCAGAACCGAGATTTCGCGATAGGCGCGCGCGTGTTGCGTGAGATCGTCGTAGACCACGAGCACATCGCGCCCTGACTCCGTGAAGTGCTCTGCGATGCTGGTCGCCGCGTAAGGGGCAATATAGGTCAATCCAGGGGCATTGTTACCTTCGCTGACGACGGGAGCGGTTGAGTCGAGCATGCGCTTCAGTGATGAGGCAAGCATGGCCGGCACGATACTCGTTCCAAACGCCTGCCTCTGTACGGAACAGTACATAGAGTCAAGTAAAGGCCGTCGCAGTACGCAGGAGCGGCTACCGGTGATTTACGGACCTGCTGACCGCCTTCGATGTCCACCAATCCGAGTGAACTGGGGCCACTTCAACTCTCAAGCGTGTCCTGTCAGCATCCTGTCGATCTGTTCCTGTGCGACAAGCTTCTACACCGGCCGGTGGCATCAGTAACACCGCACCGGTACTCATCGTCAGTCTGTCAGCGCCGACCGAAAGTGCTGAGGTCAGACCGAGCGGCTCTCGCGCGCACACAATGTGACGGTCCCCGCCAACCCAACGTGCGCATGATGCGTCACGATCGCCTTCAACTCGTCTCTCGCTCCATCGCCAATGCGAGCTTTTTCAGCGGGCCGTTAGCGGCTGTTCACCGCGTAAGTGCAGCGGATGCAGCGGCAGCAGGCGGTCCGTTTCTTTCTTCACGACGCCGTAGCACTCGCAGCAGAGCTGTTCCAGCCGCGGCCGGTCAAGCACCGTAATCTGACCAC
>JAQGOF010000075.1 GCA_028293745.1 Gammaproteobacteria bacterium | reverse complement strand
TCGAGAAGCGTATCCGCGGGCGCGTCAAGGCGCAGATGGAGAAGAGCCAGCGCGAGTACTACCTGAATGAGCAGATGAAGGCCATTCAGAAAGAGCTCGGCGAAATGGACGAGGGCGGCAACGAGATTACCGAGCTCGAGCAGAAGATCGCCAAGGCCGGCATGCCGAAAGAGGCGCGCGAGAAGGCCACGGGCGAGCTGAACAAGCTCAAGATGATGTCGCCGATGTCCGCCGAGGCGACTGTTGTCCGTAACTACATCGACTGGCTGGTCAAGGTGCCGTGGAAGAAGCGGACCAAGATCATCAAGGACATCGCCCGCGCCGAGAAGGTGCTGGATGAGGACCACTTTGGCTTGGATAAGGTCAAGGAGCGGATCATCGAGTACCTCGCTGTCCAACAGCGGGTGGATAAGCTGCGCGGTCCCATCCTGTGTCTGGTGGGTCCGCCGGGTGTTGGAAAGACGTCGCTGGGCCAGAGCATTGCGCGGTCTACCAATCGCAAGTTCGTGCGCATGTCATTGGGCGGAGTGCGTGACGAGGCCGAGATTCGGGGCCATCGCCGCACGTACATAGGCTCGATGCCCGGCAAGATCGTGCAGAACATGTCGAAGGCGGGTGTTCACAATCCGCTGTTCCTGCTCGACGAAGTCGACAAGATGTCGATGGACTTCCGTGGCGACCCGTCGTCGGCGCTGCTCGAAGTGCTCGACCCTGAGCAGAACTCGGCGTTCAACGATCACTACCTGGAGGTTGATCTCGACCTGTCGGAAGTGATGTTCGTCTGCACGGCCAACAGCCTGAACATTCCGGCTCCGTTGCTGGACCGCATGGAAGTCATTCGTCTGCCGGGTTACACCGAAGACGAGAAGATGAACATCGCGCGTAAGTACCTCGTGCCGAAGCAGATGAAGAACAACGGCTTGAAGGACGAGGAGCTGAAGGTTTCGGATGCTTCACTCATGGATATCGTGCGCTACTACACGCGCGAGGCCGGTGTTCGTAACCTGGAACGCGAAATAGCAAAGATCGGTCGCAAGGCCGTCAAGCAGATGCTGCTTCACAAGAAGGAGCAGAAGTCGGTATCCATAACACCGCGCAACCTGGACAAGTTCCTGGGCGTGCGTCGGTTCCGCTACGGCAAGGCTGAGGATCTGAACCGTGTTGGCCAGGTCACCGGGCTTGCGTGGACGGAAGTGGGTGGTGAGCTTCTGACGATCGAAGCGGCCGTCGTACCTGGCAAGGGCAAGTTGCAGCATACCGGCCAGTTGGGCGAGGTGATGCAGGAGTCCATCCAGGCGGCCATGACCGTCGTTCGCAGCCGCGCTTCGGTGCTCGGCCTGGAAACCGAGTTCTATCAGAAGCTCGACGTCCACCTCCACATCCCGGAAGGTGCAACTCCGAAAGACGGGCCGAGTGCCGGTATCGGAATGTGCACGGCGCTGGTTTCGGCGCTGACGAAGATTCCGGTGCGGTCGGATGTCGCGATGACGGGCGAAATCACCCTGCGTGGTGAAGTGCTGCCCATCGGCGGCTTGAAAGAGAAGCTCCTGGCGGCTCATCGGGGCGGTATCAAGACTGTCCTCATCCCGGATGAGAACCAGAAGGATCTCGTCGAAATCCCTGACAACATCAAGGGCAATCTCGAGATCAAGCCGGTGAAGTGGATTGATGAGGTGCTGACGATCGCCCTGACCCAGCAGCCGGCGATGGGTGCGGTTGAGCCTCCGGCGCCGGCCGCGGCGACTGCTGAGGACAAGCGAGCACCGCGTCGGAATGGGCGCCGGACTGGCAAGCAGCCCGTACCGGCTCATTGAGTTGAGGGAGGGTACGCGTTCGCGTACCCTCCGCGTTTTGCGGATGCGCGCTTAGCTCAGCTGGTAGAGCGTCGCCCTTACAAGGCGAATGTCGGCGGTTCGATCCCGTCAGCGCGCACCAAATCAAATCAATCAGTTAAGCCCCTCCCGCAAAAGGCACGTAGCCTTCTTACGGGGGTTTTGCGGGAGTTTTCTCCCGCGGATGTCATGCGACGAGACGCAACACGGTCAGGGTAGGGCTGTCCTTCGAGCGGACGATCAGGTTGGCGGCTTTGATAAGGCTCATTAGTTCCGCCGCGCTGTAGTCCGTTGTCACATCCCCTGCCTTGTGACCGAGCAGGTCCTTCCGATCCTCCTTGCTCACGCCCGCTGCCCGAAGCCGCCGACCCACGGTATGCCGAAGGTCGTGGGCGCGCAGCTCGCGGAACCCAAGCGGAGCCTCTTTCCCCAAGACCGCCGGATACTTGTCCGCCGCACGCCG
This sequence comes from Gammaproteobacteria bacterium, assembly GCA_028293745.1. Lineage (GTDB taxonomy): Bacteria > Pseudomonadota > Gammaproteobacteria > Steroidobacterales > Steroidobacteraceae > 13-2-20CM-66-19. Next base: position 4,991 of record JAQGOF010000075.1, on the reverse strand, counting down.
TCTCGCGTTGACCCAGCCCGTGTTTCGAATCCTCCCGATCCGGTCGCGGACTCCGTCCTCCTTGACCCAGGTAAACACGTAGACGGGATGTTGGTCACGCATCTTCTCGACGATGGCTTGCGCCCTGTCGTTCAACACGACAACACGCGCTTGCCTGTTCTTGTTCTTCACTGCGGGCAGGACGAACACCGACCGCTGGATACCGGGTGAGTCGAGTTCGGGGACCCGCTGCTCCCAGTTCCATTTCAGTCCGCATAGTTCCTGGTCGCGAAGACCCGTGTTCAGATCGAACTCGGCAATATCCTTCAGATGCTCCGTCAGTTCGCCAAACAACAGATCCTGCTCTGACCAACTGAGCGGGTAGGCCACCCGTGCTTCCCGATCCTCCAACATCTGGATGAATGGAGCCCGTTCCAGCCAAGTCAGACTTGTTTGCTCGTCTCGCCACAGTCGTTCGCACAACCGTAGAATGCGGCGCACAACACCCAGGTTTCTGTTGATCGTCCCGATCTTGAGCGGTTTGCGCCGTTTCCGCGACTTGGTCGCCCTCGCGTCGATGTCCGTCTCGGCGGGATTTCTCCGCGCCCGGATGTACGGCTTGAAGGTTTCGTTGTGTATCTCGTCGATCCATTTGTCACCGATGAACTCATCCATATCTTTGAGGGCAGTCGCCGCCCGGCTGATTCCGGGCCTGTGAGCAAAGTCCTCGAGATATTTCGTCGCCGCTTGCCTGAACAGTCGCCGAGGCCGAACGCCGAAGGTCTTTGCGTCCGGATCTCGTCGATCCGTTTCGCTAGGTACCTTGCTGCTTCTTCCGCGTCGTCCGTGCCAGTGCTCTCACAAAATCGTCCATAATCTTTGATCCGTTTATCGATGTGCCATTCAAAGCCGCCGCCGGCTTTCGACCTCTTGATAAGGCCGGGTACATACTTCGACATAGCTGATCCTCCAGTTGAGGGGAGGAACGGCCGTTGCGCTGACAATATTCCTCTGCCCACGCATCCAATTCAAGTCGATCAAACGCGATCGCGCGCTTTCCGAGACGTATGACAGTTACGCGCGGGCGGACGAGAGTGTTGAAGTGGTTCTTGTTCATGCCCAGGTATGCGTGCGCGGACGGAGGCCGCAGCAGTCGCGGTGCATAGCATGTCGCGTCACAACGCTGCGAAGGGACATCGTTCGAGTGCGTTCGCTTATCTTCTGCGGACGGTGGTGATTGCATACAGCGATAGCCGTTCAAGCCGGACGCTTGGACCAAGGTCAGATCCGAGCGTGCAGCATCGCTGACATTCACCGCTAGCGGTACTGCGCAATTGAGACGAATTGCGCTACAACTACTGGGTTTTGGCTAGCTGTCCTCGATAAGCGCCGCAGTCTCGACGACCAGCCGCTCTGGTGGAACGTGCAGGGCTGCAGCCAAGTCCAGCAGAACAGATAGACTCGGCGTCCGTTGGCCCCGCTCAAGCAAGCTGGGATACGTTCGATCGATGTTGCAAACCGCCGCAAGTTGTTCCTGGCTTAACCCGCGGCGGCGTCGCGCCAGCTTCAGCGTTTCACCGAATGCGAGCGCGACGCGCGACCGTTTGAGACGCATTGCTACTTCTGCGGAACTTCCGCCCAGATGCGGATCAGATCTGCAGGCTCCCTGAGCAGAAACAAGGGTTGGCGCACAAAGAGTGTACCGGCGCGGCCGACCTCGAACATCCGTTTGGCGGCCGTTGCGCTCTGTGCATCTTGGATGCAGGTCGCTGCACTCTTCACGTTGTAGAGGCGCTCCATCGACTCGGCCAGCGAGCATGAGTCGATGATGGACATGATGTGGCCGATTTTGTCGCGGGCTTCGGTTTCGGATGTTGCGCGTACATAAGCCAGGTGGAAGCTGGTTTTGGAATCAGGAGGCTCGACGCTGGCCCGATAAATCTCCGACGGCTTCGGGTTCTTCATGGGAGTACCTCCGGCAACGTCCCGCCCAGACGTTTGACCAGCGACTCAGCTCGCTCCATCTGAAGCGCTGCGGGATTGACCACACCGAACCGCAGGCAGTCTGCAAGATCGATGTCCTGATCTGCATTCTGTTTACGAAGTGCCAGGTCAACGGCAAGGGCGGTTCCGAAGATGAACCTGAGACCGGCCGCAAGCGCGACGACCTCCCTGACCATCTTCGGATCGGCAGGCCCGGAGGGGCTGGTTCGCTCGTGTATCGGTTTCGAGCGATTCTCGCTCTTCGGATCTGAATCGGATTCAGCCGGCGGACGGGTAGAATGCGGGCGTTCTGGACCCATGGTGATGCCTCCTGTTTAGGCTAGCCGTGGTAGGCCCTTGGTCGGGTTGCCGCCCGACCAGGGGCCGCTTGGAAATCAAGTCTCGTACAATATGATCTGGTACCAAAAAGTTCTAATCAGTACAAGAGTTCCAGGCCATGGTCCATAAAAGAAAACAGGCGCAGCTTGGGATGTACGTCTCCCCGGAGACGGCGGCGAAGATGAAGGAGCTTTCCACTAAGACCCGAATCCCGCAGTCCGCTCTGTTTCGGGAGGCGCTTGAGGACTTGTTTGTGAAGTACGCCAACGTACTCGGCGAACCCAAGTCGGCGAAGTTGAAGAAATGAGCTAACCCATCTTGCGGGCTAGCGGAACTCCGCCGTGACCTCGATCTGGCCGACGATATTCCGATTGAATTCAGGAAGATCCTCGGCGGGAATCCAGTATTCCGTGTGAATCGCACCGCCGACCTTCTCTACTCGGTAGCGACTCAAGTAGTACGCATCGACTTGGAACCTGGTTACAAATCCCGCACCACTTGCCTTCACGTTCCAGTCGCGCGCGATCTGTGTGGCGTAAGCCTCGTTCGTCACTGGATAGAAAATCGGCTGATCGGGAAGGCGCGGAGGAAACTCCCGCCATCCTGACGCCGCGATGAGTTCGTATTCCTTCGGTCCAACGGGACGGTACAGCGTGATGGTTCGCCTCCCACTGCTGAAGCGAGCGATGACGTTCTCGCACGCCTGCCGGACTTTCGTCCGATGCCCTTCAGTGATTGCCTCGACCTCAGCATCCGCTTTAGCCAAGGCGGTGGCGCTCCAGAGACTGCGAACCTCGCCCAACGGCAAGTGATCGGTCTCGCTCGCCAGTGCCCCAAAGATGACGAAGTCGGGATCAGCCGCCCAGTCGGGAACGACGTCGTGCGCGTACGCGGCCAGAGCGATACTGCCTTCGATCACTCCGACCTCGCCATCGAGCACAGCCTGTGCTGTTCTCAGGGCGTTGCGAAGCGGCCAAGACGTTGGTTTCTCGGAAGTCATAGGTCAGAGGCTACGTGTGTTGCTCCGTCCCGATGCGATATCGATCCACAGGGCCGGCGATTCCATTCCCGCAAGTGGGTGGGCCTCTGTCCGCACTCAGCCGTATGTCACTGCCTGCGGTCATCACTGCTGTTTTGTCGTTGGCTTTCGGAGCCAGTAGAAATTCCTTGCGTGCGGGCTCGCGCGAAGGCGCTCCAAGTGCACATCCGTTTGCCACTCCTCGTACCCCAGCAAGCTCCCCTGGAGTCTCTCAAATCCTTCGCTCCAACCAGCTTTGGCGGCGGCTGCCTTCATCATAATGTATGCGTCGATGCGCCAAGCTTCGCCTGTGCGGGCATAGAGTAAATGCCGGACTCCGCGCACGTGCGGATGGCCTTTGGGAGGCTCTCGCAGGGGTTCCACAAACTCTCGTTTCACAAATCTTCCGTTTTCGACGTAAGGGGCAAACGCCTGCTCCGGAAATATCTCCTCGTCGGGCTCTGAAGGATACGCATCGTAGAAATGCGCGAGGGGTTTGCCCCTCTCCAGCATGAACTCCAATTCGCGGTTGGTATGTATTTCGTAGGGCAATGTGCCCGAATCATTGGGAGGTGTCATATCTGAACCCAATCGTGGATGCTGTCGGTCCGACGCGGCCCATGCTATTTCGTGCGGATATTTCGGGGGTAATGCGCGGTCGCTTCCTGGAGCCTGTCAGGCGACATGCCGAAGTTCCGTCTTGGAGCCGACGAGGGCGGTCGCTGCTTCCGGAGTGCTATTTTGAATTGCTGAGTCCGGCAACCAGCGAATCACGCCGGCGCGGAGTAGCAAAATTCCATCAGAGAAGCGCGCAGAGCGCGGATACGCGGCCCACTCCCATTTTCCTTGTACGTGATGACTGCTCGCAGACACCCCTTCCTCCGATATGGACACCGCAGCGTCAGCGCCAAATTCGGCGCGATTTTTGAATCGATACAGAATGCTCATCTTTGTCAGAAAGACCAGTCCTGCCACGATAGCCACAGCAATGATTGCCGCGATTGCCACTGCTTCTGGCGACGGTAAATCCGTACTCCAAAGAAAAAAGCCAATCGCGATTAAGGAAAAAATTCCATATTGGACCGGCAGACGGAGCAGAAGAGGACGCTGACTGTAGTACCTATCAATTACTGCTCGGTAATACGCGGTGTCAGCCCGGAATTTGTAAACGATCTCCATATAGCCCAACCCATCAAACGCCGAAATGGCAATTATCGGTGGTGCGCGAAACAGCATAGCCAAAATCGGCCGTTGGGTCACGTGACCGATGCCTCGCATCGCGAATAGCTGCGATGTAGGGGGCCCAATAACGGCTAGTTTCCGCTTCTGGGCGGCTGCGGCCGACAGTGAGTGGTGCCCAATGCCCAACGCCCCAATTCGGTCATCTCGGAACATCGGCTCCGACAGCGAGACCGACGGTGTAGTAGTTGTATTGGGATTCGTGCTATTTGCAGGATAGCCTTACGGCGTCGGGTGTTTGACACTACACCCTATGTCAGCTGATTCGTACCTTACTGCACGCGTTCCCTCCGATACGAAAGAGCGGTTTGTCGCGCTCGCGCGTCATCACGGTGTGTCCGAATCCGTGCTGTTACGGCGTTTGGTGGAAGGTGCACTTGTGACCGCAGCGGCGGTGAATACACCCGAGCCTGAGCCCGTCGAGCCGGTGGCA
>JAQGOF010000046.1 GCA_028293745.1 Gammaproteobacteria bacterium | reverse complement strand
GTGCGGCCGGCGTAGGCAGTGCGGCCGGCGTCGCGACCGGCGCGGTGGCCACCCGCCGCGGCGAGGCCGGCGGTGGCTCGGCCACGGACGCCACAAACTCGGCGGGTATATCCCCGCCTGTTTTGAGTCCGTCCGCGTCTCATTCGGCGGTGGGCCTCGCGCGACTGGAGGTCCACTACATGCGCGCGAACCAATTCATCCCCGACGACGCGCTGCTACGCGGCGTTGACCGCATTCGCCACATCCCGTGCGCAATCGTGCAAGGGAAGTACGATTTGCTATGTCCGCCGATCACGGCCGTGGCCCTTCACGCGGCATGGCCGGAATCTACGCTACAGATCATCGAGGACGCCGGACATTCGGCCTTTGAGCCGGGAATCCGTGCCGCGTTGGTAACGATTATGGATGCGCGGCGGACAACACCGCAGTAAGCGCGTCCATCACTAAGTCCACGTGCTCGGGCCGGAAGGGCATCGGCGGACGTAGCTTGAGCACGTTACCCATCGGGCCTTCGGAGCCGATCAACACACCTCGGTCACGAAGGCTGTTGACCAGGTGTTTGGTCAACGTACGATCCGTGACCTCCACACCTATCATCAGGCCGCAACCGCGGACGTCTCGGACCACGTCATATTTCGTAGCGAGGTCGCGCAGCTTTTCAATGAAGTAGTTGCCCGTCGTTCGGGCGTTGTCAACGAGCTGCTCCTGCTGGAGCACATCCAACACGGCCAATCCCGCCGCGCCGGCGACGGGATTGCCACCGAAGGTAGAGAAGAACCCTGTGTCTCGCTGAAACTTCTCGAGGATGGACCGTCGGGTGATAACAACGCCCAGAGGGTAGCCATTACCGACGGGTTTCCCCAGCGTCACGATGTCAGGATGGTATCCACGCCGTGCGAAGCCCCAAAAATCCGACCCCGACCGACCGAGGCCGAATTGCACTTCGTCGGCAATGACGAGCGCACCGGCTTTGCGCACGGCCGCAGCGATGGGTGCGACCCAGGACGGTGACGGGTCATAAATACCGCTGCTCGTGAGTGCGCTGTCGATCATCAGCGCGGCTGGTTTGAAGCCGCGGGAGGCCAGTCGCGCCATTGCGGCGGTTACATCGCCCTCCGCCGCGGCGGCATCGGCCTCCACGGTGGGCGGTGTGGCAGAGCGGCTAGCGGGGCCGTGGCCCGCGGCGCTGGTCGTGTGACTCGAGGCGCCGGACGTGCGGCCCGTCGCGTCGGGTGTGTGGCCCGCAGCGCCGGACGTGTGGCCCGCACCGCTGGGCGCCCTGCGCGCCGCGTTGGGGGCGGCGAGTTGCTCTACGTGCCGTGGTACCTTCGCGCATATTGCGGGCGATAACGCCGTAATGGCGTCCGTGATACCGTGATAGGCGTGCGTCATCACGAGCGCACCATCGTGTCCCGTGTGGGACTTCGCGATGCGCCACGCGATGTCGTTCGCCTCGCTGCCCGAGTTCACAAACAAACACGTGTCGAGATCCGGCGGCAGTGTCGCCGTCAGGCGCTCAACGTATTCGATGATGCATTCGTCCAAATACCGCGTGTTGCTCGCGATGCGCCTTGCCTGTTCCGCAATTGCTGCGACCACAACAGGATGCGCGTGACCAACATGAGGTACGTTGTTGTAAACATCCAGCAGGCGCTCACCGTCAGCGGTGTACACCCAGACGCCCTCGCCACGAACCAAGTGCAGGGGTCGGTCATACGACAGCTCTGCGTTTGCACCCAGCGCCGTGCGGCGCCGGAGGAGCAGATCCGGCGGTGGCACGTCCCCGTGCGGCGCGCTGCGGTTGACGTGATCCGCGCGCGCTCCTCCTGCGGCTGCGCCCCCACGGCCCACGCCGCCGACCCGATGGTCTGCGGCGCCGAGCCCGTGGCCTGCGGCGGCGCCGAGCCCATGCTTCGCGGCACCGGCGCTTGCGATGGCGACCATCCCAGCGCCGCCCCCGCCGATACCAGCCGCATCGAGCCACTGCTGCGTCAAGCGCCCCTTTCCTCGTGAGGTGAGCGCATCGAGGGCCTTCGCGGACATCTCCTCAAGGCTATTCGCGCTCGTGCCCAAGTTCATTCCTGCGCCAGCGCCGGAGTTGCGCTCCCTCCACGTTTGAATCAACACACCGATCGCAATGCGCGCCGCGATCAGGTCGTACAATACATTGATGTCAGCGTGCTCGAGTGGCTGCGCGCTCGTGTAACCGGCCAGCAACTCGGGTAGTACATCGAGCGACGCGACGTCGTCGACGAGAAACTCCCCCATGGTCACGGCGATCTCCAAGGCTAACGGCGCGTGGATCATGTCGCCGAGGTCAATGATTCCGACGCAGGCGTCACCTTCGTCGTTGACGATAAGGTTTCGCCCGTGGCAATCGCCGTGAATAGCCTGGGATCGCAAGCCACGCAACTGCACCAGCAGTTGTTGGATCGGTTCGAGCGCGTTGCTCAGTAATCGCCGAACTGTAGCGGTCTGCACCTGCGGGATTACCGGTAACAATGAAGGAGCGCGCCGGACATCCCAGGCGATAGGCTGGGCAAGGGCTGGGTGAAAGAAGCCCGCGAGCGCGCGGTCGAGTTGGGCGATCTGGTTACCTGCCAACCAAAGCAGGTTGCGACCCGGCGGGGCCAAGCTGGAATCCTGGATCAGCCTGCCGGGCAGGTAGGTTACCAGCCTCACCCGGCAGGTTACGGGATCGTGGCGATTCTCACGCGCGCCAACCGCAACGACTCCGAGTTCCGCGGCGGTTCGCGTCCGAACCACTCGAGGCACCCGCAGCTGTAGGTTTTGCTCAGCGATGTGAGTGAGTGCCGCGGATTGCCCGGCGACGACAATGTCGTCGGCCTCGTGGTCGATGAACTTGAGCACGAAGCGGCCACCATCGGACGTATCGAGTCGAAAGTTGCGATCGCGCTCGCCGTCCAGCGCCGTGGCGCGCGCGGTCAGACCGTAGAGCGCCAGCGCCACGGCCTCGGCGTCGCTCGCGCCCACCTTCGGCGGTTGACCTCGCAGCGCCAGTAAATCGTCAACGTTCACCGCCACCCCAAATACGCCGCGCTTGCCCCGCTGGTCGAGGTGGCCGCATGCGTCGAGGTGGCGCCGTGCGTTGTGGTGGTGCCGCGCGTCGCGGTGGTCGTTCCGCGAGCCACTGGTGCGCCGCGTGAACTCAAGGGCCCTTCAACACATCGACAATGGCGGGTGCAGCCCGAGGAACATCCTTCCGATAGTCCTTGCCGATCAACGCCGCAAGGGTGGCGGCAATCTGCGCCTGCATAACTGGCGCAATATTCGTCCGCTCGCCGAGCGCCGGCGTATCAGGTCCGATGACGGCGATCCAGACATTCTCAGAGCCCTTTTCATGGACGCCATGATCCTTCCACTCCACGGGCCCGCTGCCCCGGCCATGGTCCGCCGTGATGATAAAAGTGGTCGTGCCGTGATACTGCGGCATGGCCTGCATGGTATCCCACAGTTCCTTCACGAAGCCATCGGTTCGATGAGCGCTTTCCAACACGAGGTCGTACCGCCCCTGGTGAGCCCAGTTGTCGGTCTCACCGTAACCGACAAAGAGCACCCGGGGTTTGCCGGCACGCACATAGTCGAGCAACTCAACCTGTAAGAACGAGTTACCAACGTCTTCTTCGTCGAAACGGGTCGTCGTGTCAAACAGCCTGGCGAGCAGGGTGTCCCTGGCTGCGTCATTTGTCCTGGGCGGAGTGGTCCAGCCGGCCTGCATTACCAGATGACTGCGGGGCTCGTTGAAAATATCGACGTAGTTCCTCCACGTACCGTAAATCGCAACACGTCCCGACAGGTCCGGTGACTTGTTCAGCCATTCGAACACGGAGGCGTTGGGATTGGGCCCGAAATCATTGCTCGTGATGGCCGGGTTGGGGAAGCCCACGGACATTTCGTTGTAGCCGGGATAGGAGAAGGCGGCGCCGTTGGTTACGTGAGCATCGCTGCCCAGGGTGCGGTTGCCGAATACCTGGCCATGCCTGGCTACGGTGCCCCAGATGAACGGGAAGAGCAGTTCACGGCGCTCCCGTGGGGTGTCGCGCCAGTAGCGCCGTTTGAGTTCCGCGTCTTCGACCCAACCGCCGCCGTTCTTGGCGTCGAGCAACAAGGGGTCGGCTCCCTGAAAAATCTCCTGCCATCGCAATCCATCGCTGACGATCAAAACCACGTTTTGTGTCTTTCCGGCCAGCGCAGGCGTGATGCAGCCTGCGACGAGCAGAAGACCGAGCAGCGAGGCGAATTTTGGCATGTTGATCCTCAGTCAGTCAGGTCTTTGGAACGCGGCAGGAACATCAGCAACACCGCGGCGGTCGCGGCGGCGCCCGTTATGGGTAACAGGCTTTGCAACACCTGGGTCGCCGTGGCACCCGCACCCAACAGTTGGCCTGCGAGGTAGGGACCCATCGCGGAGCCCAGCCTGCTGACCGCAACCGCCGCGCCAGTCCCGGTTCCGCGCGTGATGGTCGGGTAGTAGGCGGGGGACAGGCCGTAGAGGACGAATTGCGCACCGATCAAGCACGTACCCATCACCCCGGCGGTGGCCGCGACGAGGACGAGATCATGACCCAGCGAGGCGATCGCGAGCAGGGCTGCGGCGAGTCCCGCAAAGCACACAAACAGGAGCAGGCGATTGGGGCGGCGTTGCATGAGCCATCCGAGCAAGACGGACCCTGAGGCCGCGGCCAGATTGAAGACAATCTGGATCAGAAATGCCTGTGGCTTGGTGAACCCCTTGGCAACCATCAGGTTGGGCAGCCAGTTGAGCAGCAGGTGGGTCATGACCGCTACGAAAAAGAAGGAGATCCACAGCAGAATCGTCTGGCGTACACGCGACCCGTCGAACAACGTGTACCAGACTCCCAGTTGTTGTTTCGTGCTGGCGGCGGCAGATCGCGCCTGTCGAAACAAACTCGACTCGGGCAGCAGGACGATCATGACAGGCGCCAGCACGAGAGGCGCGATTCCTCCAACATAGAACACCGTTCGCCAGTCGCCGCTCGGGCCTGCTGAGAATCCGATGAGCGCCGCGACCGCGCCACCCATGGGCATTCCCGCGGCGGTAACAACCACGTTCAGGATGTTGTTGCGGCCGCCAGAGGCTTCTGCGGTGAGGGCGATCAGATTGGGGAACGCGCCGCCGAGACCCAGCCCGCACAGAAAGCGGATGGCGAGGAGGTCGGTGTAACCCGCTGCCCACGCGGTTGCGAGCTGGAACGCGCCGAACACGATGATCGACAGAATCAAGGCATGCCTGCGTCCCCAGAAATCCGCAATGCGCCCGCCGATAAACGCACCGAAGAACAGGCCCAACGGACTGGCGGTGAGCACATAGCCGAGAGCTTGCTTCGATAGGTGGAATTCAGGCGCAATCCCCGGGGCTGCAATGCCCATGGACTGCAGATCGATGCCTTCGATGATTGCCGCGCAAAAACACAGCGCGAGCGTCACGCCGGAGCGTTGCAGCGCGGACGCTCGAGCGGTAGTGGTGACGTTCAATTGCCGATTCCTTTTCTGGCCTGTTTCCCGGCCCGGTAAGATGTCACAATATTGTATCCCAGCGAGCTGCGACCTACACGTTGAAGTGCGAGCCCGGCGAGCGCGTCTGCGCCAGGAAGTTGGTGGCTGGCAAGCGCGAGTTGCCTGAGCTGATCGTGCACACGGGCTATGACAAGTTGGATGTGCTGCCCGCGGATTTCTCCTATCGCAATTTCGACGTGCACCTGAGCGAGCGCAAGAACCCGACGGAACGATTGTTGCGAATGAGCCGGCCGCTCGGGGAGCTGTATGGCACGTTGTTCCTCGATTGCCCGCCGGGTATTTCGCTGTCATCGGAAAATGTGCTGCGTGCCACCGATGGGGTGGTCGTACACCGAGGTGCCGTATTCGAGCGAGATAGAAAGGATGACTCAGCGCAGGGCGCCGCTGCCTGCGTTCTCGCCGCGCAGTGCCGTAGGGCAGGTCTACGCGGCACTGTGGGCGGAGGTCGAGGCGCACATGGGCGCGGAATGAGCGTCGGATAAGGCGGCATTCGCGCCGCTTGCGGCTGGGCGGATATGGCGGGTTCCGGACGTGCTCCCGGTTATTAAGGAACAGCCATTCCAGAAAAATGCTGTTTCTGACGATCCATGGACAGGTTCAGTTGCGAACCTAAGTGGAAAGTTGGGCGCAGCCTATGAGAAGAACGCCATGAATTGCCCAAAGTGTGGTGAATCCGTCCCCCGCGATGGCCGTTTTTGCGGGAAATGTGGTCAGCAGATCGACTCGGACGCCGGGCGGGCCCAATCTGAATCCGCAGGTCCTGGTGCAAGCGTAGGTGACTTTGGGCTGGCCGCGGCCGGGGCCGGAAGCGATACCGGTGCTGCTGCTGCCTATCCGGGGGCGGGAGCGCAGGCGCTTCGGAGTCTCATCGAGCGCATCAAGAACATCGTCTTGACGCCAAAGACCGAGTGGCGGGTCATCGAAGCTGAGCCCACATCCGTTGCGCAGCTCTACACCGGCTACGTCATGCCAATGGCTGCGTTCGCCGCCGCAATGTCGTTCATCCGGATATCGGTTATCGGTGTGAGCCTGCCGTTTGGCGGCACGATCCGTACACCGCTGGCGAGTGGCCTCGTGTCCTCAGTGGTCACGTTCATTCTCGGCCTCCTCGGCCTGTTCCTCGTCGGATCGATTATCAACATGTTGGCACCGACGTTTGCCGGCGGGCGCAACCAGCGGCAGGCGCTGAAGACGGCCGCCTACGCGCTCACACCCGCATGGCTCGGTACAGCGCTGACGTTTCTGCCACTCGGAACCCTGTTGCAATTGATTGCCGGCTTCTACGGCATCTACGTGTTGTATCTGGGTTTGCCGGTGATGATGCGGTCACAACAGGACAAGGCTGCCGGCTACACAGCCGCGGTCGTGGCCTGCACCATCCTGGTCGGCATCCTGTTCGCCGCCGCGGGTGCGATGTTGGGTGCAGCGGGACGCATGGCTGGGATCGGGAGTGCAGCGGTCTATGAGTCGCATAGCCCGGAAGCGGCGGCCGCGGCGGCGGATCAAGCCGGCGCGGTGTTGGGCAACGCGATTGGCGGCGTGCTCGGCACGGATGAGAAGGGCAAGGAGGGGCTGTCGAATGCGTTTTCGAATCTGGCGAAAGCCGGGCAGAAGATAGAGCAGGAAGAGACGAGTGCGGCTGCGCGCGCTGCAAGCGGTGCGAGTGCCGGCAGCGCCGGCAGCGCCGCTGGAGCGGACAGCGCCGCAGGCACGACCGCCTCCGGCGGCGCGAACACCGACACCGCGAACACTGGCGGCATGAACACTGGCGGCATGACGACCGCTGCAGGCACCGCCGCCACCACCACCACGGCCGCCACTGCAGCCGGATCCAACTCCGACCCCGCGCAGAACGCGATGGCGGCCGCCGGAGGCCTGCTCAGTGCCCTCGGTGGCGCACTCGGTGGAAACGTCCGCCACGAGCCGGTCGACTTCAACACCCTGAAGGGCATGTTGCCCACATCCTTGCCGCAGATGCAGAGGACGGATGCGGAAGGCAGCAGCCAACAGGCCTTGGGTGTCAAGAGCAGTTCCGCCACCGCCGAGTATGCTGGGAGTAACTCCGCAGGGTCCTCAAACCCCCACCTGCGGATCAAGATTTCCGATATGTCCGGTGTATCCGGGCTGTTGGAGGCCGCCAGCGGGCTGGCGCCCACCGGCGAGCGTCAGACTGACACCGGTTTTGAGAAGGATATGGTCGTCAATGGGCGTGTCATCCATGAGAAATACGACCGCAAAAGCGGCGACGGCGAGGTGAGTGCGCTCATCGCCAGGCGCTTCAGTGTCGAGGTAACAGGGCGGGGCGTTGACATTGCGCAGTTGGAAAAGACCCTGAACACCGTTGACCTGGCGCGTTTGGAGTCGATGAAGGACGCGGGGGCACAGGCGCACTGACCCGACCGTCGCTCAAAGGGCCGCGGCGGTGTTGCGCAAGGTCTCAATGCGCACCCGCCGCGGCGGCCGCACGACGGGCCACCCCAGGTGCGACAGTTTGCCGTCTCGCGACAGATGTCATTAGGTGGCCGAACCTTCAATCGCACTTGCAACCTCTTGATCCAACGAGATATTGCCCGTTGAAAAGGTGCCCGTTTGAGAGAAAAAGGCGTATTCGTTGCCGGTGAGACGTTCCCGGTTCAAGGTTCACCGGTGGCGGGCGTCACCGGGCTTCTGCAGGCCATGAGTGCCGGGGATTCGAGCGCAATCGACGAGATATTCGCCCTCACATACGGCGAATTGCGCCAGATGGCCCATCAGCGCCTGTACCGCTCCAACCGGGTGACTTCGCTGGATACGACAGCGCTGGTCCATGAGTGCTACCTGCGGCTGGTGAGACTAGGCCAGCTCCAGACGCCCGACCGCTCCCATTTTCTGGGGTATGCCGCTCGCGTCATGCGCTCGATCGTGGTGGATTTTGTCCGTCAGCGCCTCGCAAAACGGCGTGGCGGCGATGAGCTTCGAGTCACCCTGGGAACCGATATCCGGGATTCCACTGCGGTGAGTGAAGAGGAAATCATGCAAGTGGATGAAGCGCTGGAGGAGCTTGCGGTCCTGGACCCGCGTCTCGTCCAGATCGTCGAAATGAGGTATTTCGCCGGCTTTACGGTCGAGCAGATCGCCGAGTCGCGCGGCGTTACGACGCGAACCATTCGCAGAGACTGGGAGAAGGCGCGCCTGTTGCTGTACGCCGCCCTGCAGAAATAGCCAACAACGGCGGATGAATCCGGGGGAAGAAGTGGTGCGAGAAGTCGTGCAGATCGATCCTGAGCAGTGGTCAGCCTTGTCGCGGCTCCTGGACGAGGCCCTGGATGTACCCATCCGCGGACTCGACGAGTGGCTCGATTCGTTACCCGCGGGCGATGCCCCGCACAGGTCGAAGTTGCGGGAGCTGCTCAAACAGCGGGCCGCAGCCGAGACCGGTGATTTTCTCATCACCCTGCCCAAGGTCAGCGGCCGGAGGGCCGCGCGCATACCGGTCGTTGCGGGACTCGCGCCCGGCACTGTCATAGGCCCCTACATCGTCGAGGAAGAAATTGGCCGCGGCGGCATGGGAGCGGTCTGGCGCGCCCGGCGCAGTGACGGTGTGATCAAGCGCCCGCTGGCTCTCAAGCTGCCACTCGCCGGACCGCACAGCCAGGAGCTCACCGAGCGGTTCGCGCGCGAGCGCGACATCCTGGGTGAACTGTCGCATCCCAACATCGCCCGCCTGGATGATGCGGGAGTAACCGCTTTCGGACAACCCTTCCTGGCTTTGGAGTATGTGCCAGGTGTGCCTTTGACGGACTACTGCGATGAGCTCGGCCTGGATATTCGCGCCCGATTACGTTTGTACATGCAGGTACTGCGGGCTGTTCAGCATGCCCACGGGCACCTCGTCATTCACAGGGACCTGAAGCCTTCCAACGTGATAGTCACGCCCCAGGGGCAGGCGATGCTGCTGGATTTCGGCATCGCCAAGTTGATTCCAGACGACGACCGTGGGCGTACGCAGCTCGGCGGTGGCGCCCTCACTCCCGAGTACGCATCACCCGAGCAGATTGCCGGGAAGCCCGTGTCTACGGCGTCCGACATCTACTCGCTGGGCGTGTTGCTGTTCGAATTGTTGACCGGCGAGCGTCCCTATTGTCTCAGTCGGACGACTCGCGGAGCGTTGGAAGAGGCGATTCTGAGTTCCGAGCCGCAACGGCCCAGCGCGGCCGTCCAGCGCGTCGCGGCGGCGATGGGACGTGGAACGTCGGTGAAAGCTCTGTCACGGTCGCTGCGGGGTGATCTGGATACCATCGTTCTCAAGGCGCTCAAGAAATCCCCTGCGGAGCGGTACGCAACCGCGGACGCGCTTTTGAGGGACATCGAGCATTACCTGCGCGGTGAACCGGTTACGGCGCGGGCCGACGGAAGCTGGTATCGATTTCGCAAGTTAGTCGGCCGTCACAAGCTGACAGTCGCGGCTGCGACGGGCGCCGCGCTTGCGCTCGTCGCCACGGCAGCAGTGGCTCTTGTCGACGCACACATGGCCAACGCGGAGCGCGACCAATGCGTTCAATGCCGCGATCCGGGCGTCTGCGCTGGCCCGCCTGGCGGGAGCCTTCAGCGCAGCGCCAGGTAACTACTTCGCAGGCTCTTTTTCGGCCTTAGCCTTGGCGGCAGCCGGATTCGTATCGCCGCGCGCAATGGCCTTCGCCATGTCGGCGACTGAAACCATGTTGTCGGTTTTCTTCATGGAGTCGAATTTCTTGCCCGTATACGCAACGAACTCGTCCTTGGAGATAGTGCCGTCATGATCGGTATCGATTGCCCGGGCCTTGAAGTTGACACCGCCGCTTGCGAAGTCCTTGCCGGCCACGCCAATCGGAATGGTGTCCTTGCCCTGGGCCATCATGTCCCACTGCTTCTCGGCGTACTTGAGCATCTCGTCCCGGGTGATCATGTGATCGCCATTGGTATCCATGTCCTTGGCATCAAAATGCATGTTGCCCGTCGCGAATTGGTTGCCCTGCGCATACGCTCCGCCGGCCAGCAGCAGCGCTGCTGCCGAAATCACCAATTGCACTTTGAACATGGAGGCTCCCCCCTGTGAAACTTCCGGATGTATGGCGGGCCATCTGCGCCCGGGTCACAGTATGCGCCACGGCCCGCCCGGATGTAACCGGTTGGTGGTGGTGTACCAACCTTGGAACACCATTGCTCCAGGGCTGTTCTGCCGGCTATTGCATGCGAACGAGCAGCAATTCCAGCGCTGCAGCCGGCATCGGCTGAGCGTGCAGAAATCCCTGGGACTGCACGCAGCCTGCGCGCTCCAGGAAGTTGAATTGTGCGCGGGTTTCAACTCCCTCCGCCACCGTGATCAGATCGAAGGCCCGCGCGAGGCTGATGATCGTCGGTACCAGGCGGGAGGATGCCCGGTCGCCGGGCAGGCCATTGATGAACGAGCGGTCAATCTTCAGCGTGTCAACCGGCAGATCCGACAGCCGGCTGAGCGATGAATACCCGGTACCGAAGTCATCGATCGCCACCCGCACACCGGCGTTGCGCAAGGCACGCAACTTGAGTACTTCCGCGGACTCCGGATCTATCAGCAGGCTTTCGGTGATCTCCAGGTCGAGGCGGCAATCCTTTGCAGCAGGTGGTCGCCCGCGTGCCGGCCGTATGAGTCATTGATGATACTGAGGTGCTCCACGTCGAGCACCGCGACCGCCGCTTGAGGCTCTTCGGCCTTGCGTGCGGTCAGGCGGCTCGCAAGCCGCTCGCAGAACAGTACCCGCTTTGCGAGATCCGTGAGCGAGTCGAAGAAGGAAAGAAACTGTACTGCGTTCTCCTTCTCGAAGTACTGGAGGGCGAATGACAAGTTGGCTGCGACTTCCCCCAACAGGGCCAGCTCCTCGTCCGTGATGGCGTTGCTGTCCTGGGCGGTCAGCGTCATCGCACCTACCGTCGTGCCATCGACAGTCAGCGGAAGCGCAACGATCGATTGAAACGATGCGTTGCGCAGAGCTGGAAAGGCCGCGATTGTCTCGTCTGCGTGGGCAATGTCATTGCAGAGAAACACCTCGCCCGTGCGCAGCACCCGTCCGGTGACGCTCGAGTCCTCCTCGGCCCGCTGGGCAATCGAGAACACGCCCGAGACGAAGATGAAGGGAATATCCGGCACCTCGCGACTGGCCAGGGCGAGGGCAGACATCCCGTCGAACTGCGGAAGCGAGAAATCCGACAGGATGACGTCATACTTGCGCTCGCGCAGCGCTGCGACGAACGCCTCGTCTGTCTCGACGCGCGTGGAGTCGCACTGGATGCCGTCCTGCCGCAGGCGCAGTACAACGAGCTCCGCATCCGTTTCGACATCCTCGACGCATAGCATCCGCACAAGCATGCCCGGGCACCCGCTTCACCGGAAGGCCCGTGAAACTTACCATCTGGTGATGCCCGCACAGCGGCTGACCGCATCCGGACTGACCATAATTCACAGTATTTGCGACGTATGTCATATCATGCGTTGCAACAACACTCCACCAACATCGCGCCACTCCAATACAATCGGTTGTCCTCCATCGGGAGTCAGCCTGCGTGAGTGATACTGACATGCTCGATCGCTCACGATCTGCGCACGCCGCTGCTGCACATCGACGGCTTCGCCCAGTTGCTGCAGACATCTACGGGCGCGGCCCTGGACCGGGCGTGAGCTCGCCGAGAACATCCAGGACGCGTTCTTCGTTATCGCGGGCGATCTCTCGCGCACCCTGTACATGAGCCCGGCGTACGCGCAGATCTGGGGCCGGCCCTGGGCCGACATGACCAACCGACCCTTGCCGTGGACGGATTCGATCCATGCGCAGGATGTTGAGCGGATGCAGCGCGAGACCGAGCAGGACGCCCGCGGCATGGGCGCGAAGCGGGAATTCGAGTTCCGCATCGTGCGGCCCGGGGGCGAGGTACGCTGGATCTACGCTCGAACCTTTCCCATCGTCGAGGACAGCGGGAGCATCACCCGCGTTGTAGGTGCTGCGACCGACATCACGCAACGCAAACAATCGGAAGCGAAGATCGAGCATCTGAACCGGGTTCACGGCGTACTGAGCGGAATCAACTCGCTGATCGTGCGCGTGGCCGACCGCAGCGAGTTGTTCTGGGAGGCCTGCCGGCTGGCTGTCGAGTACGGTCGCTTCCGCATGGCCTGGTGCAGCTGGCTGGCACCGCAGACCTCGCAGATAACACCGGTCGCGTGGGCGGGTGACGGTCCGGACCTTGCCCAGACCCTGGCTTGCAAGCTCGGGGCGGTAGCGGATGACGAGAGCTTGCTATCGGCTGCCATGCGGCTGCAACAGCCGGTCGTCTGCGACGATCTGCAGAATGATTCGCAGCTCGTGCCGTGTGCGAAACAGATGGTGGAGCGCGGTTATCGTGCGATCGTGGCGCTTCCCCTGGTCATCGACGCCGAGTCGGTCGGCTGCCTCGTGCTGGTCATGGACCAGAGCGGTTTCTTCGATGCGGCCGAGATGCGCCTGCTGAGCGAGCTGTCCGGTGATATTTCCTTTGCCCTCGATCACATCAAGAAGGCGGAGCGGCTCAACTACCTGGCCTACTACGACGCCCTGACGGGACTCGCAAACCGCACATTCTTCTATGAGCGCCTGGCGCAGTACGTCGCCGCTGCCGCCCGTGGCCAACAGAAATTTGCGCTGGTGATTGCTGACATGGAGCGCTTCGAAACGGTCAATGACACCTTCGGACGGCATGCCGGCGACGGGCTGCTCAGGCAATTGGGTGAGCGCCTCACCGCCTGTGTCGGGGATGCCAGCGAAGTCGCAAGGCTGAGTGCCGACCAGTTCGCGGCGGTGATATTCGATGTGGGCGACGTCGGCGACGTCGTCCACACCATCGACCGCTGGCGGCAGCAATGGCTGTGCGCACCATTCACGGTGGAAGGTACCGAGGTGCGGATGTCCGCCAAGACCGGAGTTGCGCTCTATCCTGGGCGTTGCGCCAGGCGAGCCTCGATCGCGCGCTGTGGCGGGAGCGCCGGCTGAATGCGCCGCGGATTGCGGTCAACCATCATCTCACTGGCTCACTCGCTCAAGTTGCAAGTAGTCGCCGAGGGCGTCGAATCGGAAGAGCAGGCCAAGTTTCTGCGCCTGCTCAGGTGCGACCAGATGCAGGGGTACCTGATCAGCAAGCCCCTGTCGTTCGACGACATGACGGCGTTCCTTGCCCGAAGCCGCAGTTGAGCCTGAGGCGAATCCGATCAACGGGCGCCGAAGGCCTTCATCAGCCGATAGGTATATTCCACGCTTTCGTCGAATTCGCGCACGCCGATACGCTCGTCGCGTCCATGTGCACGGTTGTCACCGACATCAGCCCACAGACCACTCAAGTCGTAGGTCGGTATCCCAGCCGTGCGTGTCTGGCGCCCATCGCTGAAGCCGCTGGCCATGGTTGGAATGATGGGCACGCCGGGCCACATGGAATGCGCGATCTTGCCAGCTTTGTCCATGATCTGCCGCGTGGGAGGCGACTCGGGGCTGAGAACGGGCGGTGCATCCAGGGTAATGGAGATCTTCGGATCGTCGATTGTCTTCGTAAGGACCGACTGCACATTTTCGGCGGTATCGCCCGGCATCATGCGGCATTGGACTGTAGCCTTGGCACGCTGCGGCAGGGCGTTCTCGGCATGCCCACCAGAGATCAATGTTGCAACACAAGTCGTTCGCAGTTGTGCGTTCAGCCGTACTGTCTGACTCAGGCGTTCGGCAGCGTCCAGGTCGGGAGGTGACTTGGCCACTGCGAGCTGATCGTCACGCGCAGAACCTGACTCGAGCGCCGCGAATTTCTCGAAGCTCGTCCGTGTGGTGGCCGTCGTAACCACGGGGAACTTGAACTTCTCGAGCCGTCCCAGGCCGTCTGCAAGGCGATAGATGGCATTGTCGGGACCTGGCAGTGAGCCGTGTCCACCGGGACTCGTGGTCTCGAGAGTGAAGGTGACGTAGACCTTTTCGCTCGTACCGATCTCGAAGAACTGCCGCTCGCCGTTCTTCAATCCGCCACCGCCGCCATCGAGATTCACGGCCACGCCGGCATCAATCAACTCGCGATGCTCCTTCAACAGAAAAGCAGGCCCATTGGCATCTCCGCCCGCCTCCTCATCGGCCGTGAAGGCAACGATGATGTCGCGCGCCGGCACATAATGCTCGCGTTTGAGGCGGATCAGAGTCTCGAGCAACGCGGCGTCCCCATCTTTCATATCCTGGGTGCCGCGCCCATAGAACCAGCCGTCTTTTTCCGTGAGCTGGAAGGGATCCGTTGACCAGTCCTCGCGCTTGGCCTCAACCACATCGAGGTGACCGAGGAACAGCACCGGCGCGGGACTCTTCTTGCCGCCATGTTCCCTGGCGCGGTACCGCACAACTACATTCCCCTTAGTGGGCTTGTCCGCCGGGGAAATGAGTACTACGTCATTGTCAGTAAAACCGGCTGCCAGAAGCTGCTGTTGGATAACCTGGGCGGCTGCTGTCGAGCCGTGGTCGTGGGTCGTGTTGATGTCGACCAATTCCCTCAGAATGTCGTGTGCGAGGTCCCTGTCCGCCGCGGGTGGCAAAGGTCCCGGAGAGACGGCCATGGCCGGCGTCCAGGCGGTGAGACACGCCATTGCCACGGAGGCAAACGCCAGGAATGGTCTTGCTTGCATGCGAATTACCGGCTGCCAGAGGAATCGTCCGAGATTATTGCATGATCCTGCAATCCGGTGCGGACACCGATGTTGAGAGTCCGTCCGTCACGACGGCCGCCCGCGAGCCGTCTTTACACTGCAAAGTATACAGTATGGGCATCACGCGTGCCCTGGATGGACGATGCGTCGAGCGGAGCACTACGCTTCGCCCATGCTTCATCCCCGACCGTTCTATTACCTGGAGAACTTCTGCATGGCGCTCGCGTGGCTGCGCCAGCGTTGTGGGGATTTGCTGAACGAGACCGAGCATGCCTTCATCGCGCGCTTTCATGAGCTTCCACGTGAGTCGGCCGCGCTCCTGGTGCGCATGATTGGCCGCAAAGGCGATCTGTTCCGGGCCTCCAAGCTCGGATATTCCGAGATCGGCTGTCCATCCGATGCCGCCGCGGCGTTGATCGAGCTCGGCTGGGTGGACCGCGAGCCGCCGGCGCAGGCGGATTGGTGGCCCGACCCGTCCGATGTTATTTACCGGCTCATGATCAGACCGCTCTGTGACCGGTTGAGATTGGTGTTCTTCGGCAACTTCCGCCAGGACTGGTCGCAGTTCGTGCTGGCCGACCTGGGAATTTTCAAATACGAGAAGGTGCCGTGCGATCCCGCCACACGGGCGTTCCACACGCGGGAGCATATCGACACCTTCCACGCGTTGTTTTTGTGCAGCCAGCAGCTCGAGGAGAGCGATGACATCGAAGGTCTGCTGCGCATGCTGCCTCCGCCGGTAGCCGATAACGAGTGGCTGGAAGATCGACGCCGCAAGTTGCAATTTCGGATTGCGCAGTGCTGCGAGCGGCAGGGAGATCTTGTCCTGGCGCTGCAGATCTATCGGGAGTGTGGGTACGCCGGCGCCCGGCTGCGAGTCGTGCGCTTGTTGGAACGGCTCGAACGGATTGCGGAAGCGTTGCAGCTGGCGGCCCGGATTCGGGAGCAACCGGCCGATGAGGTCGAGACACAGCAGGTCTGCCGAATGTGGCCGCGCCTGCAACGCAAGGCCGGGCTGATTCCGCAGCGCAGCCGCCCGCCGCACGGCTGGTCCACGTTCAAACTCGTGCTGCCGCTCGACCAAAGACCAGCCTGTCTCGAGCAGGCTACTGCGCAGGCGCTGTCCCAAGCCGAGGCTCCTGTTCACTATGTTGAAAATGGGTTGATCAACTCGCTGTTCGGCCTGTTGTGCTGGGAAGCGATTTTTGCGCCTATAGCGGGGGCCTTCTTCCATGAATTCCAGGCGGCGCCCGCTGACCTGCATGCGCCTGCGTTCCACGGCCGGCGCGCAGCGCAATTTGCGCAGTGCTTCGCGCAGCTCGAAAGCGATGGCTACCGGGACACGATTCGCCGTAATTTCGAGCAGAAAACGGGCATCCAGTCGCGGTTTGTATTCTGGAATGTCATCTCGGAGGCACTGTTGCGGTCGGCCCTGGACTGTCTGCCCCGGGAGCACCTGGCAGCGTGTTTCGGGCGGATCCTGGCCAACATCCGCTCGAACGCCTGTGGGCTGCCGGACCTGGTGCAGTTCTGGCCCGCGCAGCGCCGCTACCGGCTGATCGAGGTGAAAGGGCCGGGCGATCGATTGCAGGACAATCAGATTCGGTGGCTGAGCTTCTGTGTAGCGCACGGGATTCCCGTCAGTGTGTGCCAGGTCTCGTGGTGACGTACGAAGTTGCAGTCCGCACCCTTTGCGACTTCACCGCAAAGTGCGGCAATCTCGACATGCGCTTCACTCCTTCCCCGTCGGCGATGGAGGGTATTGCAGGGCATCGCGTCATTGCCTCGCGCCGCAGTAGCTCGTTCCAGACGGAACTGACCCTGGAAGGCGACTATGGTCAACTGCACGTCCGCGGCAGGGCGGACGGATATGACCCGGAGGAAAACCGGCTCGAGGAGTTCAAGACCTACCGGGGCGATCTCGGCCGCATGCCGGAAAACCACCGGGCGCTCCACTGGGCGCAGCTGCGCATCTATGGCTGGTTGTTGTGCAAGCAGAAGGGCAAGAGCTCCATAAAGCTCGCGCTGGTGTATTTCGACATTGCGAGCGAGAGCGAGACGGTGTTTTGCGAAGTCCGGGCAGCCGCCGATCTCGAACAGCACTTCACAGAGCATTGTCAGCAGTTCATGAGTTGGGCCGAATCGGAGTCTGCGCACCGGCAGGCGCGTGATGCGGTGCTGCGCGACCTTCGCTTCCCATACTCGCAGTTCCATGCCGGCCAGCGGGAGCTGGCCCAAACTGTGTATCGGCGCGTACGCACAGGTGGTGCCTTGCTCGCGCAGGCGCCCACCGGTATTGGCAAGACTGTTGGAACGTTGTTTCCGGCACTCAAGGCCATGGCGAATGGCCAGGTGGACAAGGTGTTTTATCTCGTCGCCAAGACGTCGGGCCGGCAACTGGCGCTGGATGCCCTGCGGCGACTGCAGCCAACCGATTCGCAGCCACCCGTGCGGGTCGTAGAGCTCGTGGCGCGCGCAAAGTTCTGCGAGTATCCGGGAATGCCGTGCGATGGTGCAGTGTGCCCGTTGGCGCGCGGCTTCTACGATCGGTTGGCTGCGGCGCGTGCCGAGGCGATCGACGTTTCTTTTCTCGATCAGGACGCTGTGCGGCAAGTCGCGCGCCGGCACCAGGTCTGTCCGTATTACTTGAGTCAGGAGCTCGCGCGCTGGAGTGACGTGGTAGTCGGGGACTACAACTACTATTTCGATCGCAGCGCGATGCTATTCGGTTGGACCGTCACGCATCAGTGGCGCGTCTGCCTGCTGGTTGACGAAGCTCACAACCTGGTAGAGCGCGCCCGCACCATGTATACCGCGGCGCTTGATCATGAGGCGTTGGTATCTGTACGCCGGCGACCGCCCGAAGCTCTGCGAGGGCCCTTTGAGCGGGTAGATCGTGTCTGGCGCGAGGTAACCGCGGCGCAGTCCGAGGCTCATCGAATCTACGATGATTTGCCGCAGGAATTGCTGGCTGCGCTCGATACATCCATTGCCGCGATGGCTGATCATTTGAGTCAACAGATGGGGCAGGACGAGGCGCTGCAGGAGTTTTTCTTTGCAGTACTGGCATTTCGTCGCCTGGCGGCAGAGTTTGATTCCAGCACGCTGTTCGAAATAACGCGCAGCGACGGGCAGGGCTCCGTCCTGTGCCTGCGCAACGTCGTTCCAGGCAGGTTCCTCGCACCACGCTTCGCGGCCGCGCACACGTCGGTGTTATTTTCCGCCACGCTGACCCCGCACGCTTTTTTCAGGGATATTCTGGGCTTGCCGCGAACTTGCGAATATCTCGACGTGCAGTCACCGTTTCAGGCTGAACAATTGACGGTGCGGCTGGTGCGCTCGATCTCGACCCGATTTCGCGATCGCGAGCGATCGTTGGTGCCGATCGCACAGCTGCTGGCGCGGCAATATGCATCGAGGCCGGGTAACTACCTGGCATTCCTGAGCAGCTTTGACTACCTGGATCGCGTAGCAGCGCTCGTCAACGAACGCTATCCGCACATTCCGGCGTGGCAACAGCATCCCGGAATGAAAGAGCCGGACCGGGAGGCCTTTCTCGCGCGCTTCCTGCCCGAAGGGCAGGGTATAGGATTCGCGGTGCTCGGTGGTGCGTTCGCAGAGGGCGTCGATCTTCCCGGATCGCGGTTGATTGGAGCGTTCGTGGCGACGTTAGGTTTGCCGCAAGTCAACGCAGTGAACGAGGAGATGCAGCGGCGCATGGATACTCTGTTTGGCTCGGGATATGAATACACATATCTGTATCCGGGCATCCAGAAGGTCGTGCAGGCGGCGGGCCGGGTGATCCGTACGGCGGCTGACCGCGGGGTGCTGTATCTGATCGATGACCGCTATGCGCAATTGAAAGTGCGCAAACTGCTGCCTCTGTGGTGGAGTATCGACAGGGCTCGCCCATCGGTCCCGGCCGACAAGCGCGCCGGTGCCGAGCCGCCCGCAGCCGGTGCGGCCGTCCCGCGCGGTAGCTAAAGCCACCGCACGGGCGCGGCCATCAGATGGAACGACCCGGCTGGCCCGATCAGCCAGCGTCTTTCTTCAGCTGCTTCACTTTGGCTTTGACGGCATCGAGTTGATCGTCGGCCTGTTTCTTACAATCCTTCTGCGCCTGTCCCGACAGGGCCTCGCACTGCGCGACGGCTACTTTGTGGTCGCCTTCGGCCTGTGTTATGACGGCATCGCCGGCCGCATCGGTTGTCTTCTCGTCGGCCTTCGCCTCCGCGTTGGCAACCTCCTTGTTGGCAGAGGTATCGGCCTTGGCCAGTCTGTCAGCGGCCTGCGCATCCTTTTCGGCAGCGGAGTCGGTGGCCTTGGCCACGTCCTGCTGCACTTTCGGCGGCGATTCGGCCTGGTTGCAGGCCGACAGGCCGAGTATGGCGATCGCTGCCAGCGTCCAGAGAGTTGCTGCTCGCATCATGTTTCTCCCGAAGTTGTCTTGACTCCGGGACCGTAGCAAGGCTGGGGCCCGCTAAGCTTCGATCAAGCGCTTCGATCTGGGCGCGGTGTTGGATGTCAGGACACCGCATGCGCGCACTGCCGCCCTGCTCGTCAATATCGAGGCTCGTCAATATCGGCCGGCGTCGACCTCGCGTTCTGCCTCGAGCCAGTCGTCGACCTCGCCGCCTGGCGCAAAGCCGCGTTGCGCTGCTCTGCGGTAGGCAAGGTCACAGATGCGCTGGTGCCGTTCCGCCGGGGTCAGCCTGTGCGGCACGAGAAACAGCGGCCGGACGAGGCTTGTCTTCCCGACGAGGGCCTTTGCGACCGGAGGAGTCGCAGCGGGCTGGAGAATGGGGGGTTCCGGAATCGGCAGGTGCGACTCAATCCCTGGAATCCGTGTGCTTGCAACTTCACGCGCCATAAGATCCTCTCAGACCGGCGGTCTCCGGCTCCGCGAGCATGCCCTCAACACCTCAGCAGCAACAATGGATTGTAGCTGAAAGTGCTGTCGGAATTGTCTGACAGCATTGTGTATATAATATGACTAAACGACTGACGGCAGGTTCTCATGTCCGACGAAACGTCCTGCGGCCGACGGCTGCGGTCGCGCGCCTGGTTCGACAATCCCGCCAATCCGGATATGACGGCTCTCTATATAGAGCGGTATCTGAACTACGGCCTGACGCGCGAGGAGTTGCAATCGGGCAAGCCGATCATCGGCATTGCGCAGACGGGCAATGATCTGTCGCCCTGCAACCGTCATCACATCGTACTCGCCGAGCGCGTACGCGAGGGCATCCGTGAAGCGGGCGGAATCGCGCTCGAATTCCCGGTCCACCCCATCCAGGAGACGGGCAAGCGGCCGACCGCGGGTCTCGATAGAAATCTGGCCTACCTTGGTCTCGTCGAGGTGCTGTACGGGTATCCGCTCGATGGAGTCGTGCTGACGATCGGTTGCGACAAGACCACGCCGGCGTGCCTGATGGCTGCGGCGACTGTTGACATTCCCGCCATCGCCCTGTCTGTCGGGCCGATGCTCAACGGTTGGCACAAGGGCGAGCGAACCGGTTCGGGCACCATCATCTGGAGAGCCCGCCAGATGATGGCTGCGGGGGAGATCGACTATCCGGGATTCCTCGAGCTCGTCGCTTCATCCACGCCTTCCACCGGTTATTGCAACACGATGGGTACGGCCACGACCATGAACTCGCTGGCCGAGGTGCTCGGCATGCAGTTGCCGGGCTCTGCCGCAATTCCAGCACCGTACCGGCAACGGCAGCACATGGCATACGAGACGGGGAAGCGGATCGTCGAGCTCGTGCGCCAGGACATCCGCCCTTCCTCCATCATGACGCGCGATACGTTTCTCAACGCTATCGTGGTGAATTCAGCTATCGGCGGGTCGACCAACGCGCCGATACATCTTGCCGCGATCGCCCGGCACCTGGGTGTGGAGCTGAGTCTGGATGACTGGCAGACCTTCGGGCATCGAATCCCACTGCTCGTAAACCTGCAGCCTGCGGGGCAGTATCTCGGCGAGGACTACTACCATGCGGGCGGCGTGCCGGCCGTGGTCGCCGAATTGATGAAGCACGGCCTCATTCGCGCGAGCGCGATGACCGTGAACGGGCGGACCCTGGGCGAGAATTGTGCAAAGGCGCAGATTGCGCTGCCGGATGTAATCCGCACCTTCGCAAATCCGCTCAAGGTGGATGCGGGATTCATCGTGATGCGCGGCAACCTGTTCGAGTCAGCCATCATGAAGACCAGTGTGATTTCTGAGGAGTTTCGCGCCCGTTATCTGTCCGATCCGGCGGATCCGGAGGCATTCGAGGGACGCGCGGTCGTGTTTGAGGGGCCGGAAGACTATCACGCGAAAATCGATGACCCGGCGCTCGAGATCACTCCCCGGGACATCTTGTTCATGCGTGGCGCGGGACCGGTCGGTTATCCGGGCGCGGCCGAGGTCGTCAACATGCGGCCGCCGGCTTACTTGATAAAGCAGGGGATTACCGCGCTGCCCTGCATCGGTGACGGGCGGCAGTCCGGAACGTCGGGCTCGCCATCAATTCTCAATGCATCGCCAGAGGCCGCGGCTTCAGGGAATCTCGCTTTGTTGCGCACGGGGGATCGGGTGCGGATCGACTTGCGCAAGGGCACGACCAACCTGTTGGTCTCGAATGAGGAGCTGGCGGCGCGGCGCAAAGCGCTGAATGCAGCGGGTGGCTATCAATACCCGGTCTCGCAGACGCCATGGCAGGAGCTTCAGCGCGGCGTGGTGGGGCAGTTGGGGACGGGGGCGATCCTGGAGGGGGCGGAAAAGTACCAGAAAATTGACAAGACCTTTGGGGTGCCGCGGGATAACCATTAATGGGGATAGGGCGCAGAGCTTGCTGCCATCAAAATAGCGGCGTTGGCTGCGACACAGCCTTCAACGGGAGCCGTGTAGAGCAATGGCACATTTACTTCTCACGAGCGCGCTCTTGCTGGCCCTCCTGGCCATCGTCGGAATTGCCGTTGGCGCCTGCTTAAACATCGCACGCGACCTCATGCTCGACGGAGCTGAAGACGATGGCGACGAGCAGCCGGACACCACCGGGAAAGGGCGGATTAGTCTCTCTGAGGAAATCGGGGTAGGGTTACGCCATGCAGCAACCTTTGCGCGAGCGCGTGGCGGATCCTTCCGAGGGGACAGATCTAGGGACGCTTGAATTCGACGATAGCTTTGCAAGGACCTTGCCGGGCGATCCCGAGACCCGGAACTTCGTCCGCCAAGTCGCCGGCGCAAGCTATTCGCGTGTAACCCCGACGCGTGTATCCGCACCGCGCCTCCTGGCGTGGTCGGACAACTGCGCAGCCCTACTTGGGCTGTCCCGTCCCCCTATCGGGGGCGAGACGGTCGAAATATTGGCCGGCAACAGACTCGCCCCCAGCATGCGTCCCTACGCCGCGCGTTACGGTGGCCACCAATTCGGCACTTGGGCTGGGCAGCTGGGTGACGGTCGCGCGATCACCCTGGGAGAGCTCACTCCTCGTCCAGGTGAACGGTGGGAGCTGCAGCTGAAGGGGGCAGGGGCGACCCCGTACTCGCGCACAGCGGATGGGCGGGCAGTTCTTCGCTCATCCATACGCGAGTTTCTCTGTAGCGAGGCCATGCACTTCCTCGGCGTTCCCACGACGCGGGCACTGAGCCTCGTCGGAACGGGCGATATAGTGATTCGGGATATGTTCTACGACGGCAACCCTCAGCCTGAGCAGGGGGCGGTGGTTTGCCGGGTGGCCCCGTCCTTCGTGCGCTTTGGCAACTTCGAGATTCATGCCAGCCGCGCCGAGAACGACTCGCTGCAGCGCCTGGCGGACTACGTCATCACTCAACACTTCAAGGACCTTGGGCCGCCGTCGCCCCGTGTCTACGAGCGCTGGTTCCAGGAAATCTGCCGGCGTACTGCATTGATGATCGCTCATTGGATGCGGGTAGGCTTCGTCCATGGCGTCATGAATACCGACAACATGTCCATACTGGGACTGACGATCGACTACGGCCCGTACGGCTGGCTCGAGGGCTATGACCCCGCGTGGACACCGAATACGACAGATCTGCCCGGCCGCCGCTATGCGTATGGCCGCCAACCTGACATTGCGGCATGGAATCTCGCGCGCCTGGCCAATGCGCTGCATCCGCTGATCGAAGACGTGCCGGCTCTCGAGCATGGCCTGGAAGTCTACGCCGCCACTTTCACAGCGAGCTGGCGGACGATGTTGGCCGAGAAGCTCGGATTGACGAACCTCGACCGCGAGGGCGACGAAGCTCTGATCCGTGACCTGTTCGGCGCTCTCCAACAAACCGAAACCGACATGACATTGTTTTTCCGCGGACTCGCAGTTGCATCCGCGGACAATATCGAGCCGCTGCGCCCGGCGTTCTATGAAAGCGGGGAGCCCTCTGACGCTCACCGCAGCCGGCTCGTCTCGTGGCTGCAGCGATACGAGGCGCGGTTGAAAGTCGAGGCGATGCCAATTGAGGAGCGCATCGCCAGGATGAACCGCACAAATCCCAAGTACGTGCTGCGCAATTACCTGGCTCAACAGGCGATTGATGCCGCAACGGAAGGCGACGTCTCGCAAATAGAGCGGCTGCTGCACGTGCTGGAGACGCCGTACGACGACCAACCCGAGCACGAGGACTTCGCGCAGCGCCGCCCCGAGTGGGCGCGCGACAAGGCAGGCTGCTCAGCTCTGTCCTGCAGCTCGTAGAACGAGACGACGGGAAGGGGCGGTCGGGCGGGCCATCCGTTCTGCAGTCTGGCTCGCAGGGCGCCGGTGCGGAACAATGTTCTTTGCCGTCAGCTTCACAATACGCCCAATGACCAACAATGCAGACGCCTTCGACCGCTGGGTCCGCTCATCCTTCGTCCAGCTGAACACTCAGCTGGAGAACCTATATTTCTCACAGGAGGATCGCGCCCAGGTCGAAGGGTGCGGCGAGTCCCTGAAAGCGACACTACGGGACGAAGGGCACGTTCATGTCGTGGCTCTGCTGGCCGAAGGCAATACCGGAGACGGCTTCGACAGCGCATTCGGAGTGCTTGGCAACGTAGGGATGTACCTTGGCGCGCTCCGCCGCCATGAATTGACGAATCCCATGCGCGAGGAGCGATCACCGTTCGTCGAGGCATCCTCGCTGGCCCTCCACGTCGGCGCCTCTCTCGGGATGGCGCCCCGATTCGCGACTGCCCACCTGGCGACCCACAACAAGGCAGCGGCCGGCATCCGCAAGAGCTTTACCTCGTTGCCGGACGAGTTTCTGTTCATCGACGAAAACACGCGCGGAATTCTGTCCCTGCAGCGCGTGGCGGAAGCGCTGATGAAAATCGTGCACCTGGGTGTGTCCAGCCCGGTGGCCGATGTTATGTTTGATGCGGCGAAGGACGCCCTGCGCGAGGTCCTCAAGTTCAATACGCGGCTCTTCGAGAAGCTCGACGTCCAGCGCTTCTTCTATTCCGTGCGTCCTTATTACAAGCCGTACCGGGTAGGGCGCCAGGAGTATCGCGGCGCCAACGCCGGCGACTTCTCAGGCATCAACGAAATCGACCTGCTGCTGGGACTGTGTCAGGCCAACAATCCGTACTACGCCCAGCTGCTGGTTGACAAGATGCTTTTCATGCTCCCCTCGGACCAGGCACGGCTGCGGGACTGCATGATGCGCACGAGCCTGCTGGACGAGCTGCTGGCGCTCGCCCCTGAGCATTCCTCAACAGACTGGTTCCAGCGGAACGCGCGGGCGTACCTCGAGGTCTGCGAGCTTTTTGGCCGGACAGCCGTCCAACACCACGACACGCTGGTAAAGCGGTTCATCGAGGAGCCGGCGAAGGATGTGAAGGAGAACCACCTCGCCGGTATCACGGCGAGTGGGCCGCCACTATCCGTTCTGCTGCGAGCGCTCGAAGTGCTCCGCGATCTGCGCACAGGCGCGGATCGCCACGACATCCCAACCCGACATGCCGACCTCGCGAGGCTGCGGCACTACGTTCGTTGAGCCGTCTGCCTTGCGGCACGCGTCGCGAGTGGCGCTATGTGAAAGATCCGCTCGGCATTGCCGTGATACAACTGCGCCCGCTGTGATTCCGTGACGGGCGCCGAGTCCATGAAGTCCACGGCAGGTTTCTGCGGCTGGTAAGGATAGTCGATCGCCCAGAGCACGTTGTCGATCCCGATCTTGCGGATGGTGTAATCCAACGCGAGAGGGTCTTCGACACCGCTCGTGGTCACGACGAAATTGCGCTGGAGGTATTCGGCCATGCTCAACTTCGTGCGCGGCGCACGGCCTATGTTCTGGGCGCGGCTGTTCATGAAGGTGATGCGCCAGATCCAGAATGGAATGGCTTCACCCATGTGCCCGATGCAGATCTTGAGCTTGGGAAAGTGGTCGAAGACGCCCGCGGCCATCATCCTCACCACGTGAGTTCCCACTTCCACACCATAACCCCACATCGCGGAATCCATGCCATAGTCCTGCAGCGGACCCTTCAGGCCATCGGAGGCTGCGCGCGGATGTATATAGATGCAGGCATCCAAAGCTTCCGCTGCTTCCAACACCGGCCAGTACTTCGGATCATCCAGATACTCGCCATGCGTGTGTGAATTCAAGATGAAACCGTTGAGCCGCAACCCACGGATGGCGCGCTCCATCTCCTTGACGGCGCGTTTCGGGCTTTGCGGCGCGAATGTGGCCAGACCCGCAAAGCGGGTAGGGTGGCGCCGGCAGACGTCCGCAAGCCGATCGTTCGCGAGTGTTGCGAGCTCGGTCGCCGCGTCGGCATCGAACATCTGCACGCCGGGGGCGGTGAGTGAGAGCAGGTGCATGTCCACACCGAGAGCGTCCATCTCGGCCAGGCGCCGCTGCTCGATATCCAACAGGCCGTCGAGGAAATTCATCCGGCCGTAACCGGGGTCACCGCTGCTGTGGTCGTAGATGCCCTTCACGAGCAGCTTGTCGAGACTGCTGCTCGGGCCACGGACCACTTTCTGCAGCTCGGCGGCGACTTCGGGAATGGAGAATGCCTCTTCGGTGGCGATCCGGCGCAGGTGGGTGCTCATATGGACTCTTCAGGCCTGGTGGATGGTTTTCAACACGAGACAGGCCTCGAGCCCCTCCGGCCCATCCTCGGATCCATGCCCCGAATCCTTCACGCCGCCAAACGGTGAGTCGGCGCCACCGATCAGCGTTGTGTTGATGCCCACCATGCCGCTTTCGATCGCGTCTGCGAGCAACAATGCCCGCCGTCCGTTCTCGGTAAAGCAGTACGCGGCGAGCCCGTAGGGCAGGCGGTTGGCCTGCTCGATCGCCTCGTCGAATGTCTCGAACGGCCGCATCAAAGCGATGGGGCCGAAGGGCTCCTCGTTCATCACGCGTGCTGTTGTAGGGACATCGGCAAGCACCGTGGGACGGAAGAAAAAGCCACTGGCCCCAGGTCCGCCGCCGCGCTCGCCGCCGGTTACGACACGTGCGCCCGCGGTTACTGCATTGGCGACGAATCCTTCAATCGCGTCCGGCCGGCGGGGATTGGCCATCGGACCCATCTGGACTGCGGCATCGAGTCCGTTTCCAACCGCAAGCTTCGAGGCCCGGGCCGTGAATCCGGTGACGAAGCGATCGTAAATCCCCTCCTGCACGTGGAAGCGGGTAGGTGATACGCAGACCTGCCCGGCGTTGCGGAACTTGGCAGGCACGAGCATGTCCAGCGCGCGATCGAGATCGGCATCATCAAACACCAGCACCGGGCCATGGCCACCCAGTTCCATGGTCGTTCGCTTGCCGCCATCCGCGGCGAGCTTCATCAGGTGTTTGCCAACCGCGACCGAGCCCGTGAAGCTGACCTTGCGGATGACTGGCGAGGCAATGAGGTGGCGCGACACCTGGTCGGGGATGCCGAATACACAACTGGCCACCTCTTTCGGCAGCCCCGCATCGAGCAGGCAGTTGAGTACCTCGATTGCCGATCCCGGGGCCTCCTCGGGCGGTTTGATGATGATGGAACAACCAGCGCCAATGGCGGCCCCCAGTTTCCGGGCGGGATTGCCGATCGGAAAATTCCAGGGGCAAAAGGCCGCCACGGGGCCGACCGGCTCTTTCATTACCCGCGACAGCATGCCCGTGGGCCGTACCAGTACGCGCCCATAAATCCTCGTGGTTTCACCGGCATAGAAATCGAACAAGCCGGCCGCCATCAGCAGCTCGCCCTTCGCTTCCCCCAGGGTTTTGCCTTCCTCCATTGTGGCAATGGTGGCGATCTTCTCGATCCGTTCGCGCAGCAGGCGCGCGGCGCCAGCGAGCACATTGCCGCGCTCGTCGGCGGTCTTGCTGCGCCAAATGCGAAAGCCCCTTGCTGCCGTGTCCAGAGCGAGCTCCAGGTCGGCGGTGGTGGCGAGCGGGAGATGGCCGAGCGCCTCACCCGTCGCCGGGTTGATGACCGTGTGCGTTGATCGGCCACGAGGGCCTATTCGCTCACCATCGATGTGGAGCGCCAGCTGCGCGTCGTAGGTCCGACTCATAGGTCTTTGGGGTGAATCCGACTTCGATGCCGTATCTAAGCAGGTCGGAAGCCCAGGTTCTGTACTGTGCGCGAAACAGATATCGACAGGGCCGCGCTGCGGTGCCCTCCGTAGCGCGACAAATGGCCTACACTCCATGCTTGACGTCAGGCCTGGCAGTGAAAATGCGCCCAGCTGCTCGACAGACTCTTGGAGACGTTCTGATGCAATCACGCCACATCCATACCGAACTGCCGGGTCCGAAGGCGCGCGCACTGTTGGAGCGCGACCGGTCCGTAAGCTCTCCATCCTATCCCCGTGACTACCCGTTCGTGATGGCGAAAGGCCGCGGCGTTGAAGTCTGGGATGTTGATGGCAACCGCTTCCTCGATTTCGCCGCAGGTATCGCGGTCTGCAGTACGGGTCACTCGCATCCGCGCGTGGTACAGGCCATCAAGGATGCGGCGGACGACTTCCTCCACATTTCCAGCGACTACTGGCACGAGCGCATGACGCGGCTCGGTGAAAAGATCAACGCTCTGGATCCCATGCGCGAGCCGGTACAGATCCTGCTGTGTCAGAGCGGAACGGAGTCCGTCGAAGGAGCGCTCAAACTGGCGCGCTATGTAACAGGGCGCCCGCGCTTCATCGGCTTTCTGGGCGGTTTTCACGGGCGTTCGATGGGCTCGCTGGCCTTCACGGCGAGCAAGTACACGCAACAGGCCGGCTTCTTTCCGACGATGCCCGGAGTAACTCACGTTCCGTACCCGAACGTGTACCGTCCGTTGTTCGCGGGCGCCGATCAGGGCAAGGCGATCCTCGACTATATCGAGAACGTGCTGTTCACCAGCAATGTGCCGGCGAGTGAAGTGGCAGCTATCATGGTGGAGCCGATCCAAGGCGAGGGCGGTTACCTGGTGCCGCCGGATGGCTTCCTGCAGGGATTGCGCGACCTGTGTGACCGGCACGGCATACTGCTCATCTTTGACGAGGTGCAGTCAGGAATAGGCCGCACCGGCAAGATGTTCGGGAGCCAACATTGGGGCGTCTCCCCGGACATCATGACCC
The DNA here is from genome assembly GCA_028293745.1 of Gammaproteobacteria bacterium. Lineage (GTDB taxonomy): Bacteria > Pseudomonadota > Gammaproteobacteria > Steroidobacterales > Steroidobacteraceae > 13-2-20CM-66-19. The sequence goes on along the minus strand of JAQGOF010000046.1, from coordinate 30,718 downwards.
TGGCCAAGGGGCTTGGTTCCGGGCTCCCGATCGGACTCGTGGTCGCCCGTAAAAAGCACATGGAGAAATGGAAGCGCGGCGCGCATGGCAATACCTATGGCGGAAATCCACTGTGCTGCGCCGCTGCCCTGGCGACACTCGATCTCGTCGAAAGCGAGTACGCAGCGAATGCTGCCGCGGTCGGGGGCTATTTCATAGAGCGTCTCCGCGAGCTGCAGAAGAGATTCGACTGCATAGGCGACGTGCGTGGCAAAGGCCTCATGATCGGCGCCGAGCTCATTACCGACCGGACGTCGCGCGCACCGGCTCCGGCTCTCTGCCAGCGGGTTCTCACGCGCGCGTTCCACAATGGTCTGATACTGTTGTCCTGTGGGGTCAGTACCCTTCGCTTCATCCCTCCGCTCCTGGTAAGCCGGGAGAATGTGGACGAGGCAATGGGACTGTTGGAAATATCTGTGAAGGAAGCCATGGTGGAGAATTGACTGCGACCGCGACGACGCCGTCTTCCGGCGTAGCCCAAGGCCAGGGGCCTCGCGTACTCGGCGTATGGATGTGCACGGCGCTCGTGGTCGGAAACGTCATTGGGGTCGGCGTTTTTCTCCTGCCGGCATCGCTTGCTCCCTATGGTCTGACAGCACTGACGGGATGGTTGATCACCGTCACTGGGTGCATCTTCCTTGCGATTTCATTCGCCTACCTGGCGCGGGCTTTTCCGCACGACGACGGTCCCTACGACTACACAAAGCGAGCTTTCGGCGACGGCCTCGCATTCACGGTGATGTGGTGCTACTGGGTATCGACATGGGTAACAAATGCCACCATAGCGGTCGGCGTCGTCGGATATCTCACAGTCTTCATACCGGCGCTGAATAACAGCCCGTGGCTGCCTCCAGTCACGGCATTGTCGCTGTTGTGGTTCTTTGTGTTGCTCAACCTACGCGGCGCACGCGCTGTCGGTGGGACTCAGATTGCGACGACGGCCCTGAAGCTGTTACCGATGGTCGGCGTCATCTGCCTGGGGTTATGGGTACTGTTGACCGATCCATCGGCGTACCGGAACCATGTGATTACGAGTCCGACGTCGCTCTCGGATCTGAGCAGTGTTTCGACGCTCACGCTATACGCGATGCTCGGAATAGAATGCGCGACGATACCGGCGTGCCGTGTACGCAATCCCGAGAGAACTATTCCGCTGGCCACCGTCATTGGGACCATCCTGACAGCCGCTGTTTATATCGGTGTCTCGATTGTGCCCATGTTGCTGATTCCACAGGCGGCACTCGCTGCGTCCAACGCTCCTATTGCGGACGTGTTCGTGCGAATCCTGGGTGCACGTTCGGGTGACGTGGTTGCCCTGTTCGTCAGTATCGGTGGCTTGGGAGCCCTGAACGGCTGGACGATGATACTGGGAGACGTGACGCAGACCATCGCAAGGCACGGGCATTTCCCCCCATCCCTGGCGAAGGAAAACCGACACGGCGCTCCAACAGGCGCGTTGATCCTGACCGGCGTGGTAGCCAGTATCATGCTGTTGTCCAACTACGCTCAGTCAATCGGCAATCTGTTCGTTTTCCTGAGCGTCGTCGTGACTGCCGCCAATCTCCCAGTGTATTTCTCGTGCACGCTGGCGATCGTGGCGATCGGAAAGCAAGGACTTAGTTCGGCGCAGCGAAAGCGGACCGTGACGGTCGTAGCGGCTGCAGTTTGCGCAGCGGTCTACTGCGCGTGGGTGTCAATCGGAATAGGGCTCAAGCCCTTGCTCTGGACCGTGGCCCTGGGTGCGGTCAGCGCACCTGTGTACTGGGTGTCCCGCTACTTGAAATCGTCTCACCAGGCAGTCGTGCCGCCGTCGATCGCGAAATCAGCGCCCGTCACCCACGCCGATTCGTCCGAGGCCAGGTAAACCGCCAACGGTGCAATGTCTTCGGGCTGTCCCACACGGCCCAGCATGAGTTTCGCCTTCATGGGTCCGAACCACTCGGGCATATCGATGAAGGCTCGCGTCTGATTGGTCATCACCAGCCCGGGCGAAAGGGTGTTGCAGCGGATGTTGTGCTTGCCGCCTTCCATGGCAATCTGCCTCGACACTGCGATCACGCCGCCTTTGGCGGCCGTATGCGCCATTCCCGGCAGAACCTCATAGCCGATCTTCCCCGAGGTTGAGCCCACATTGATGATCGAGCCTCCGCCGGCTTTGATCATATGCGGAAATACGGCCTGGCAGCCGTGGAACACGACATCCAGCTCCTCCCGGAGCGTGCGGCTCCACATGTCGTAGCTCATATCGGGAAGCCAGGCGAAATAGGCCATCGACGCATTGTTGTATAAAACATCGACGCGCCCATAGCTCTTCACGGCGAGCTCCATCAGGCGATCGACATCGGCCCGAACCGACATGTCACAAGGCTGCAGTGACACCATGCGGCCGCCAGCCGAACGTACGGTGTCAAGTGTGGCCGCCGCGGTATCCGCGTTGATATCGCAACCAACGACACGCGCGCCTTCCTTCGCGAACAGGATGGCGGCCGCACGGCCCATGCCGCCGCCGGTGCCGGTGATGATGCATACCTTGTCTTTTAGGCGGTCGGTCATAGGTGGGTCGCATCCACGTGAATTCGGACATCTTCGATCTTGCCGCCGCGCCGGCGGAGGACGGTGCAAGGCCGCACCGTATAGAGGGTATCGTTGAGCCGCGTATACATGCAGCTACTCTCGGCGATACCGATCTGGCCATCGTGTAGTGACCACGCTCCGGACAGACTGTGCGACATGGCCTTGATCTGACTCCAGAGTCCCCCAATGGCCGCGCGCAAGGCATCGCGTCCTACCGTGGTTGGATAATTGGCGAACGTCAGGCGCACGTCCTGCGTATGCAACGCGAGAAAGCGTTCCATATCCAGACTGTCGGCAATCCGGAAAAACTCGTAGATCCAGCCGGTGTCACCGATCGCGTCGCGCTCATGCTGCGGCGGTATTGTCTCCCGGCCCTTGTCGTCCACCGTACGCCGAACTGCTCCCAGCGTTGCGGCAACGGCGCCGAGGTAAGCACCCTCCATCGGCGCAAAGTGCGCGCGCTCGGCCTCGGTTCCTTCCGGAATCCCTTGCTTCGTGAGCCCGAATGCAAAGGTCAGTGTCAGGTTGCCTTTGTCATCCTCGCCGATGATGTTCTCGATACGGCCCAGCTCGACCCCGCCGATGCGCTCAAAAATGACACGATTCTCGGGCTCGAACGTGACCCGCTCGCGCAGCGGCACGTTGTTGAGCATGATGTCCCGGATCAACCAGTCCTTATCCTGCTCCACCACCTCGCATTTCTGCATCTGCGGGACATAGGGCAGGGCGTTGCGGGCCTTCATCATCAGCCCGGTCCATACATCATGTCGGCTCAGGAATACCTTGCCCGGCTCATTGACCGGGACTGTCCGGCTCAGCTGATACACGCCGCACCTCTGCAGTGACTAGATCGCAAGATAACCGCCGTCGACTGCCATCGCCGCCCCGTTCATGAAGGATGCGGCATCCGACAACAACCATTTCACCGCCTCGCCGATCTCCGCCGGCTCGCCAAAGCGCCCGATCGGGTGCCGCTCCTTCAGCTTCTCGAAAAACGCGCTGAACCTCGCGTCCTGCGTGAGACGGGCGATCATCGGAGTCCGAGTGATTCCAGGCAGCACCGCGTTGACGCGAATCCCGCGTGCACCGTACTCCGCGGCAGCCGCGCGTGTCAGTCCGACAACACCATGTTTGGCGGTGATATATTCGCTCGCGTTCTGAATGGCAACCTGCCCCAGGGACGAGGCAGTGTTGACTATCGAGCCACCGCCGCTGCGCATCATTGCGAGCACCTGGTACTTGATGCACCAGAACACGCTCGTCAGGTCAACTCTCAGCGCCCGCTCCCATTGCTCCGTCGTGAGCTCGTGCAGCGCAACGGCGCATTGCTCCAGGCCAGCGTTGTTGAACGCGCCATCCAGCCGCCCGTAGGTTGATACCGCCCGCTCGACGATGGCGCGAACTTCCTGCTCGACGGCCAGATCGGCTTGAACGAACAGTGCAACACCGCCGGCGGAACGAACTGCGTCAGCCGTAACCCTGCCTGCGTCCTTGGCAATGTCAGTGACGACCACGTTTGCGCCCGCGTTTGCGAGGACGAGGGATGCCGCGCGCCCGATTCCCCCGCCCGCGCCCGTGACTATGATCGTCTTGCCCTGCACAGTGCCCCTCGTTTTTCCAGCTCGACGGGACGATACGGCGCGCCCGGCGCGCCGGTCGAATCACATCTGGACATGCGGCAGATTTCCGGGCGGCATGGGACCGCAACCCCTTGTTCGGACTGCAGCTTTCAGCAGTCGGCCAGCTCTCTTGCGGCCACCGTCTGGGGAGTCGCCTCGACGGCCTGTCGCCCGCCGTAGAGCTGCGCGAACAATCCCCGCAGCCAGCGGTTGCCGGGGTCCGTATGGAATCGCTCGTGCCAGTACTGGGAGATATGGAAGCTGGGGATTTCGATCGGCAGCTCGAGAATGCTCACGTCGACCAGCTCGGCGCAGGCCTTGGCGAGCCGGTGCGGCACCACGACGAGCAGGTCCGTGCTCGACACGATGGAGGTTATTCCCATGGTGTGCGCGACTCGCACGGCAACGCGGCGCTCGAGGCCCGCTGCCCAGAAGGCCTTGTCAACAAAGCTCTCCTGCGAGCTGTGCCCACCCCCGGTGGGGTGATAGACCAGCTGCGGAGTCTGCAGGAAACGCTCGAAGGAGATCGTATCGCGGATGGTGGGATGGCTGGCACGGACCAACCCGACATAGTGTTCCTCGAACAGCACCTGGCAGTGGATGGAGCCTTCGAACTCTTCGAAATAGCCGACTGCGAGGTCTACCTCGCCGGATTCGAGCGCAACACTGCGCATCCGTGCGGGTGGCACCTGCACCGAGTGGATGTTCACGAACGGCGCTTCCCGCGAAATCAGCTCCAGCACCCTGGGCAGCAGCACCATCTGCCCGAGGTCACTCATGAAGATCCGGAAGGTGCGGTCGGAGAGCGCCGCATCGAAGCCCAACTGCCGCTCGATGGTGTTGCGTACCTCGCTGAGCGCCTTGCGGATCGGGCCGGCGATCGCCTCGGCCCGCGGCGTGGGGGCCATGCCGTCGCTCGTGCGTACGAACAGGGGATCTTCGAGCACCTCGCGCAGGCGGTTGAGCTGTTTGCTGACAGCCGGCTGTGTCAGGTGCAGGTTCGATGCGGCTACCGTGACGCTGCGCGTCTGGAAAATCGCGTCGAAAACGCGCAGCAGATTCAAATCCAGGCGATTGAAGCTCATGACCCACTACCCCCTTTCGAGCCGCATGCTAGCGCCGAATTGCAGGTATGTCGTCTTTTCATTCGACCCGCTGCGGGCTTCGACCGTAACGTCCTCGCCCCATGAGCGTCACGACATTCTGCCATTTCATCGCCAATCGCTTCGTGCAGTCGGCCTCGGAGCGCCATTTCGAGAAGTTTTCGCCGGTGGATGGCAGCCTGGTCGGAACAGTGGCCGAAGGAGGCCAGCCCGAGGTTGATTTGGCCGTGCAGGCGGCGACGGCCGCGCTAGAGGGACCCTGGGGGCGGCTGACGCTGGCGCAGCGTACCGACATGTTGCACGCCGTTGCGCGCGAGATAGATCGGCGTTTCGATGATTTTCTCGACGCGGAAGTCAATGACACCGGTAAGCCCCGGTCCATCGCCTCGCACGTGGACATTCCGCGCGGGGCGGCCAATTTTCGCGTGTTTGCCGATGCCGTCAAGAACGTACCCACCGAATTCTTCGAGATGACGACGCCCGAGGGGCGCAAAGCGTACAACTACTCTTTGCGTGTGCCCAGGGGCGTCATTGGCGTCATCTGCCCGTGGAATCTGCCACTTCTGCTGATGACATGGAAGGTGGCTCCGGCACTGGCCTGTGGCAACACCGTCGTGGTCAAGCCATCCGAGGAGACACCCGCAACTGCAACACTCCTTGGAGAGGTGATGCAGGCCGTAGGCGTACCCCCAGGGGTCTACAACGTCGTACACGGTTTCGGTCCGGGATCTGCGGGTGAGTATCTGACACGGCACCGCGGAATTGCGGCGATCACGTTCACGGGCGAGACGGGTACGGGCGGTCAGATCATGCAAGCGGCTGCCGAAGGTACCCGGCCCGTGTCGCTCGAGCTGGGCGGCAAGAACCCGGCAATCGTATTCGCCGATTGCGACCTGGAGGCCGCCGTGGCCGGTATCAGCCGGGCGGCATTCCTCAACACCGGGCAGATTTGTCTGGGCACCGAGCGTGTTTATGTCGAGCGGCCGGTATTCGAACGGTTCGTTGCCGCCCTGCGGGACAAGGCGCAGGCGCTGAAGCCCGGACATCCTTCCGACAAGAGCACGGGGATCGGCCCGCTCATCAGCATTGAGCACCGGGACAAGGTGTTGAAATACTACCGGCGGGCAGTCGCGGATGGCGCAACGGTCGTCTGCGGAGGCGGGATACCCAACATGCCCGAATCACTCGCCAGCGGCGCGTGGATCCAACCGACTATCTGGACGGGCCTGCCGGAGACTTCCAGCGTAATCCGCGACGAGATCTTCGGGCCGTGTTGTCACATCCGACCCTTCGACACCGAGGATGAAGCCGTGCGGCTGGCAAATGACACGCCATACGGCCTTGCAGCGACGGCATGGACGCGCGATGTCGCCCGGTCTTTTCGCCTGGGTGCCAGCATCAACGCCGGAATTGTCTGGATCAATTCGTGGTTCCTCCGCGATCTGCGTACACCCTTCGGAGGATCGAAGCAATCAGGCATCGGCCGCGAAGGCGGTGTCCATTCTCTCGAGTTCTACACGGATCTGCGTAACGTTTGTGTGAGCACCTGACACCCGCATGGCAAACCTCGAGCCGAGCCGAATCGCACAACTGGGCAATGAGCTGTTCGACAGCCTGTGCTCGCGCACTCCCGTCGAGCCTCTGACCGCGCGCGAGCCCGCCATGACAGTCGAGGACGCCTACCAGGTCCAGGAGCAGGTGATCCGCCGGCGCCTGGCATTGGGAGACCGCATCGTCGGCAAGAAGATCGGGCTGACGAGCCGCGTAGTGCAGCGCGCGCTGGCGGTCAGCGAGCCGGATTTCGGACAACTGCTGGCGAGCATGGTGGCTTGCGACACCATTTCGGTCGGCACCCTGTTGCAACCGCGCGCCGAAGGCGAGATCGCCTTTCTGCTCGAGCGCGATCTCGCCGGCCCCGGCATCAGCAATGCCGATGTTCTGTATGCCACGCGTTTCGTCATGCCGTGTTTCGAGATCGTTGACTCCCGGATCCGCGACTGGCGGATCCGCTTGCAGGACACGGTGGCCGATAACGCCTCCGCAGGAATGTTCGTTCTCGGCGACCGTGCCGTCGATCCCCGCACTGTTGACTTGTCAGTGTGCGGAATGGTGCTGGAGAAGAACGGCCACGTGGAATGCACCGGTGCCGGCGCCGCCGCTCTCGGCTCGCCGGTCAACTGCGTTACCTGGCTCGCCAATGCACTGGGCCGGTTCGGAATACCGCTGCAGGCCGGGGAGGTGATTCTCTCCGGGTCACTCGGCGCGCTCATTCCCGTAACGGCCGGTGACTGTTTGCAACTGTCGATCGGCGGAATCGGCTCTGCCTCGGTCCGGTTCGTACCATGACACCTGCAAAGATTGCCGAACATGCACAACGACTCGAGTCGGCCGCCCTGGAGTGCCGCGCGGTGCCCCAGCTCTCAGCTGTCGAGCCCGGCGGGCTCAGCCTGGCTGAGGCCTATGAGGTGCAATGGGCGCTGCGCCGGCGTCGGCTTGCCGCGGGCGCCCGGCTGACAGGGCTGAAGATGGGACTGACTTCACGCGCCAAGATGAAGCAGATGGGTGTCGAGACTCCGATCTACGGATTTCTGCTCGATGAATATTGCGTGCCCGCTGATTTCGAGGTGTCCACCTCCAGGCTCATACATCCGCGCATCGAGCCTGAGATTGCATTCGTCACGCGCAGTTCCCTGCAGGGTCCCGGTTGCACGATTGCAAGCGCACTCGCGGCGGTTGACTTCGTTGTTCCGGCCATCGAGGTGATTGATTCGCGCTACCGCGACTTCAAGTTCGATCTTCCCAGTGTGGTAGCTGACAACGCGTCGTCTGCCCGGTACATCGTCGGTGGCTGCGCGCGCCGCGTTGATGAGCTCGATCTGCGAACACTGGGTGTCGTCGTGGAAAAGAACGGCGAGGGTGTTGCGTTCGGAGCAGGCGCCGCCGTGCTGGGGCACCCGGCATTGAGCCTTGCGCTGCTAGCCAATCTACTCGCAGAACGGGAGCAGACCATACCCGCAGGCACGTATGTCATGACAGGTGGCATCACCGAGGCAATCGGTGCAAAGGCGGGAGATCACTTCGCCGCGCGCTTCCAGACGCTCGGCTCACTGTCAGTTCGTTTCACCTGAGCCAGGGCGGCATTCATGCCTATCGCAAACATACAGATACTCGAGGGTCGCCCGCCGGAAGCCAAGCAGGCGCTCATCCGTTCGGTGACGGCAGCCATTGTCGAAGCGCTGAAAGTGAAGCCCGAAAGCGTTCGCGTGATCGTCCAGGAAATACCCCCCGAGCACTGGGGCATTGGCGGAGTCAGCGCCAAGGAACTGGGGCGATGATCTGCCTGCGCGATATCCGTTACATACGGCTCGGGACCGCAGATCTGGACGATGCGGTCCGTTACGCGACCCGCATTCTGGGCCTGGAGCTCGTTCGCCGCGATCGAACGAGCGCGTATCTGCGTGCCGATGATCGGGACCATACACTGGCCTATACGTCGGGAAATCCACGGGAGCACGTCGCCGCGTTCGAGTTGTTGTCGAAAGCTGAGCTCGACAGCGCTGCTGCCGAGCTCGAGCGCGCGGGCCATCCAGTGCGGGCCGGTACCAGAACGGAATGCGAGCAGCGTTACGTAGACGCCTTCATCACCTTCAAGGATCCGAGCGGCAATTCAATTGAGCTCGTCACGCGGCCGGCCCACAGCGGGCGGCGATATTTCCCCGCGCGAGACGCTGGAATTACCGGCTTCTCGCACATCGGGCTGCATTCCATTGCGCCGCGCCAGGACGAGGTGTTCTGGACGACGGTATGCAACGCCCGGGTCAGTGATTGGATTGGCGACGCGCCCCTGTTGAGAATCGACCCGGTGCATCATCGGATCGCGCTGTTCCCATCGAAGCACACTGGTGTACAACACATCAACCACCAGGTCGAAAGCATCGATGACATCATGCGCTCGTACTATTTTCTGCGGGAAAACAACGTTCGCATCCTTTTCGGCCCCGGCCGCCATCCAACTTCGGGCGCAATGTTCCTGTACTTCGAGGGTCCCGACGGAATGATCTACGAGTATTCGTCCGGGGTTCGTATGATCACGGATGAGAGCTACATTCCGCGGCAGTTCCCGGCAAAGAGCTCCTCGTTCTGCATGTGGGGGTCCAAACCCGACATTCCCGAATTCGCGGTACAGGCGGCCGACGATGGCTGACCCGGTCCAGGTGTCCACCGCCGACGCCCGACGGGTCCGCGTTGCAGCCCGCGCGCTTGCACGCGCGGGGCTCGTTCATGCGTACGGTCACTGCAGTCTGCGGATTGATGCCGACCATTTCATTGTCAGTCCGCCCAAGCCACTTGGGCTGGTTGGCGCCGAAGACGTCCCGGTGATTGTCCACATGCAACGACCTCTGCCGGCGGATGCGCTGCCCGAGGTGCTCGCGCATCAGTACATCTATCGACAGCGAGGCGATGTCCATGGGATCGCGCGTTTCCAGTCACCGCATCTGACCGCGCTTTCGACGCTCGGCCTGACACCCAGGGCGCGACACGGATTCGGTGCATACTTTGGTCCGGGCGCGCCGCTACACGAGGATCCTCGCCTGGTGAGAGATAGTGCCAGTGCGCAGACGCTGGTCGGGGAACTAGGGGCGGCCCGAGCAGTGGTCATGCGTGGCAATGGTGCTGTGGCGGTGGGAGCATCCATCGAAGAAGCCATTGTGATGGCGTGGTACCTGGAAGATTCGGCCCGCGTCGAGCTGGCGGTGCTCGGCACCGGGCTGGAGGGGAGGGTACTCACCCTGGAGGAGACAAAGGACCGGGCCGTCACCTCGGGACGGATCGTGGAGAGAATGTGGGATTGGCTTACGGCAGGTGACCCCGAGCACCTGTGTTGATGGGGGGGCATATGAAAGATTCGACACTCAAACTCAAGTTCCTGTCTCACGGGACGCTCGAGAGCAAGGACCTCGATTTCACGCGGCGCTTCTACGAGGAGTTCCTGGGTTTCGAAGTCGTCAAGGCCAGCAAGGTTTCCATCTGGTGCCGCCTGGGTGGCCCGCACATCTACGTTGTCGTGCAGGTTCCGCCGCAGCGCAAGGGCGAGATGCCATTTCTGAATCACAATGGAATCGACGTGGAGACCGAAGAAGAAGTCGACGAGTGTCATCGTCTCGCGGTGCGCGACGCGGAAATCTGGCACTTGAAGAAGATCACCAAGCCGGCGGTACAACACGGTACGTACGGGTTTTATTTCTACGACGCGGATGACAACTCATGGGAGATCCTGGCAAATCCACCCGGAGGCTACTCATGGATGTTCGAGCGTGGCGACCAGGAGGGCGTGGGCCACATGAGCAAGAGCTTCGAGCGGCCTGCATCGACCTTGCGCAAAACCCCGAAAAGCTGACATGTCGGAAACCTCATATCGCCTTGCAACGTACGCGACCTCGGATGGCACGCCGCGCGCCGGTATCGTCGTCGATGACCGCATCGTGGATGTCTTCTCATCGGTACTCGACGTGCTTCGCAGCTGGCGGGAGTTTTCGCCGAAACTGAAACAGATTGCACGCGCCACGCGGCGCAGTGATTCGCTGCAGGGGGCCATTCCGCTGTCGAGCGTGCGGTTGCTGGCGCCGATTCTCCATCCGGGGGCGATCTTTTGCGCCGGGGCCAATTACAAGGACCATGTGCTGGAGATGTCCAGGGCATTGAACCTGCCCCCCGAGCCCGACCCACACGAGTTGGGACTCAAGCCGTGGCATTTCATCAAGCTGTCGGCGCAGTGCGTGCGTGCCACTGGCAGCTCGATTGCTTTGCCAGCCTATTCGAGCAAGGTCGACTGGGAGGCGGAGATCGTCGTCGTCATGGGCCGCGAGTGTCGCAATGTCGGTATTGGCGAGGCGCTCGACTACGTTGCCGGGCTTACGATCGCCAACGACCTGTCGGCGCGAGATCACCTCAAGCGCGAGGGGATCTCCGCCGAGTCTCCCTTCAAGTTCGATTGGGTGAGCCAGAAATGCTTCGACGGAGCACTGCCGCTGGGGCCCTGGATCTGCCCGTTGGATGAGGCTGGTGATACGGGGAACCTGCGTATCCGCCTGTGGGTGAACGAGGAGCTGATGCAGGACTCCTCCAGCTCGAATCTCATTTTCAGCATGGCGGAACAGATCTCGCACCTGAGTACCCGTCTCACGTTGATGCCTGGAGATGTCATTGCGACCGGAACGCCGGCGGGCTGCGGCGCAGCCCGCGGCAGGTTCCTGAAGGCGGGTGACCGCGTTCGGATCTGGGTTCAGAACATCGGCGAGCTCACAACGGACTTTACGTGAACAAAATCAATGTTGCATTGATCGGTTCGGGCAACATCGGCACCGACTTGATGTACAAGGCGCTGCGCAGCGCTCAGTTGGTGCCGACGTGGATGGTCGGCATCGATCCCGCCTCCGACGGATTGGCGCGGGCACGGGATGCGGGACTCAAGACTACCGCTGGGGGTCTCGAGGGTTTGCTGCCGCATGTTGCGCGCGATGGAATTCGGATTGTCTTCGATGCGACCTCGGCGTACGTTCATCACGAGCATGCACGCCGCCTTCGCGAGCACGGTGTGGCAGTAATCGACTTGACACCTGCAGCCGTCGGACCGTACTGCGTCCCGCCCGTCAATCTCGCCGAACATGCGGGCCGCGGAGAAATGAATGTCAACATGGTCAGTTGCGGGGGCCAGGCCACCATACCCATGGTCGCAGCGGTATCCGGCATCCAACAGGTCGAATACGCCGAGATCGTGGCTACCGTCGCGTCCCGCAGCGCGGGTCCCGGAACACGCAAGAACATAGACGAATTCACACGCACCACGGCCAGCGGAATCGAGAAGGTCGGCGGTGCCGGGCGCGGCAAGGCCATCATCATCCTGAATCCCGCCGAGCCGCCGCTGATCATGCGCGATTCGGTGCATTGCCTGACACGCGACGAGCCGGAGCAACAGCGCATTTGCGACGCCATTACGGCCATGGTCGCCGAAGTGCAGAAGTACGTACCTGGATACAGGTTGACACACGGCCCGGTGTTCGACGGCCGGCGGGTATCGGTTTACCTGGAGGTGGCCGGGCTTGGTGATTACCTGCCGAAATATGCAGGCAACCTGGACATCATGACGGCTGCTGCCCTGCGCACCGGCGAAATGCTCGGGGCGGAAATTGCGTGCGGGCGGTTTGACCCGCGGCCGGAGGTTGCAGCATGAATCTACGCGGCAAACGGGTCCTGCTACACGACAATTGCCTGCGCGACGGAATGCATCCGAAGCGCCATCAGATCTCGATCGACCAGATGATCGCCGTGGCGACCGCGTTGGATGCAGCCGGCATGCCGTTCATCGAGGTCACTCACGGTGACGGCCTGGGCGGTGCCTCGGTGAACTATGGCTTTCCCGCACACACGGACGAAGAATACCTGCGCGCCGTCGTGCCGCGCATGAAGCGGGCGCAAATCTCGGCCCTGCTGATCCCCGGAATCGGCACGGTCGATCACCTACGCCTGGCTCATGATTGCGGCGTCAGAACGATCCGAGTGGCGACCCACTGTACGGAGGCGGACGTTGCCGAGCAACACCTGGGGTTGGCACGCAAGCTTGGAATGGACACGGTCGGATTTCTGATGATGGCCCACATGCAGGAAGCAGAGGGTCTCGCAAAGCAGGCGCTGCTCATGGAGAGTTACGGCGCCAACTGTGTTTATTGCACTGACTCCGCGGGGTACATGCTCCCCGACGATGTGACGGCTCGGGTGGGCGTGTTACGTGAGGTGCTTCGAGCCGATACCGAAGTTGGCTTTCACGGCCACCACAACCTGGCTATGGGTATCGCCAATTCCCTGGCCGCGATAGAGGCTGGTGCGACACGAGTCGATGGATCCGCGGCGGGACTCGGCGCCGGAGCGGGAAACACACCGCTGGAAGTGTTCGCCGCCGTCTGCCAGCGAATGGGTGTTGAGACCGGCATCGATCTGTACCGATTGATCGACGTGGCAGAGGACCTCGTGGTCCCGATGATGGACCAGCCCATCCGCGTCGATCGCGATTCGCTCATTCTGGGCTATGCGGGTGTGTACTCCTCCTTCCTTCTCTTTGCCCGGAGGGCGGCCGGCAAGTACGGCGTCCCCGCACGCGACATCCTCGTGGAGATGGGCCGCCGCCGTGCCGTCGGCGGGCAGGAGGATCTGATCGAGGAAGTTGCCATCGAACTGAGCAGCTTGCGCGGGAGCCACAATGTCAACTCAATGTCCCCGGTATGACTTCGAGCCCATCATCCACCGCAAGCCCGTCACATTCCCGGGCAAGCAGCGTCTGGCCGTACTGATCTACGTCAATATCGAGCACGTTCCGTTCGGCTCCACAGCGCCGGCGCATGCGGTGTATCCGGGGACGCTGCAATTCAGTCCCGACATCCTCAATCACGGATGGCGGGACTACGGCAACCGGGTGGGGCTGTGGCGGATCATGGCCGCAATGGATCGCCACGGATACCGCGGGACGGTCAACTTGAACAGCGACGTATGTCGCGAGTATCCCCAGATCATCCGCGAGGGGAACGATCGACGCTGGGAGTGGGGCGCCCAGGGTGACAACAACACCAGCGTTGCGACGCTGATGTCAGAGGACCAGGAGCGGGCCTTCATCGGCCGTAACCTGGCTATCATAGAGGACGCGACGGGGAGTCGTCCGAAGGGCTGGTTGGGTATGTTCCTGGCGGAGAGCCTGCGAAGCCCCGACTTGTTAGCCGAGGCGGGGATCGAATACGTGTCGAACTACGCCCACGACGAGTTGCCGGTGCCGATGCGTGTGAAGCACGGGTCCCTGCTGACAATGCCCTATACTCTCGAGCTGAATGACGTCCCCACAATCCTCGGGAAGGGCGCCTCAGCCGAGGTGTTCGGCCAGATGATCCGTGACCAGTTTGACGTGTTGTACGAGGAGGGGAAGGAGCGGCCCCGCATCATGTCGATCTCGCTGCACCCGTTCATTTCCGGTCATCCCTTTCGCATGAAACATCTGGAGGCGGCGCTGGGATATGTTGCCTCCCACAACGATGTCTGGCTGACCACGGGAGGCGAAATCAACGATTGGTACAGGGCCCACTATCTGCGAGCGAGGTCCCACAGCGACCCCATCTGCCCCATGTGAAGAAGCAGCGGCGCTGCTTCGGAGCGCATGTGGTGCTCGACGCGCCCGAGGAGAATAGTGTGGTCACCTTCCTGGTGGCGCGAGTAGGTCGTGCATTCAAAGGTTGCAACACCGCCGCGCAGGCGAGGGCAGCCACCCAGCCCGGTGTCGAAGTCGTTCTTCCAAGCGGCGAACTTGTCGAGGGCGGGGCGCGCGAAGTGCAGTGCGAGCTGCTGCTGGGAGGCGGCCAGGACACTCAGAATGAAATGCTGCGAGCAGATGAATGCGTCGGCGCTGCGCGCGTCATCCCGAATACTCCACAGGATCAGGGGTGGATCGAGCGATACGGATGCGAACGAGTTGATGGTCATGCCCTCGAATTTGCTATTCGTGGAGACGGTGGTAACGAGGCAGACGCCGGTCGGAAAGGTGCCGAGCGACTGCCGGAAGGAGCGTGCGTCGGTGGTGACCGGTGTGTCGCCCGTAATGAGCGTCCACGAGTACATGGCTAACCTCCTGTCGGCAGATCAGTATTGACCCTTGGGGGTAAGGCCCAACAGGTGCTGTCCAACCATGGACGAGACGGCATCCCAGTTCAGAGTAATGTGACGCACGATGGCATTCGCGTCACGCCACATACGCTGTATGGGCTGATTGGAGGCGAGACCGCTACCCCCGACGGCCGAGAACACGGCCTCGACTGCATCGCATGCCAAGCGGGCTGCAAATGCGTGGTCGCGTCGATTGCGTATCCGCTGATCGACGCTGAGCGCTTGACCGCTTTGTGTCGTTCTTTCCACCTCGGCAGTATCGCGGTGGATCAGAAGTCGGGCGGCGTCCGCCAGGGCAGAGGCCTCGGCCACCCGGGATTGCACCGGGAAGAACTCGCTGAGCCGGTTGCCGCCTCCGCCAACGGCGCCGCGGGTGACGCGAGTGCTGCACAGGTTGACGAACTCCTCGACCGCGCCCAACGCTGTTCCCAGGAGCGGTGACACCAGGCAGACGGGTAATGCCGACAACATCGGCACCCGATATATGCGGTTGGTGTTGACCACGGTCCCCGGGGATGAGCCGGAAGCCGCGGCGGCGATCATCAGCCTCCGATGGTCCGGTACGAAAGTGGGTTTCTCGATGGCGATCGTCTTGGAGCCCGTCCCCGCTTGGCCGGCCACGTACCAATTGTCCTCGATTGTCCAATCGGCGCGCGGCACGAGCACGAAACCCGGTTGGGGTGGAGTGCCGGCCCCCGCGCCGGACGGCGCGGGTGGAAACTGAGCACCGAGTATGACCCATTCGGAGTTGTCCACATTCGAGACGAACTGCCAGCGGCCTTCGATGAGACAACCCCCATCAACTTTCTGCGTCGTTCCGGTCGGTGCATAGGAGACACAGGCAAACGCATCCGGGTTGCCTTGCCACACGTCCTTCTGGGCCTGTTCCGGAAAGCCGGCGATCAGCCACTGATGGCCGGCGCCGATGGCACAACACCAGGCGGATGAGGTACAGCCGCGGCCCAGTTCCGTAATGACATCGATGAACGCCGTGAAGCCGTACTCATAGCCACCGTAGCGCCGCGGCTGCATGAGCCGAAAGAAGCCCGCCTCGCGAAATGCCCGGGTCGTCTCTTCGGACACGCACCGGGCTGTCTCGGTCGCCAGCGCCTTCTCTCTGAGCATGGGGACGAGATCGCTGGCGGCGGACACGATGCTGCGCAGCGCCGGCGCATCGGCAACGGGTGAATTGCGCCCCGGCGCGGTCATGTCGATCGGACTGACGTTGAGGAATTGCGTAGCCATGCTCAGCCACCGCGCTGGACGCGATTCTCGGTTGCAAACACCTGGCCCATGATCTTGATCAACTGCGGATCGGTGAAATCGAACAGGGCACCGTTGCCCGATACCCACTGGAAGGTGTGCAGCAAGCGGGTGATCTTCCACTGTCCCCCGATGCGCGCGAAGCTGTTCTCGTACCAACCGTTCTGGGTGTATTCGGCACAGCCGCCATCCGTGGCCTTCCAGTGGCGCGCCACCATGTAGATCACGGCCTCCGCCCGGTCACCGTTGAGGGTCACATTGAAATTGGAGTATTGGTGGTGGCGTCTCACCGGGCTCAGGATCGTTTGCGCGAAGCGGGTCCACAGCTCCGCATCGACATGGACTTCGGGAAATCCGGTCAACCGCTCGAAGTTCACCTGGAACCGGTCGGCGAAGCAGGTGCGGTACAACGGCCAGTCCCCCACGTCCAGCGCCCGGCCGAAGTTGAGCATGACCCGCTCGATCTCGGCTCGATTCCAGAGCGTCGCGATCATCTGCTCGCGGGTTGGTGTTTCGTTCGCATTGTGGCCCATGCGTGCGCTCCTCAAGCTTGCTCAGTAAGTTACTGTGAAGCGCAGGCCGTACGTCCGCGGCTCATCGAGATAGGCGGTGCCGGGTCCAGGCAGGCCGGCCGCCGCGGTCGCGGCGATGACGGCACGGTTCTGGATGTTCTTGATCCACGCGCCGGCCGACCACCGGCTGGCATCGTAGGTCAGCGAAGCATCGCCCTTGTTCGAGGGACCCTGCCGGACACCCTTGTTGTGTACGTAGTCCGCGAACCACGAGCTCTCGAAACGCCAGTCGATGTGGGCACGCAGCACTGCATCTGCGATCCGCATGTTGTGCGTGTAACCGGCCATCGCGGTCCAGTCTGGCGCATAGGCCAGCTGCAGACCGTCGTAGTTCTGGCCATTGGGCGTGGTGAAGTCCTTGTTCCGCGCCTGGGAGTAACCCACATTGAGGTTGAGCTGATCGTCGGTGAACACCCGCGCGAGCACGTCCAGCTGATTGCCCTTGATGGTGACCTTGCGCGCGTTGAATATGGTGTTATAAGCGGCCGCGATGTTGTAGCTCTGGATGAGCAGATCGCGATAGTCGTAATAGTAGATTTCGTCGTTGATCTGCAGCGAGTCATCCAGCCAGCGGGACTTGAAGCCTGCCGTATAGGAGAGTAGCCGCGAAGGCTTGACCTCGTTGTCGAACGTCGGCGTGTTCGGTAGCTCGTTGAAGGTTCCCGGCTGGTAGCCCGTCTGGATGGCTCCGTACAGCATCATCTTCGGCGACAGGTCCTTTTCGATGCCCGCCTTCCAGTCGAGATTCTTGAATGTCTTGTCGAACTGGTACGGCAGACCTCCCAGGGCCAGCGGCTCGGTGCCACGAGCGACACGATTCGTGGAGCTGGCGCGGGCGCCAAGCGTGCCGCGCAGAGTGTCGGTGAAGCTGTAAGTCGCCTGTCCAAACGCTGCGTAACCTTTCAGGCGGTCGGCATCGACGCTGTCCTGCCGAAATGCGAACGGCAGGTTGGTGAACAGGGTGAGAGCGCCCGAGTTGCGCACGTTGTAGAAATACAGGCCGCCCAGCCACTTCACGGGGCCGTTGGCACCGGCCAGCCGCAGCTCCTGCGTAATCTGGTTGTAGTGCGCGGTGTTGGACGAGCGCAGGGCGCTCAGCCAGTACTCGGGCTGCGCATCCAGGTACAGGTAGGAGGGCAGGTAGGTGAGCGTCGCCCAGTCGAGGTTGTAATCGATCTGGCCGCCGGCCATGTAGGCCTTGTAGTGATTCTGTTCCGCAACCGGCGCACCAAAGGGACCTGCGAACTGGCCCGTGCGCGTGTCATCCCACGGATTGGAATGGAGGAAGCAGGGCTCGCAATAGGCTCCCGTCACGGGATCGGTGCCCTTGTTGACGAGGTTCGCGGGATGGCCGCGCTTGACTGCGCCTTGGGCCCAGAGGTAAATCGACAGCCGATCGGTTGGAGTCAGGAGCGCCGAGAGACGGGCGCTGGTATCGTTCTTCGAATCCGCGCCGGTCACCATGACGCCGTCATTCCGGTTGTAGTCCACCGCCGCACGCAGGGCGATAGTGTCGGAAGCTCTGATGTTCTGCGTAACGGTGGCATGCACGGCGGCGTAGTTACCGACCTCCAGCAGAACGCCGCCATCGTTATTGAAGCCCGGACGCGTGGGCGTCACGTTGATGGTTCCACCAATCGCGCTTCGGCCGTACAGAGTGCCCTGGGGTCCGGGGAGGACTTCGAACTGCTCGACATCGAAGAAGCCGGCGCTGGTGGCTTCGCGCGGCAGGTAGATCCCGGCGAAATTGAAAGCCACGTTGGGCTCGACGTTGGCCTGGTCGAGGTTTGCGCCCACGCCACGGATGAATACTTGCGTATTGTTGCCCTCGGCCTGGAAACGAACCGACGGCACGAGTTTCTGGGCTTCGCGCAGGTCGGTTACACCCGCATCAACCAGGGTCTCGGCCGTGATGGCGGTAACCGCGGCGGCCGTCTTCTGCAGACTCTGTACCTGTTTTTCCGCCGTGACAGTGATTTCCGCGAGTGCTTCGCCGTTTTCGTCGGCCTCTGCCAACGCGATTCCCGGATAGCACGCACCCATGAACGTTGCGCATCCACAAATTGTCAAAATCGTCCGCTGCATGCACTTTCCCCCTTCCGAACACGCCGCTAGCTAATAGCGGGGGGCGGGGGCGGCGCAAATGAAGATCGGACATACAGCGCATTCGGTGTGCGAATGACGCAGGAATTTACAAGAGATGGTGCATTCGGAACGGTTACCCTCCGGGGCAGGCTTGAACCGTCCCAGTTGCTTTCGGGCACGGCCGCTGCCCAAGGAGAATGGAATGCGCCCCGACGTGAGAATCAGAGTCCTCATCGCGCATGGCGATCCGTTGATATCGGCTGGACTTGCGGCCACCCTGAGCAGGCTGCGCGACTTCGAGACGATCACGGGCAGCGGACCTCAGCCCGGGGCGGACGTGGTCATCGCCGATTACGAATCCGGCCTGCGGCTCATAGCCTGCGCCGGTGCGCTCGGCCGGCGAGTCATGATCCTGACTCATAGCGACAGCGAAGCGAAAATCTGCCATGCGCTCGAGCAGGGAGCGCGCGGTTACCTGTTGCTGGGTTGCAGCTTGCAGGACCTGGTTGATGGGTTGAGATCCGTGTACATCGGTGGCATCGCGCTGGGGCCGCTGGTCGCCAGCCGCATAGCTGACCGGATGAAACAACAGGCGCTGACGCCCCGTGAAGCTGACATCCTGCGTTACATGATGCTCGGGATGAGCAACAAGGCGATTGCATCGAAACTGACACTCGCGGTGGGCACCGTCAAGACGCACGTCAAGTCGGTCCTGGAGAAGCTCGATGCCAAAAGCCGCACCCAGGCGGTGGCGATCGCTCAGCGCCGCGGAATTCTGCGCGATGAGGATGAGCCGGCAGTGCTGTCACTCAGGACACTGCCCGCCATCGGTCGGTTCAATCAGCCTGCAGAGAGTTTGCTGGCGGTCTGCGCAATGAGCTTGCCTTGAAAGCGCGCGCCGTCGAGCTCATTTGCGCTCGGCTGGCGCTGACCCTGCGAGCCGGCAATCGTCGTGGCGCCATACGGGCTGCCACCCGTGATTTCGTCGAGTGTCATCTGGCCCTGGAAACTGTAGGGCAGGCCCACCACCGTCATCCCAAAGTGCAGCAGGTTGGTAATGATCGAGAACAGGGTCGTCTCCTGTCCGCCATGTTGCGTCGCTGTTGAGGTGAACGCTCCGCCGACCTTGCCATTCAGCGCCCCGCTCATCCACAACCCGCCAGCCTGGTCGAGGAAGCTGGCCATCTGCGACGACATACGGCCGAAGCGGGTGGGGGCACCGATGATGATCGCATCGTAGTTGGCGAGCTCGTCGATGGTCGCGACAGGCGCCTTCTGGTCGAGCTTGAAGTAAGAAGCTTTCGCCACATCCGCCGGCACCGTTTCCGGCACTCGCTTGAGATCCACTGATGTGCCAGCCGAGCGCGCACCTTCCGCTACGGCGTTGGCCATCGTTTCGATGTGACCATACGAGGAATAGTAGAGGACGAGTACTCGTGCCATCGGTGTTCTCAGGTTGCGAACGGATTCCGCAGAGCATAGGGGACCGATGATTACTTGAGAATACGGCATAATGGGATGGATGAAATCCAAAAAACGAAGTAATCCGCCCCTCGACCTGAACCAGGTGTTTCTCTTCGTCGAAGTGGTGCGCGCGGCGAGCTTTGCCGCTGCAGCCCGGCGGCTCGGCATGCCGGCGAATTCAGTCAGCCGGCACATTCAGCAACTCGAGGCTGACGTGGGCAGCCGGTTGATCCACCGTTCGACCCGCAAGTTGACCCTCACCGCGGCGGGACGAACCTTCTTCGAGCGTTGCGCGCCACCGGTCTCCGCGCTGGCCCAGGCGGGGCAGGCGTCCATGGATGACCACAAGCTGCCTGGCGGCCTGGTGCGCGTTGCGGCGCCCGCCGATTTCTTCGACCTGTTTCAGATCGAGTGGGTTGCGGAGTTTCTCGCGGCCCATCCGCGGGTGCGGATGGAATTCGTGCTGGACGATGCGAAGGCCGACCTCGTGGGTGAGAGCATCGACGTTGCCTTGCGGGCGGAGCACCTGGTCGACACGAACCACGTGGGACACAAGCTCGTGACCACCTACTTCGGCCTCGTTGCGAGCCCATCCTACCTCGCCGCGCGCGGTGTACCAACATCGTTGGACTCACTGCGTGAGCATGACTGCCTGCCGCAGTCGAATCGTACCGGCCCGGTTGTCTGGCATCTGCAAGGGCCCGGCGGGGCGAGCGAGATACAGGTCTCGAGCCGGTTTCGCGCCAATACTGCAAGAGCCGTGTTGCGTGCCGCCGTCGCCGGGTTGGGTATCGCGCTGCTGCCTCATCCAGTCACGGCAGCGGATGTCCAGGCGGGCAGGCTGTCGAGAGTTCTACCCGAGTACCGCCGGGAAGGTGCTGACCTTTACGCAGTTTGCGTCAGCCGCCGGCAGATTCCGCGGGCGGTGTCGGCCTTCATCGAGTTCGCCGCGGGCAAGCTGGCTTCAAATGTCGGCTTGCGCCGCTGACAGTCCGTTCGCCACCTGAAACCCGAACCGCTCGCACGCCTGGGTATAACCACTGACGTGCCCGAACTCGTTCGACACGGCACCGCGTTCGAACAATTTCGAGAACAAGGCGTGGTAGCGCTTGAAGGCACGCTCGTTGGTTCCAACGAAGGCGATGTCGCGGACGTCGATGTGACGGACAGCGAGCATGGGGAAGGGCGCGCGGAACACCGGGAATTCCGGGTTGGAAACCGAGGGCTTGATGCTTCGCGGATGGAACGGCGAGGACATCAATTCGTGCTTTACTATCAGGTGAGTCTTGAGCTCATCGTGCAGGTAATCGAGCGCCAGGAAATGGGCGGCCGTGATGTGCGGGAAGACCAGTACCACACTCGCCAGCATTCCATTGGGCGCGGTGCGCGGAAACGTCTTGCGGAAAGACCGCGATTCCTGCAGAACGATTTGTCTCAGAACATGGATGTTGGTGCCATCCACACTGTCGTAGTGCTTCACGACGAACTGGTCGAGATCGATGGTCGGGCGCACGAACGGACAGATCGCGCCCGAGCGCCCCAACTTCGGGTGGGGTCGTCCGAGGTATTGCCGCGCCCACTGCACCACAGCTTCGTTTCGCTCGGGCGAATCAGGCGCCGCGGGGGACGCGCGCCGCGACATCCCGATCTCCAGCAACTGCAATTTCCGCGCTACTCGTTCGATGCTGCGGCGAACGAAGCCACGTGCGTTGCGCGCGAGTCCCCGCACCGAGACATTCGGTGAGATCGGCTCGATGACCCCTTGCGGTGTTGCGGAAAGAGTTGCGACACGAATGCGCGCCGCGCGCGCGTAGCGCTGCGCCTGAGAGTTGGCCGAAACGAATGCCCGTCGCACTGCCCCCACCGAGCGGTTGATGTGCAGAATCTGTCGGACTTTCGCTGCGACAGCCGTCAATTGTTCCTGCGTCGCGCCCTTGAGGATCAGGCTGAAGGGCATGCTCAGAAGATCGCGCGTAGGCTGCACGTAGGTGCCGATGGCGGGTCTCTTCACCCACTTGTGGAATTCGGGCAGTGACTCGACTTCGCGCACGCCTTCGAGTCGATAGATGCGCTCATGTCGCTCGGCGACACCGTGAACATAGCGGACGGCGTGCGCGTCATACGTATCCCAATCCAGCGGGATGGGGCCGATGTCATCGGCCTCGAGATAGTAGTGGGCCGCCAGCGCGAACAGATCGAGTTGCGGGCCGTGGAGCTCCTCGCACAGGAATGCGTTGCCGTGCCCTGCGAGACGCGCGCCTACTTCAATGAGACACGGACCTCGGTCGTTTACCTTCAATTCCAGATGAAAGGGACTTCTTCGCAGCTCGGTCGCCCGCACGACCTGCTGCGCATACGCGGCGAGCTCCGCGAACCGCGGGTCGCGATGAGGCACCAGCAGTGTTTCCGAATCGATGTTGTGCCGGCCGTTCGCAGGCACACGCACGTATTCGAATATTGCAACTACGCATACTTCCCCGCGATCGTCCACTTGTCCATTGATGAAGTATTCATCCCCGTCGATGTATTGTTCCATTACGACGGGTGTGCCCTGCAGGCGGCCGAGGAATGATTCGAGCACGCGCGCGTCAGTCGCTTCGTCGAACAAACCTATGCTGCGATTTCCGAAGCCATTGTTGGGCTTCAGAACGAAGCGCCGGTAGGCGGGATCGCGCCGGGCCGCCAGCACTTCCGCGACGGATTCCGCGCGCCGCGAGGCGTTCATGCGCACGTCGGGATGATTGGTGCGGATGTAGTCCTTGAGTGAGAACTTGTCGTGGAACCGGCGCATGACATCCGGCTGCGCCCAACCGAGACCCAACAGGCGCGCGAGCTCAACTGCCGGTGCCACTGTCGGCTCGTTGAAAGGAATCACCGCGGCGATGCTGTGGGCCGATGCAACGTGAGCCGAGAATCTCGACAGGTCGCGAGCGCTGACATCATAGGATGCCGCGACGCATTGCGAACGCAGGACGGGATATTCGGGTTGGTGGAAGAGACGCTCGCGCCGGTCGGTGTAGAAGCAGACCGCACGGTAGCCGAAGGTGCTGTAGAGCTGCTCGATGAACCGGGCCGCGTATTCGTGATGCGGGTCCTGGATCAGATACTCGGTTTCGGCATTCGAGGACCCTGGTCCGCGTGCCGGCCGTTTCGAGGCACGCAGCGCGCCGACTATGCTCTGAGTACCCATAAACGCTGTAGGGTGTATCGGGACCGACACTGCGTCGTTGCCTCAGTTCTCAGTTCACAGATTGTCGTCTATTACCTAGTGCCAGCGCGCCCTATTGTTGATACTCGCGCAGATGGTTCAGGTTCCCGTCCAAAAGGTGGCTCACGGAGGAGCTCAATCGGCGTCTCCATCCGAGGGGACCCGGCCTGCGCGCACGCAGACATTTGCGCAGCCACCGCCGCTGCCGGTTACAGCCCCGCCCGTTGCGCTGATCGACAATTTCGGCTCACCCACACTGTCCTTTGCAGTTTCCCTGGGATCACGGGGTGTGCCGCTGCATTTCTATGGCAGTGGCGCCGGACGTTGGTCTCGTTATGCTTCGCGCCGGGCTACATGCCCGCCCGTGGAGGATGCCGACCGCTTTCTCCCGTGGCTGCGGCGGCGAGTCCGCTCCGGGGAGATCCAACGTGTCGCGCCCACGACCGATCTTATTGCGTTTTATGTTTCGATGTTGCGCGAAGACTTCGCGCCCGAGGTGCGCAGGACCATTCCAGCTCTCGTCGAGTTGGAAAGGGCCGTGATCAAGACACGCTTTGGAGCTGCCTGCGCGCGGACGGGGCAGGCTGTTCCGGTCACTGAGGCCCCGGATGATGCACGTGCCGGCGTTGCGACTGCCGAGCGGCTGGGTTTCCCGCTGATGATGAAGCCGAAGTCGCATCTGGTGGTTGGAGATGAGCGCGGCAGGGTCGTGAATGACCTGCGCGAGCTGCGCGAATATTACCGGCCGTACGAGATTTCGCCGGGTCGCGAATCGCTTGCGGAGCGGTATCCCGAGCTGGTGTGGCCGTTGCTCCAGAAATATGTTCCATCGGCGCGCACGCGTGTATTCAGCGTCAGCGGCTACAAGGATCCGGACGGCGGTATCATTGCCGCGTCCCTGTCGTGCAAGCGGCGGCAATGGCCGCCCGATACCGGGATCAGTACTTCCCAGGTCAGCGCTGCCGATGCGCGCATCCTGTCCCGTGGGCTGGAAACGGTGGACAAGTTGGTTTCCTGCGGGATTTTCGAGCTGGAGCTGCTCGAGTCCGGCACCGAGCTGCTGGCCATCGATCTCAACCCGCGCGCGTTCGGTTTCATCGACCTGGACATCGCACTCGGCAATGACCTGCCATGGCTGTGGTTTGAATCGACGCTCCGGCCGTTGACGGCAGGGGCTGTCATCGGGAATCCACGGCCCTTAGCTGTACCCCTGATGGCTGCACCCCCGAAAGGCATCGAGTGCCGGCTGCCGATTCCGTACACCATCAGCCGGTTCATCAACGCGTTGTTGGGCGTGCGGTCAGCCGACGAGAGCGAGCCTGATGCGGTAACCGCAACGAGAGTCATTCCGATGTTGGGTCATTGGGACGATCCGCTGCCGATGTTGTTGGCCAACCTGCGGCAGCTGCGCCATCCAGGCAGCCTCATCAGGCCGTACATCGCGGCCGCGGTGGCGCAGCGCAGGCGCAGTCAAATACTCGACGGCAGCAGACGGTAGAGCAGGCGAGCAATGGTTGGAACCAGCCGGGGACGCAGAAGGCGCACATCGTAGGGCGTCATCCGCCGCTCGTTCTCGGCGAGGCAGCGACCCAAAAGAGCATGCAGCGTGAGGTCCGGGCCCAGGTCCTTGTGGGCGCTCAGGGTGAAATTGTCGGCGGAGCTGGCCGCGCCGTTGTCCGCACCGCCCATGGTCTTTGCCGTTTTCGCCCGGCTCGCAATCTGCTTGAGAATGAGCCAGCCGCAGCGCGCGCGGAATGCGGGCCGTTTCCACCAGGGAAGCTGCCTGCGCCGGTACTTCACCCAGTTGACGAAGAACAGGATGTGCCGCGCTTCTTCCTGCACCACGGGCTCGAAGATCCTGATCAGTTCGCGGGTGAAATAGCCCGACTCGCTCGCGATGGCAATCAGGCCGAAGGCAAAGAAAGAATCGAAACACTCGCCGAAGCCTGCGGTCAGGAAGTCATTCTCCAGCGAGCTCGACTGAAACGGGGGCGGTGTCTGGATGGGGATCCGGTAGCGAGCGGTGAGCGCCGCCAACAAGCGGGCGTGGCGATCCTCTTCGAAGCCCTGCAGCTCGATGGCCTTGCGCAGCTGCGCATCAGACTCCAGTTGCGCTGCAGCCATCACCTTGCGGGAGGTCTCGGGGCAATTTGGGTAGGTCTATCACCCAAATTAGGTAATTATCCGGATTCGGTCACGCTTGCCCGCGGGCATCCTCGGCTGCAGTCGTCCCTAAAACGCCTTACGGAGATTTACGATGAAGTTGCCCTTACTCGCTGCAATTGCAACGCTGACTGTTGCCCCGGCCTTCGCAGTTGACTCCACAGCCAACACGGCGGCGGCGCCTTCGGCCTCAAATGACCCCGTCCACCGCTATGTAGTCGAGAGCACCTCGCCGCCGAACAGCCACGGCAAGGCCAAAGCCAACGAGGCATCGCTCGGTGTGCATTGGTTGCGATCGTATTCCACTGCGGACAAGGCCAAGACGTACTCCTTGTATGAGGCGCCCAACGAAGAGGCCATTCGCAAGGCTGCCGCACTCAACAAGCTGGCGCTGATCCACGTCGATGAGGCGCCGGTTGATCTGGACTCGGAGAGTGACGCGCGTTCGGGCAAGCTGCCGGCGGGGATGCATCGCTACATGATCGAGCGCACTTTTCCGGCTGGCGCACTCGATGGTCTGGATTCGAGCGCCAAGTCGAAAGTCAATGCAACCAACGCCAAGTATGGCGCGCAATGGGTCACGTCCTACGCCAACTCCGGCAAGACCAGGACCTACTGCGTCTATAACGCGGCTGACGAGGCTGCGGTCCGTGCAGCTGCGAAGGCCAACGGAATCCCAGTCGACAAGGTCACCGAAGTACCAAACGCCACAGCGGCCCGGGAAGCCACCGCGGCCAGGTAAGCCTGAAACTCACCCCGGGAGTTTGCGTGCCATCGCGACCGCTTCTGCGCGCGATGGCACGCCCAGCTTGGTCAGAATCGCCGAGACGTGATGGTCAACCGTTTTTGTAGACAGGAACAGGCGCTTGGCAATCGCGGCGTTGCGTAAACCTTCGGACAGCAGGCTCAGGATCTCAACCTCTCGCCGGGTGAGCCCATGCGGATCGAGCCGGGTAGACGTGCGCGAACCTCGAGGAATGCCTTGCACGCCTCGGGCGCGCATCTGTTTGCGAAGGGCTTGTGCAGCCGGTGTCGCCCCCATTTGCTCGAACATGGCGAGAGCCTCGCGCTGCTCGGCCTCGCCTCCATACCAGGCGAGCATGTTGGCCCGCTCGTAGGGGCAGCCTAAGTCCTTCCAAGCGCGCGCCGCGCCTTGCCAGTCGTGCGCGATCTCCAAAACATAGGGTAGCGCGATATCTGTTGGTATCTGTTGCAGGGAACCCGCGCGCCACAGCCAGATTGCCAACATGCCTTTGCCCCAGGGATCGCGCTGCTCACGCGACAGCTCGTATGCGGCCTGCACCTCTCGAACGACACCCTCGCGGTCTGCGACGAGCCACGCAGCATCGGCGAATGCCGAAGCGAGCGGCGCGATGCGCTGTGTTTCCCGGATATCCGAGACCAGGGCGCGTGCTTCTTCCAGGGGGGATCTGGAGTCGGGATCGCCGCGCCGGATTCGCATGTGGCCGAGAACTGTCAGTGCCGTAACGCGGCTGATAGGCGCTGTGCGAGGGTCCCGCAACACAGCTTCCGCATCTTCGCCGGCGCGATCCCACTCAACCTGTTCGAACCGCGCCCGCGCTCTCCAGGAGAGCATGTACAAGCGCCACGCGTCCAGGTCGTGATCGTCACAGTACGCGATTCCATCGCACAGGTAGCGGGCGCTTCGCGCGTAGTCGCGCAAAGAGACTGACATCGACGCAAGGTTGGTATAGGCGCGCGCCGCGTGTTCCTGAAAGTCACCCGCCAGCGCAATCTGCAGGCTTCGCTCGAGATCGTCGCGGCCTCCCGGCTCGTCCGCAATGAGCCGCGCCGAGCCCAGGTTGTTGAGTGCATGACTCAGGATGTCGCTGCGTCCCAGCGCTTCGGCCAACTTGATGGTCCGCTGTGCCCACTCGATTGCGGGGGCGACGTCGTGAGCCAGCATGTCGAGCTGACTGCGGTTGCTGTAGGCCATGGCGAGCTCCGGGCCCGGAGGCAATGATTCCAGCGCAGCGATGGCCTCGGCCGCATACCGGTCGGCTTCCGTCCGGCGCCCGACAAACCAGCTCAGCCGGGACAACCACCGCAACGTGTCGCCTTCCCTGAGGCGGTCGCCCGCGGCACGCCAGAGCTCAAGCGAGGAACGGCGAGCCTCAATGGCTTGCTCGCCCTGATCCGTCAGGTAACACTCGTACGAGTATTGCTCCTCCAGCAGCGCCCGTTCACGCGGCGCCAGTCCATCGGCACGTCGAAGCGCAACACGATAATGGGCGGCCGCTTCGCAATGCGCGCCAATTGCTGCCGCATTTGAGCCAGCCAGTGGTGCAAAGCGCAACACATCCCGCGCGCTTCCCGCACCATCGGCGTGGTGGGCCAGGCGGGCCAATGGAGTACCCGGTCGTTGCGCAAGAATCGAGAGCACCCTGACGTGTAGACCCTGTTGACGGGCTTGCGACAGCGAATCCCCAAAAGCGCGGCGCGCGAGCTCATGTCGAAAGGCGAGCGATCCGTCCTCGCCACGGACCATGCCGATGCTCAGACAACCTTCGATGCCCGCCTCATCCAGGCAGTGGGCCTGTTCCAACAGCCAGACCTCCGTTTTGCCGGGGATGACACTGACGAGCTCTGCGATCTCGCGCGCAGCGGGTGACAGTCGCGCGGCGCGGGCGAGGACTGCATCGCGCACCGTAACGGGCACGGTGTCGGCCGCTCCGGCCAGCGCTTCGGTCACGAACAACGGATTCCCGCCGGTGATGCCGTAAAGATCCTTCAGAGGTCGGCCGGCCTGGCGCGCCAGCTGTTCGACGGCGGGCCGCGAAAGAGGTAACAACGGGGTTCTGTGCGTGCTGGCCCGCGGGAAATCGCCAATGACGAAGCGTAGCGGATGTCGTGAGCCCACTTCGTCGTCGCGATAGGTTATCGCGAGCATGGCCCTCGTGCGCTGGATCCGGCGGCCAAGGAATTTCAGCAGATCAAGCGTGGCTTCATCCGCCCAGTGCACGTCCTCGAAGACAACAAGCGAGGCCGCCCTTCGTTCCAATTCATCTAGCGCGGCCGTGAATATCTGGTCGCGCGTTGCGCCGGAATCCATGGCTGCCAACAAGACACCCTGGGTCTGTCGGGCAATGTCGTACAGAGGGGCGAGGGGCCGAGGGGTGAAGAGCGCGTCACAGGCCCCCCACAGGACTCGAGCCTGGCGCTGGCGCTTCGAGAACTCCTGCAGCAGTGAAGTTTTACCGATACCGGCCTCGCCACTGACGAGCGCAATGCACCCGCCGCCCGCTGCAGCCTCGAGCCACCGGGTCAGATCCGTCAGGGACTGTTCGCGTTCGAGGAGCTCCATGCGATGAGAGCATACGACGATTTCATGCGTTAATGGGGTCATGGAAGCTTCTTGGGACGCGCGCCGGTGGCTGAAGTTGACCCTCAGGACGCTGGCCCTCCTGGTTGCGCTGTTGGCCGTCCTGGCGGCGGCTGTTCTGATTCTCTCCAGTCATTTGCGCGGTCCGGTTATCCGGTATGTGGAAACTCACTCGGGGCGGCAGGTACGAGTCGACGGGAAGTTCGACATGTACCTTTTCTCTGTGCATCCCCGGATCGTTGCCGAGCAGGTCACCATCGGCAATCCTCCCTGGACGTCATCGGGAACCACGGCCGAAATCGGACATCTGGCCCTGACTTTCGATCTGCCCCGGTTGGCTATTCGCAGGCTCGAAATGCAGCAGGCGACGCTCTATCTGTTGCGCGACGAGAACTTGCGCGCCAATTGGCAGTTGCATGACCCTGGTATCTCCGGCCTGGGTACCGGTCCGCCGCTGATTCGGAGCCTGTCGATGCCGAATGCACGCGTTCACCTGGACGACCGGCGCCGACATCTCGAGTTCGACGGTACGGTTTCAGCGCAAGACCTGCCTGGGCAGAGTTTACGGCCTCCACTGCGAATCCAGGGCGCCGGTGAGCTGAACGGCCGGGAAGCCAACTTCACCGTCAACAGTGACCCGCTCGCAACCGTCGCGCGCGACCAGCCCTATCGGTTTGAGTTTACGGAGGACTCCAGCGGAAGCCGCCTGACCGGCCAAGGTGTACTGCCGCACCCGTTCAACTTCCAGATGCTGGATGCGACGTTTGAGGCGGCTGGCGAGGACATGAAAGATCTCTACTTCCTGACAGGGTTGAAGCTTCCGGACACCGGTACCTACCATTTGTCAGGCAAGGTCGCGCGGCAAGGACTTCGCATGCAGTTCACCGATCTGGATGCCACCTCCGGGCATAGTGACATGCGCGGGACCGTGTCGATCGATGTCAAATTATCATTGCCTTCGCATGTTGAAGCCGATCTGCGCTCACAGTTGTTGCGGGTTTCGGACCTCGGCCGGCGAGCGGCCGGGCGGGCCCCAAAGCCTGTCGCGGGGCAGCGACTGCTTCCTGACACTCCATTTCGCCTGACCGGAGCGCGTCGAAGCGACACGGTGGTCAACTTTCATGCGCAGGCGTTGGAAGCCGGGCCTGTCGCGCTGAACACCGTTGCCGCCAAGGTGACCCTCGATCACGGGAGTATTGTCGTTGCGCCTCTGTCGGCTGCCTTGCGGGAGGGGAAGATAACGGGTGAGCTGAGGTTCGACGCGACGCGTGATGTCCCTGCGGCGGAAGTGGATGTCAAAGCCAGCAACCTGAGGTTGGGTCAGCTGGCTCGCGAACACGCCAAGTCCCCTGACGAGCCTGATAAGGACACGGGCGGTGACACCCATCCCCCGCCCGTCGACGGACCGCTTAACGCGCGGGTTACTCTCAAGGGGCGTGGCAACTCCGTACATGAGCTCGCCTCCAAGGCCAACGGGAGGGTGACGTCAGTCTTGCCGCATGGTGCGGTGCGTTCCTCCCTGGCCGAGCTGGCGTGCTTCGATCTGCGCGCCCTGGGCTTGATGGCCACCGGGAACTAGGAAGACA
>JAQGOF010000023.1 GCA_028293745.1 Gammaproteobacteria bacterium | reverse complement strand
CAGTCCAGCGAGGTCGTCATGTGATTGGCAACCTTGCCCGTGGCCGCGGCTCCGTTGTGGCAGCTCCGGCAGTTGCCGGCGATTGCGCTGTGGTCGAACCGGGCAGGGCTCCAGGACAGCGTCCCGTGGCAGGCACCGCATTCCTGGGTCGTCGGCAGGTGATTGCGAGGCAGCGTTGCCGCCTGCACGCCCGAATGACAGCCGCGGCAGGAATTGGCGGCCCGGACGACGAGATTGGCATGGTCCATGCGGACAGGGTTGAACGCATTCGTCGTGTGACACGCGCCGCAGTTATTGTCGCTGGGAATATGGCCTGGATTCTTGCCGATGACCGAGATGCCATTGTGACAACTGAAACAAGTGCCACGCGCAGCGGTGTGATCCATGTGGACGAGCGGCTCGAAGGTGTAGAGCGAGTGGCAAAGCTGGCAGTTGTCCTGCGTTGAGATGTGATTCACGGGTCGCGGCGTCGAGCTCACTCGAGAGCCGATGGCATGACATCCCACGCAAGTGCGTGGAGTGCCTTTGAATACGCCGCGCTGATGGCAGTATTCGCAGGACAGATCCCGATGGGCTCCCTGGAGCTCGTAACCGGTGGTCAGATGGTCAAACTGGGTGAGCTGCACGGCCGCCGCAGGCGCTGCAAACAACATAGCCAGTGCGAGCGCTGCGATCAACTTCGAGGTGCTTGCCAGTACCCAGTGCGGAGTTCCCCGGAACATTCGTGCCGTCCTTTAGTTTGTCCGCGGGCGCCTGAAGGTGGTGGTGTTGTGACACTGCTGGCACTCCGTTCCGAAGCGCCCGGCGTGCACGTCATTGGCATGACACGTTCCGCAGACCATCGAAGGCTTGACGACGTTCTGCGGCCTGATGTGGCAGTCGGCGCAACCGATCTTTGCGTGTGCGCCCAACAGCGGAAAGCGAGTGTGGGCGGCATGGTCGAAGTCCCACATCTTCCAGCCATTCGGCGTGTGGCATTCCCCGCAGTCCTTTCCGAGGCCGCCGTCATGGATGTCGTCTTTCGCGTGACAGCCCAGGCATTCCTTGGGCGCGTCATTGAACCGCTGGGTTGTATGACACTGCCCGCATGTAACGACGACATGAAGTCCGGTGAGCGGATACTTGGATTGATCGTGGTCGAAGCTCACGTCCTTCCACTTGGTAGCGGTGTGGCACTGCTCGCACTTCTTGCCTAACGTGCCGCCGTGAGGCTCATCGGCACGATGACAGTCGATGCACTCCGTGCCCAGCTTCTGGTCCTTGACAACGCCTGTATGGCACACGTGACAGTCGAGGTTCGCGTGCGCGCCTTCGAGGGCGAATTTGAAGCGCGCAAGATGATCGAAACTGGTGACGCGCCACACATCGTTTCCGTGGCAATCGGCACACGCGGCTCCGAGCCGGCTTGCGTGCTTGTCGTCTGACTTGTGGCACCCGGCGCAATCCTTCGGTATCGGATCCTTCAAATTCCCGCTGCGGTGGCAGTCTCCGCAGCCGATACGGGCATGGCGGCCGAGGAGGGCAAACCCGGTCTCGCGCGCATGATCGAACTTCTGCGAGGCCCAATCCGCCGTGGAGTGGCAGTTGGCGCACTGCGGCCCCTGGCTGCCTTTGTGCACGTCGTCCGGCAGGTGGCAGCCGACGCATTGCTTCGGTGTGCCTTTGTAACGCTGGCCGGCATGACAGGCCGCACAAGGCACGTCGCGATGCTTGTTGGTGAGCGGAAAGTCCGTCTTGTCGTGGTCGAAAAGCGTCTTTTGCCACCCCTTCGCATCATGGCAGGAGGCGCAGTCGGTCCCGAGCGCACCGTGATGAACATCATCCTTACGATGGCACTCGATGCAGGTCGTAGTGGTCTTGCGATAGGGAGTCGCGGGGCGGTGGCAGGCGCCGCAGGCGAGGGCCACGTGCGCATCCTTCAGGGGAAAGTTCGTCAGATCGTGCGTGAAACCGACCTGGCTCAGCTTGTTGATATCTGCGTCGCGGCCCAGGTGCTCCGTGTGGCAGCCGCGGCACTGACCCGCTGAGGCCTGCTGCATGCGCCCGTGATAACGGGTCCTGGTGCTGATATCAGCGGCAGTGTCCTTGTGACAGTCGAGACAGAGCGCGGTCTGGCGCTCCCTATTGGTCCGGTCGTGGCAGTTGCTGCATTCTCCCTCGATCCTGGCGTGCGCCTTGCTGACGGGACCGGGCATGATGAGCTTCTCGATGCTGGCCGCGTGGGCAGCCGGAGCGAGCGGCGAGGCGAGTAACACAAACAACAGCGCCTTCGCCCAGGTCCGTAGCGCGAGCATGCAGTCTGGCAGTCAGTACACGTGCACGGAGATCACATGCACGATGCCAGCGGCGATGAGCATGAGAAACAACGGCATGTGCAACACGTGCCATACGGAGAACAACTTCTCGTAGATCCGGAATTCAACTACCTCCCGCGTGACCTTCATCCTCCTCGAGACGTAGTCGAACGCGACGCGCTCGAATCGGTCGCTCTGCCTGGCGACGGCTTTATGGCGTGCTGCTGTGACCCGAATGGCGGCCCGGACGTAGCGGCGCAGCCGGGAGCGCCCATTCGAGTAGCGATAGGCAATCGCGGCTGGCGCAAAGATCATGCGGGCCGGACCCCAGTCGGCGACCGCAAGCAGCCGGCGCTCTTCGTCCTCCAGCAGGTTGGCCAGTTCGGGCATCATCAGGATCTTGGTGGCGCGCTCTGCGAGATCCCGGGCGCGGTCCTGCAGCTCCGCAAGACTTGCCTTGCGTCCGTACAGGCCGTGGTGGATCTTCGAGTAGAAATACCGGCCGAAGATGCCGCTGCCCGATACTGTCAGCATCGAGAAGAGCGCAATGTTGCTGTTGGTTGCACCGAGGCTGAAGCCGCAGTGGAGCAGTATGCACACGGGACCTACGATTCCCATGATCATGTGTGTCTGAAACCACCTGGGCACGCTTCCGAGGAAGCTCAGCGAGCGGACGCGCTTGCGCACTGCATACAGCAGCTGCATGAGGATGAGCGTGCCCCCGACAATGCCGATCGCATAGCCGAGCCCGCTCTTGGGGCTCATGTAATGGGCCACCGGTAACTGGATGCCGATGACCAGCACCAACGCTGCACCTGCGAAGATGAGCTGTTCCGTGGAGAAGCGTGAGCGATCCTGCTGCATAGGTGCCTTCAGCCGATTTCTCGATCAATGGAAATCTTAACGGGATGGCCGCTACGCGGATTTATACTGGTCACACTTCCAACCAGATCACCGGATTGTGGGAGTGCATCACCGCTTCTCGAGATGCGTGCCTCAATCTGCACGTTGTCGGCGTTGGAAAGATTACGGCCGGGCACCATGGCATTCGCATCATTGAGCGTGAAAGTCACGGGCCAGTGTTCCGCGCGCATACGCAGAACAGCGAGGGGAGGGCCGGGTGCATTCGGTTGCTTGGCGTAAATAAACAGGGTGGCGCCCGCGGCTGCGCGTGGTGCGAGCTTGGATGCGATTTCCACGGTACCGGATATCTGAGCGATGCCAGTGGCGGTGGTGGTAATCGAGTTGCGCGCCGCGGCAGGCGCTGCAGCCGTGCGGCTGTCCAGCGCGGCGGCGACGGCAGCCATCTGCTCGCCAGTCACCGCGGGCCCGTCGCTGACTGAATTGACCGCGTCTGAGGGCGTCGCAGAGGCGATATGCGCCCTTGCTGCCTTCGCTTCGGCCGTGCGGCCCATGTAGTCGTACGACTCCGCCAGAAGCTTCCATTCGTTGTCGGAGCCTCCCTTTGCAGCGAGCCGTGCAGCCAGTTTCTGCGTCACGTCGTCCAACGAGCCGGCGTTGGCCTGCCCTGACTGTTGCTGCGACGTGCTTGCACTCGCCATCTGGGTAGCGGAGCCACGCCCGGATGCCGCCCCGTGGGCGGAAGCAATTGAATTGCTCGGCGAGCCCAGCAGGAAATAGATTCCGAGGGCAACGCCGATGAGCGCGAGTCCCGCTGCAATCGGAACCGCAAATGGGGGAATGGCGCTTCGTACAGCCTGTGCCGGACGCTCACGCAGCCAAGCGCGCACGGTCACCATGATGGCAACCGTAACGAGGGCGCCGGCGAGGAACCAGAACGAGTCGCGGGGTGACATAAGCCCTGAGTTAAGTTGCAGAAAATCTGCGGAACAGTTGTAGCGTGTGTTGAAGAAAGCGTCTACGCGTCGCGGTTCACAGACGCGCGCAAAGTGCGAATCAGTTCACACTAACTTCAGACAGTATCGTCTGTGTGAACAGACGTCTATGCCGCCATGATTCTAAAGGGTAAGTTGTGCCAGCGAAGCGCATGTGCCGTCCACCGGGAAATGTGATCTGCGTCAATGAGTGCCTGGACCTGGCTCGTTTACCTCATTCCTCTGGTGCTCGCCTGGACGTGGCAGGTTACCCGGCGCCGCACCGTCGCCTCCAAAGGCCGCGACGCACACATACAGGCGCAGCGCACCGGGCTCAATGAGCCCGTTTCACTCCATCCCACGATAAACGCGCTCTGCGTCGGATGCAGCGAGTGCGTGAAGGCGTGCCCGGAGAAAGAGTTCAATGTCCTGGGAATGATTGACGGCAAGGCGGAGCTCATAAACGCCGGCGATTGCATTGGGCACGGGGCCTGCCGCACGTCCTGCCCGGTCAATGCGATCTCGCTGGTCTTCGGTACCGCGAAACGCGGGATCGATATTCCCATCCTGACGCCGGAATTCGAGACTAACGTCCCTGGTATCTTCGTGGCCGGGGAGTTGGGTGGCATGGGCCTGATTCGAAACGCGCTCGTGCAGGGGACGCAGGCGGTGGAAGCCATTGCGCGGCGCAGGCAGCGGCGCCAGGGAATGGTCGATGTCCTCATCGTGGGAGCAGGGCCGGCAGGGTTTGCCGCGTCGCTCACCGCGATGTCGCTCGGCCTGAAGTACGTGACGCTCGAGCAGGAGTCGCTCGGCGGCTGTGTATTTCAGTACCCGCGGGCCAAGCTGGTCATGACATCCCCGGTCGAAGTGCCGATCATCGGCAAGCTGAAAATCACCCAGACGTCCAAGGAAGAGTTGCTCGAGTTCTGGCGCAACGTCGAGAAGAAAACGGGCGTGGCCATCAAATACCGGGAGCGGGTCGAGAGCATCACCCCACGGGGAGGTGGATTTCTCGTGCGCACCGCCAAGGGTCAATACGCCGCAGCCTCGGTGTTGTTGGCGATCGGGCGCCGGGGAACTCCGCGCAAGCTCGGTGTTCCCGGCGAGGACCTGTCGAAAGTCGTGTATCGACTGGTCGACCCCGAGCAGTATTCCGGCCAGCGTGTCCTGGTCGTTGGTGGGGGCGATAGTGCTCTGGAGGCCGCGAGCAGCATTGCAGAGTCCACCAACGCAAAAGTGGCATTGTCGTATCGCGGTGACGCATTCGTTCGCGCGAAGGTACGCAACCGCGAGCGCCTGGAATCTGCGCGCAAGACGGGGCGGTTGCACATTGTGCTGAAATCGCAAGTGCGGCAAATCGCGCCAGACGCGGTCGTTGTGGAGCAGAGCGGCAAGCTCATGCGGATTCCCAACGAAGTGGTCATCGTGGCCGCGGGCGGCATCGTGCCAACGGATTTTCTCAAGAACGTCGGCGTGCAGGTGCAGACGAAGTACGGCACCGCATGAAATCGCTTTGGCGCTGTTGGTGGCGGCCGGCCGTCGTGGCGGTTGTGTTGGGTTTTGTGATGCAGGCACCGGCCAGGCAGCCGCGGTCTTCGAATTCCAGGACGGTCAAGCGTCATGCGCCCGAAAGCGCGCCCGCGGCTGAGGCAAAAGCCTCTCTGAGAACCAAACAGTTCGGCGCAGCACTCCAGGAGCTACGAACGGCCGCGGAGCACGGTGACGTTCAATCGCAGTATCTGCTGGGCCTCGTTTACGCGAGCGGCGTCGATCCCGGGGTCGCTCCCGAGTTGTCGCTGACCGAAGCGCGGCGCTGGCTCGAATCTGCCGCAGACAAGTCGAATCCGGACGCTGCCCTTGCGTTGTCCGGCTTGCTGGCTACCGGTTCGGAACAGGATCGTGCCGCTGCCCAACAATGGCTGGCGCGCGCAGCGAGTGAGGGCCAGCCTGTAGCGGCAAAACTTATGGCGTCTCATTCGTTACCGCTCGCACCTTCGCGGGATGCTGCTGGAGACGTTGCACTCGCTCGTGATCTGTTGGTCTGGGCGATACGTCATGGCGACGAGCACACACTGGACGCGTTCATCAAGGTCGCTGGAACGGAAAATGCGGATGAGTTTGGCCGCACGCCCTTGCAGTATGCGGTGATGAGTGGTTCTGAGGTGGCGGTCCAGCATCTCCTCGCAGCGGGCGCGGCCACCGCACACGCCGATCATTTCGGCGTCACGTCGTTGATGCTCGCGGCAGAAGCGGAAAACGACGCCATCCTTGGTCAATTGATTACAGCTGGCGCTGGCATTGATACGAAAGACAGTGTTGGGGATACAGCCCTTTTTTATGCCGCTCGCGTTGGACGCACCGATCATGTGAAGCGGCTGATTGCTGCAGGCGCGGGGTTCGACGTGTCGAACTCGGATGGGTGGACAGTTTTGGACGTGGCCGCGAAAGGGAGTCACCCGGAGACGGTTCAGGCACTGCGAACAGCCGGTGCCACTGGGCATCTGAAGACATCCGTGACACGCGAAGGGTCTGGCGTTGACCCCACACGAGGCGGAGAGCTCTACCAGGGTTGGCCACCGTTGGCTATCGCGGCCAGCCGGAACGATACGAGATTGGTGGCACAGCTTGTGGTTAGCGGAGCACGTGTCGACGAACCTACACCTCACCGCGATACGCCTCTGTTGGTGGCGGCAAAGTATCGGGCTGCGGCGGTGATTGCGCCGCTACTGAAAGCGGGTGCGAATCCCGCTCATTTCGACGAGAGCGGTGAAACTGCCCTTGGGTACGCCGCGGCTCACGGTGATCTCGAAGTGCTAGATGCGCTGCTGCAGAAGGGCGTATCCCCCGATGGTCGGGGACGTTCGGCAGAGCCGGCTGTGGTACGCGCAACTCGGGCGCAGGACGACACGGCGGTCAAACATCTGATTGATGCGGGCGCTGACGTCAACCTGCGGTCGGCGAGCGGTATCTCTGCGCTGATGGTCGCTGCTGCGAGTTCCAATGTGAAGGTCATGCAGTTACTGCTTGCTGCTGGCGGGCACGTAGAGCTTCAGGACAAGATGGGGCGAGATGCTCTGTGGTTTGCGGCCGATGCTGGCAGTGAAGAGATTGCCGACCAGCTGCTTGCTGCGGGAGCACCTGTTGATTCCAATCGGACTCAGCAATCACCGCTCTTTGCAGCCGTGCACGCGGGACGGCCCGGTATGCTCGAGCACCTGATCCGCAAAGGGTTGTCGCCCAACGCGAAGGGTCCCGCCGGCGATACGCCGCTCATCTCCGCGGCTGCTCGTGGTGATGCAGCACTGGTGAAGGTGCTCGTTGGGGGAGGCGCGACCATCGACGAACAAAATGCCGCTGGTAACACAGCGTTGATCGCAGCGATCCGCGAGGGTCACACGGACGTGTGTCGGGTGCTGCTGAGGGGCGGAGCGAACGCCAGAGTTCGTAACAAGGACCGTATCGACGCGCTGGACACGGCCAAGCGCCGCAACATGTCAGAGATAGTGGCGCTGCTAGACACCCACTGAGTGGCGGGGCGGCGTGCCCGCGCCTTACTTGCCTGGTCCGAAGTCCAAGTGCACTTTGATGTGCGCTTCTGACGGCAAGCCATCCACAAAGCGCGGATCGTATTTCCACTTGCGGACCGCCGCCACTGCAGACTTCTCAAACATTTCTGGCGGCGTAGCGTTGAGGACGGAGACGTCTGCAACGTCCCCTCGCGACGAAATGATTACTTCGAGGTCAACTGAACCCTCTATCCCATCGCGCTTGGCTGCGGACGGATAGTCCGGGACTATGCGACGAATGAGTTTGGCTTCCCGCACTACCGGGGGTGGTTCGCCCGAAGAGGCTTGCCGTGTCGCGGAAGTCGATGCCACGTGTGTTGGTGGGGGAGGCGCGGTATCGGTGGACGGCGGAGAGGGCGCGGATGCCCGCGTACTTGGCGCGGACTCTGCGGCTGCCACGGACGCCATGGTCTGCGCGGATGGCGCGGCCGGCGCGGATGGCGCGGACCCCGCGGATGGCGTGGCTGGCGAGGCTGGCGCGGACCCCGCGGATGGCGCGGATGGTGTGGCTGGCGAGGCTGGCGCGCTCGCAGCGGATGTTGTTGACGGGCGCGTCAAACCCGGCGGCGTTTCCGGTGCCAATCCAGGTGTATTGGACGCCGACGACGTCACTGTTGGCGCCGTGACTGTTCGCGCCGAAGTCGAGCCGGCGGCCGGTGCCGTTACACTCGTTTTCTCGTCCGGTGCCGCGTTGGATTCGCTTCGCCGTGACGACTGTCCATCTCGCTTTGAAGTTCCGCGTCCACTGGCGGCAGCGGGGCCGCTCCCTTTCGAGGGATCGCTTCGCTGCGCCAATAAACCCTCGAAGAATGCCAGACGCGGGTGCGACGGTGCGATCTGCCGAAGCTTGTCTACATCCGCGCGCGCGCCTTTGAAATCATCCGCCTTGAGCGCTGATTCGGTCTGCGCGACCAGATCCACCACTTCCTGCGGATATTGCGGTGCCTGAACAACAGGCGGCGCAGCCGGACGGGGCGCCTCGGTCTTTGAGCCGAACAATTTGAATCCGAGTACGACCACAGCCAGGACGACTGCGGCACCACCGCCGATCATGAAGGCCAGGCGCTTGGTGTCGAACTCATCCGCAGATGACTCGAAGTTGGAGCGGGCCGCCCGAGCCAGTGCGGCCGCTTCGGCGAGCGAATCTGTCTGGGAGGTGCTGGATCGGCCAGTGGACGATTGCTGTTGCGGTTCCAACGGGGGCGATCGCTCCAAAGGTGGGAACCGTACCGGTGGTGCTCTGTGGGTTGCACCCCGGGACCGACCGTGCCGCAACGGTTGGCTTCCCTCCGGCGTGAGCGAAGGTGAGGGCGCAGCGCGTCGCGCCGCTGAGGCACCCGCGCCGCGGCCAGGCGGTGCGGCAGCAGCCGTGCGAGTGGCGGATGGGGCCGCTGCGCCGTTTCCTCGAGACCGCTGACCGGGCATCGAACGTGCCCTGTGAGAAGGACCGCCTCGCACAGCACTGCTTGTAATTCTCTGCGCAGCTTGTGAATGTCCCACCGAGGCCACGGTACGGGGCTGCGGTGCAGGGAACTCTTCCGACTCCTCCGGCTGCCCCGTTTTTGCGGCCTGTTCGATTTCTTCAGGCGCTTCCGGCGGGGGCTCTCCGCTCAACACGACGTGTTGAATATTAGACGTGTCCGCGTTGGCGTCCTGGGCAGCGTTGGCGAGATTCAGCGTTGCGATCAGGCGATCCGGATCGATAGGGTAGGTCAGCGTCTGAAACAACTCGAAGGGGCCGAGACGACCTT
Organism: Gammaproteobacteria bacterium; assembly: GCA_028293745.1. GTDB lineage: Bacteria > Pseudomonadota > Gammaproteobacteria > Steroidobacterales > Steroidobacteraceae > 13-2-20CM-66-19. Next base: position 5,971 of record JAQGOF010000023.1, on the reverse strand, counting down.
TGAGCAACTTGAGCCGTTGACGATCGGCCGCAAATATGCGCAGAACCGACGGCCACCTCTTCGCTATCTGACCGAGCAGCTCGAGCCCGGAGCCGTCCTCCAAGCGTTCGGTAGCCACGATGACTTCGAACGTGTTGGAGCGCAGCAGATCGAGGCAGTCGCCCTTGTTCGTGACCGCGTCGACGGTATACAGCTCACGGAGCGATCGGGCGATCGCCTCGTTACTGGCGGAATCCTGGTCGACGACGAGCACACGCATGCGGGAAAGTTACCGGCACGACCACTTTGTGGGCTCAGCGGCAGGTCACGGTTTCCATATTCTGGCCGAATAGACAGTGTTGTCCGTGCACCCAGTCTCATCCAGGTGCAGCACTCAGCGCACACGGCGTGCATGGGTCACATTCGGGACGCTGCCCAATCTCCGCAATACCCGCGCAAGCTGTTCCAGGTCGGCGACCGACACCGTCACCAGGACATGGGCCGAGCCCGCTTCCCGATCGGTTGTCGTAGTCATAGCTTCTATACTCAGCCGCTCGAGCGCCAGAACATCCGTCACATCTCGTACCAGCTCGCGGCGGTCGAAGGCGTTGATCGAAATTTCCACGACCAGTCCCGCTCCCGCCTCTGACGTCCATTCCACCTTGAGCACCCGCTCCGGTTTTACCGCGCGCATTCGCGCAAGGCTGGGGCAGTCGCTGCGATGTATCGTGACGCCGCGGCCCAGTGTTACGTAACCCGCTATTGGCTGTGGGCGCAAGGGTCCACAACACCGTGCAAGCGTGGTTGGCAGGTCGCCCACGCCTTCAATCTCTACTGGCGAGCCGCTGCCGCTGCGTCGCGGTCTGGGGCGGGTAACGAGTTTGTCGTGGCGAGGAGGCTCGGGCTGCACTGCCTCCGGCACCGGCTGCTCGGGTTGCTCGGCATCCTGCTTACGGAACCAGGCACGCACTTTGGCCCTGCTGTGGGCCGAAAGCAGGTACCCCTGTTCCGGGACGAGCCAGTCGCGGCTCGGCGTTTCCTGCTTTCCGGCGATGATCTCAACGACTTCACCGTTTTGCAGTGTGTAGGTGAGCGGCACAATCCGCCCATTGACCTTTGCACCCTTGCAGCGATGACCCAGGGACGTGTGGATCTGATACGCAAAATCGAGTGGTGTTGCTCCACGCGGCAGATCGATGACCTCGCCCGTAGGCGTCAGCGCGTACACCCGGTCTTCGAACAGCTCGGTCCGCATCCGCTCGAGGAAGTCGCGGTCGCTCTGATCGGTGGACGTGTCCTGTGGTTCGAGGAGTTTGCGGACCCATTCGATCTTGCGCTCGTACTGCGAGTCTCGTGAACCACCTTCCTTGTACGTCCAATGTGCCGCCACACCCAGCTCGGCGTGCTCATGCATTTCGCGCGTGCGAATCTGAACTTCGACGCTCTTGCCGCCGGGGCCGGTCACCGCGGTATGAATTGAGCGATAGAAGTTTCCCTTGGGTGTCGCGATGTAGTCGTCGAACTCCCCTGGAATGTAGTGCCACAACCCGTGCACCACGCCGAGTGCCGCGTAGCATTCGGGAATCGAACTCACCACGACGCGAACGGCCCGTACGTCAAACAGTTGGTCGAACGCGAGGTGCTTGCGCTGCATCTTTCTATAGATGCTGTACATGTGCTTGGGCCGGCCATACACCTCGGCGGTGACACCCGCCTTGCGCAATTCGGATTGCAGGTTTGCGCACAACTCCTCGATGTACCGTTCTCGATCGGCGCGACGCTCATTGAGGGCCGCCGCAATGTCGCGGTAGTCGTTCGAATCCAGATAGCGGAAGGCGAGGTCTTCGAGTTCCCACTTGATCTGCCAGACGCCCAGGCGATTGGCCAGCGGTGCGAACACGGCGCGGGCTTCAACCGCGAGTCGCTCCCTGTCCTCGGCGGGCAGCTCACGCGCATGCCGCAGGCCCACCAGTTGTTCGGCCAACCTGGCGAGCACGAGCCGTGGATCGCTCACCACGGCGAGCAACATCTTGCGCAGCGTCTCCGCCTGGCGCGAATCGAGTCCTTGCACCGGCGACCAGTCTCTCGGCAGCCCCAACTCGCCGAGGCGCACGAGCGCCAGGGCGATGTCCGCCGCAGAGGAGCCGACCAGCCGTGCAAGTTTTTCGGGAGTGATGCCGGGAAGGCCGACCGCAGGCTTTGCCAGAACTGCGGTGGCGAGCACCGGGTCTTGCGTGAGTGCCCCCATCACCTCGGCCACCTCGGCACCAAAGTCGAGGCGGGCGGGTGGGATCTGGGTGGCATCCTCGATGGCGGCCCGGGCGATCGCTATGGATTCACGGATGGGCGTCGGACAGAGTTGAATGGTCTCCACGGAAGGGGGCCCAAAGCATCGACAATAGCATCAACATCAGCGGCGCCCCGTGGCGTGTCGCCAGCGGCGGTTTACGGCTATCATACCTGCCTGTTTTCCTTGGCGGCGCCGAAGCTTAGCTGCCTGACGGGATTTCGGTGCCGGAAGTGTTCGAAAGCATTCGCTGCGAGGCGTATGGGCCCGGCGGCGCAGCGCTCATTGTCGACTGCCGTACCGACAGTCGCGATCGCACGATTGCGCGGGTGCGGCAGGTCGTGCTCGCGCACGGCGGCTACATGGGCGCACCCGGCGCGCTGAGCTATCTGTTCAACGAGGTGGGACGGCTGGTATTTCCACCTGGGAGGGACGCCGCACGACTGACGGGGGTCGCCGTGCAGGCCGGTGCCGAGGACGTCGTACGAGCGGGGGCGCCTCAGCCTTCGCTGGAAGTGTTGACCGATCCGATCGATTTCGAGAGTGTGCGCGTGGCGTTGCAGGCCGCAGGATTCGTCCCGATCAGCGCGCAAGTGACTTACCGCGCTTCGATAACGGTCCCGCTCGAAGGGGAGGCGGCGATGGCGATGCTGCATTTGATCGAAGCCCTCAAAGACCTGAACGACGTAGAGAACGTTTATACAAATGGCGAGATACCGGACGAGGTCCTGGCGCGCTTTTGATGGGGGCGCCCTGGCCGGGGGCGCCTCAGGCCCGCACTCCGCCGGGCCGCGTCCCGTGCCGGCGGCCAATCTTCGAATCCTGGGGCTGGATCCAGGTTCCCGGCGGACCGGCTTCGGCGTCATCGAATGCCGGGGTCCCGACTACAAGCACGTGGCACACGGCTGCATTGCCGTGGCCGGCCTGGAGATCGCCGAGCGGTTGCGGCAGATATTCGAGGCCTTGCGGGCGCTGATCTCCGAGCATGGTCCGGGGGAGATTGCGGTCGAGCGTGTGTTCGTCAACCGCAATGTGGATAGCGCATTGAAGCTCGGGCAGGCGCGGGGGGCGGCTCTCTGCGCCATACCGCAGGGACTGCCAGTGTTCGAATACGCGCCGCGGGCTATCAAGCTGGCCCTCGTAGGTTCGGGCGCGGCCGAGAAGGTACAAGTAGCTCACATGATCAAGACTCTGCTGCAACTGGATGGAAAGATTTCACCGGATGCTTCGGATGCGCTGGCAATCGCCGTGTGTCATGCCCACACACGCAGGCTGCACCAACTGGCTTCCAGCCGATGATTGGCTCGGTACGCGGTCGCGTCGCCTCGAAAACACCGCCGCAACTCACAGTGGAAGTCGGTGGTCTCGGCTACGAGCTGGAGGCGCCGATGTCCACTTTCTTCCTGCTGCCTTCAGTTGGAGAGGAAGTGCGCCTGCTGACGCACCTCGTCGTGCGCGAGGACGCTCACATCCTGTACGCCTTCGCGACAGAGAATGAGCGCAGGCTCTTCCGCAGTCTCATCAAGGTCTCCGGCGTGGGGCCGAAAATCGCCCTGGCACTGTTGTCAGGGATCAGCGTCGAAGCCTTTGCGCTGTGCGTGCAGAACGAGGATATCGCCGCGCTGACCCGTGTCCCGGGCATAGGAAGAAAGACAGCGGAGCGTCTCGTGGTCGAGATGCGGGACCGACTCGGACCGGCCACCGATCCGGCGTTCATGGCCACTGCCAGCGCGCCCGCCCCGAATCCTGAAGCCGAGGCCTTTGGAGCGCTCGTCGCCCTGGGCTACCGCCCTGCAGAGGCAACCCGCTTGCTCAAGGCGGCGGGTCCCGGTACACACTCCACCGAAGAGCTGATCAGGCGCGCCCTGCAGGGCGCAATCTGAGGGATTGGCGCAGGTAGGTTAAAAGTGGAAGAAGAACGAGTCATCAGCGGTTCCGGCCGGCAGGAGGAAGAGGCCGTCGAGCGCGCCATCAGGCCGCGCCGCCTCGCTGAGTATGTCGGCCAGGCGCAGGTGAAGACTCAACTCGAGATCTTCATCACCGCCGCGCGCCAACGCGCCGAAGCGCTCGATCACGTGTTGATTTTCGGGCCGCCGGGCCTGGGCAAGACGACGCTGGCCAACATCATTGCCGCCGAGTTGGGCGTCAACCTGCGGCAGACTTCCGGGCCGGTGCTGGAGCGCCCCGGCGATCTGGCCGCCCTGTTGACCAATCTGCAGGCGCGCGATGTCCTGTTCGTGGACGAGATCCACCGGCTCTCGCCCGTGGTGGAGGAGGTGCTCTACCCGGCCCTGGAGGACTACCAGCTCGACATCATGATCGGTGAGGGACCTGCGGCCCGGTCGATCAAGCTGAACCTGCCGCCCTTTACGCTCGTAGGCGCAACGACGCGAGCCGGCCTCCTGACCTCACCCCTGCGGGATCGCTTCGGGATCGTCCAGCGGCTGGAGTTCTACGGCGTTGAAGATCTTGAGCGGATCGTCAGGCGCTCTGCGTCCATTCTCAACGCGCCCATCGATGAGGCCGGCGCGCGGCGCATCGCCCAGCGCTCCCGCGGCACACCGCGCATTGCCAATCGGTTGCTTCGCAGGGTTCGCGACTACGCGCAAGTCAAAGCGGATGGCAGCATCGATGAGCGTATTGCAGATGCGGCGCTCAACATGCTGGAGGTCGATCCGCTCGGATTCGACACCCTGGACCGCAAGTTTCTGACGACCATCATCGAGCGTTTTGACGGCGGCCCGGTAGGCATCGACAGCATTGCCGCTGCCATCGGCGAGGAGCGCGGCACGCTGGAAGATGTCATCGAGCCCTTCCTCATCCAACAGGGGTTCGTGGTCCGCACTGCCCGGGGGCGCATCGTGACGCGCGCCTCCTATCTGCACTTCGGACTCAAGGCGCCGGAAGCGTCTTCAGCCAATCTGCAGCTGTTCGAGGACGGCCGGTGAGTCCGTTCAGGTGGGGGTCACGCGTCTACTGGGAAGATACGGATGGGGGCGGCATCGTCTACTATGCGAACTACCTGCGCTTCCTCGAAAGGGCGCGCACGGAATGGTTGCGGTCGCTGGGCTACTCGCAGCGTGCGCTGGCCGAGGAGCCCGGGATCGTGTTTGCGGTGGTGAGCCTGAATATCGAATACCGGAAGCCGGCAAAGCTCGACGACGAATTGTTCATCACCTGCGAGCCGAAGGTCGAAGGTGCGGCCACCATTGTCTTTGCGCAGCAGATTTACCGCAGCGCTGGTGGGGCGCAGGCCGGTGGGAGAGAGGCGATAGATCAGGGGCGGGCCAGCCTGTTGGTGGAGGCGAGTGCGCGCGTCGCTTGCCTCGATGCGCGGACCCTGCGGCCGAGACGGCTACCGGACTTTCTGGCGACCGCCCGCAGCGGCGCGAACAACAAGGAGCCCTCCTGAATGGGTGAGCAGCTGTCAATCATTCGACTCATTGCCGAGGCGAGTGTCCCGGTGCAGATCGTCATCGCGATACTGCTGCTCGCCTCGCTGATGTCCTGGGCGATCATCTTCCGCAAGCGCTTCGTGATCAACCGCGCGCGCCGCGGTGCCGACCAGTTCGAGAACAGCTTCTGGTCGGGCGGCGATCTCGCTCAGTTGTACCGCGCGATCGAGCAGCGCGGCGGCACGACGGGCATGGCCAGCATATTCGAGTTCGGATTTCGCGAGTTTGCGCGGCTGCGGCAACAGGGCGG
>JAQGOF010000022.1 GCA_028293745.1 Gammaproteobacteria bacterium | reverse complement strand
TCACAGCAGCTGCAATGATGCCGGTGGCATCGCCGGCAACGCAGTGGATGGTCGAACCCACACCCTGCTTCCACAGGGGTGCGGTGAACTTCTCGTGCTCACCGGGTCGGGGCTCTTTGTCCGCAAGAACGTAGAGAAGTAACCCCAGCGGTCCCATGTAGAGCGTGACAAGGATGAAGCCCCATTTCATCACCACCGGCTCAGGATTGTTCCGGTACTGATCCCAGCCGACATACAGCGCCGAAGCGAGCGCGAGTACGAACCAGACCAGGAGGAAGTAATCAACCGGTTGGATGAGCATGGGGCTGTCCGACGAGGATACGACGCGCCAGCGGGCAGGCCTGCCGGCACGGCCTGCGCGACGGTACGGTTGTTACCCGTGCGCGTCACGAGCCGCAAGCCGCGTGCCTTGAGAGCCTCAAGCGCAGCAGGCGTGGCCACCGCTTGGCATTCGCACCTTCAATGTACGTATCCGGGCGGTCCTGCAGGTCAACCAGGCGGCGCGCCCATCCGTTGCGCAATCAGAATCGCTGCGAACACCGCATAGAGCCAACCCACCAGCGCCAGCTTAAAACTGTTCACACGCTGGGCACAGAATATCCACTGCAGAAACATCACGGCCACTACTGTCACAATCGCGGCCAGGATCGATGATGCGGATAGAATCCAGGAAGTGAAGAACAAGCCGAAGGCTGTCGGCACGGTGGCCTGAATCATCATCGCGCCGCTGATATTCGCCAGCGCCAGCCGCTCCTTGCCTTGCCGTACCCAGATCACCGCATTCATCACTTCAGGCAGCTCTGTCGCGATCGGACTGAAGAGCAACGCCGCCAGTTGTGGATCGAGACCCAGTGCTGACCCAACTGCTTCGAGCTGCTGCACGAACACACGGGAGGCAGCAAAGATGACGAGGAGCGCCGCGCCAGTTTGCAGGATCGCCCAGCCCAGTGCGGGCGCCGGATCTCGAGGGCGAATCTTCAGCGGGTGCAAGTCCTCCTCGTCGAAGCCCACTTCCTCCCGACTCAGCTCTCTCCACGTATACAGCGCGTAGGCAGCGAGAAAGACAATTCCCAGCCAAGGCTTGAATGAGAACACCACGACGCCCAAGGTGATCTTGGCTGCAAAAATCACCAGGAACCAAAGTTGATCCCGCCGGAGTCTGCGCGCGTTTACTTCGACTTCGGGGCGACAGCCGAGCCGGCGGGCCTTGAGCAGAATGGCTATGCCGACCACCGCATACGCGACCGTGCTCAACGCCAACGGGCCGCCCAGAGCCGCGCCGATTCCGATCTCCTTCTGCGCGGGGCTGCTCCCGAATGCCACGGCGACCAGGGTCACGACACTTTCTGGCAATGCCGTTCCAAATGCCGCCAGAACGGTTCCCGTCGCCGTCTGACCGAGATGGAGTCGATGGCCAAGCCACTCCACTCCATTCACGAAGGCTTCACAGGACAAGTAAATGACTGCTGCGCAACCCAGCAGAAGAACAACACTGGTGATTTCCAACGTAGCGCTCCACGGACCAGGCGATACAGACCAATGACGTGCCAAAGCGCCCGGCCCGGGATGCATGGCAACGTCATAGGTCTCGCCAAACCGCGTAGCGGCCACCTTCGCCATGGCGTGTGCGCCAAGTATGTTGACGAAGGCCCCTCACATTGCGTGAGGGCGACTACTCCCCCAGGACAGGCCGGATTCTACGGCATCCGCGTCAAAAGGGGAACGCAGCGCTCCCGCTATTGGAATCAGGGCAACGGAGCGAGCCGCTCCCGGGCCCACTCAGCCATGGCGATGTTGGTGATGGATATCGGGAAAATGGGGATGGTAGTGCCGAAGAGCCTCATGGTGGTGCTCGTGCACATGAGGTTCGGTTGCGTCCCACCCCTCGCCATGCTCGTGTTTATGATGCTCATCGTGCTCATGCGAGTGCGAATGCCTCAGCGGCTCATGCACGTGTGCGTGCTCGTGGCGCTCGGTGACATGCAACCACACTCCAACACCCATCAAGGCGGCAGCAAGCCAGAACGCCCCGGTGACAGGTTGCCCATACAACACAACCGCAATGGCCGTACCGATGAACGGTGCAGTGGTAAAATAGGCACCCGTCCTGGCCGTACCGAGGTTGCGCAGCGCCACAATGAACAGGACGAGACTGACCCCATAGCCGACAAAACCCAGCGCCAGCGTACCGGCCAGATACGGCAAGGCTGGGAAGCTTGCGCCGAAGGTGCTGCAATTGGAACACGAACCGGTACCGCATCGCTTGACAACCGGTCCAACGATCCCCATCGGCACCGAATCTGTGTGGCGTTCCATGTGAACTGCCGGAGGCCGTCATGGCAAACAAACTCAAGCTCAGGATTCCCAAGCGAATCGCTGGCGTGGAAATTCCAAAGACCGTGCGCAAGGGTCCGGTCGCAAAGTTCCTCAACTCTTCCGCGGGACAACTTCTCCTCGCCGAGGCCCTGGTGGTGGTAGGCGGCGCGTTGGCCGCCGAACGGTCGGGCTCCGGATCCCGCCTCGCTGAGCTTGTGCGCAATCGCGCCTCCGGGGCAGCCAAGGACGGCGAGGAAGTCGATAACGGACGAGAGGCGAGCAGGCTGTCGTTCGCATTGAACGAAGCGATGAGTGCGTTCCGGCAGAGGTATCTGTCGGAGGGACGGGATTCAACCGTGGAGGGCGACACGGAACGGGCGGGCGACGTCCAAAGCGAGTCCGTGCGTCCAAAAAAAAAGGCCAGCGGTTCCACTACCGAGACGCCATCGATGCAACATTAATCGGCCTCCCGCCGAGGGGCACACGGGAGCGCTCGGTCGGGATCGTCGGCCGGTGGCTATATCGCCTGGCTGTACGGCGTTGGGCGCGAGAGCTATGCGACTCAGGTAGGTGACTTGCTACTGTCAACCCTGCCTGCCAGCGAACCCTACATCCGCTTTGTTGGCGAAAGCTCGAGCTGAGGAGGCGATATGTCCCTGATTGACAGAGTCGTAGCGGCCGTAACACCGGTGGAAAGCGAGGACGCTCGCCGGCAAGCCAGAGCGAAGGCCCGTGCGGCGGCGGGCGATAACGACTGGCTCGCGCTGGTCTTACAGCACCATGAAGCAATAGAGATGGCGTTCGCGGCTGTTAGAACGACCGGGGATCCCGTCGCGAGGCTCGCGGCACAAAAGGCGCTCGCGCTGCTCCTCACAGGCCATTCAAACGCGGAAGAGGCGGTGATCTATCCGGCACTGGTGCACTTCGGTCACAAATCCCGCGGCATGATGGGCTACACGGAACAGGCGGGCGCCAAGGCCAACATGGGCGAGCTTGAATACCTGGATCCGATGAGCCAGGAATACATCGACAAGCTCGACCACATTCGTGGCGCGGTCGCCCATCATATGTACGAGGAAGAGAATGACCGGTTCCTCGACCTGAAGAGGATCTCGCCTGCCGAGCAGACCCGCTTGACGGAGCGGTTCAGGGAGGAATTCGATCGCTACATGGGCCGCGATCCGAGTTCGCACCGCTCCAACGACCCTCGTAACTCACGGTTGGGCACCAATGCGCCCCGGCCTCAGCCCGAGCGACATTGATCGAGCGGCGGCGGCCTGCTTCGGTGCCCGTGAGCGCGGATGACGCAATGATGTCGGAATCCGCAGCCTCCCCTTCGTTCGGCGGCTCGGTTCCTCTGGGTATCCGCTGGACCATCGGCGACGTGAGTCTGCGAGGATTTGAAGCCTTGAGGCTGTCGATCTGCGGCGCGTTCGGCGTGTTCGGGCCGACAGCCGCCTACGCCGTGTACGTAAACAGCGTTCCTGTCGACGAAGCTCGCCGCCGTACCGGCCCTGTGCCGCAAGCCGTGCGGTGGTTGGAAGCCCCGCGTGAGATTCCGCGGGTTTTGCGCCGGCACCTCGACGCGGGTATGGCCGAGGGAGTGGCCTGGAAACTCCTGCCACTCTCTGCGTTCGCTGGGCGTTTCGAGCTCGCTCTCGACAATGATGTCATTCTCTGGGACGAGCCGGAGGCCATCCGGCGCTGGCGGATGGACCGCACCGGTGCGTGCCTCCTCGCTGAAGACGTGGCTCCAGCTCATGGCGCATTCGCAGAGCTGTGTGGACCCGAATTGCGCAATTCGGGGATCCGCGGCACGCCGCCGGAATTTCAGCTCGAGCACGCGCTCGCGCGAGTGTTGAGCCGCGTGCCGGCACGGCTCGATTCAGAGCTCGACGAGCAGGGCATGCAGATCGCAGCACTCTCGCTCGCCCGGCCCCCGCTGTGCGTCAGCGCTCGCGAAGTCACGATCTGCTCGCCTTTTTATCCGCACCAGGCGCATCTCGGCACCTGCGGCGCCCATTTCGTCGGACTGAATGCTCACGAGCTGCCGTGGCGCTACTACGACCGACCCGCCACCGAAGTCAGGATCGAACACTGGGAGCAACAGCGACCCGAGCTCTATTGTCGCGTCGGAATCAGTCCCCTGGCCGGAGGCAGGTTCTTGACGAAGACCCATTGATCGACTGACACGGTCTGCGTTATTCCTGCCGGCGTGAGGTAGCAGTATTCCTCGCGCCACTCTCCTATGACGCGCCAGCCGAGCCGCTCGTAGAAATGACACGCTGGGGCGTTCGCCTTTTCAACGCCGAGCATCAAGCGATTGTGGCCCCTCTCCCACGCAATGCTCTCCAGGCCGGACATCAACTTCGCACCGATGCCGCGGCCCTGAAGCGCGGGCATTACCCTTACAGCCCAGACCTTCGGCGCCTCCCAGCGCGCGCTCCGCCGGAAGTCCAACCAAGCTTGCCCTACGGGAAAGCCCGCGTCGTCAGCAACGAGCATGACGACTTTCCCGGCTCGCTGGAGCACGAAGGCATCATAAATAATCTGCCGGTGATGGGCGAAAGCACCGAACCACTCGAGCTGGGGGAGATCATCCTCGCGGCAAGCTCGGACGACGATCTGCTCCGGCTGCGCGTCGGCGAGTGTGGCACCCCTCGCGGTCATGGCGTGTTTCGCTTCCAAATGCGCAGACGGCGCTGCGGGCGGTCAACCGCGCCCCAAACATACTTGTAACGTTCCCGCCCGCGCAGGAAATCGAACTCGTTGTTACCGCGACGCAAAGCTTCCTGCAAAACGTGCGACATCAGGAGCGCGCCCGGGCTCAGTGCGCCGAAGTCAGGATCGAACCCCGTGATGTACAGGTAGGCGCGCCGGTTGTACTGCAATACGTACTGGGCCGCAATGATGCGTCGATCGATTCGCAGCGCATGAAGGTAAAGCATGTCCCGCTCCTGAAGAGCGCATGACACGGTCTCATGAAACCGCCGCATCCGTTCATCGAGCACGCCACGTTGGCCGCGCGCCTCCCACCGGGCTGCATGAAGATGGAAAAGCGCGGCGAGCAACTCGCGCCGGGTATCCGGCGCGGCGGTCTCAAACACTACTTCGCCCCGCTCGCGTGCGCGACGGGTGCTGCGTCGCAGATTCTGCGCCAGAGCGCGCGGGACCGTTTGAAGCAGGTCGTCGGCGGTGCGCGGCAATGTCAGGACCGGGCACGGCTCCTCGGCCTCGACACTTCCGGCGAGCGCGGGAGGAAGATCCGCGCATACAATGGCAGAGTCAGCGGGCAGGTCGCGAAAATCGCAGGTATCCCACAGCTCGGCACGCCGGGCGAGATGATCAAGAACTGCTCGAGCAACTACGCCGCCGTCTTCAGCGGAACTCACTGTGCTCAGCTTGTCGCTGACGCCATTGCCTGCAAGACAAACACGCCGCTCGGCCGTTTGCGGATCGGTGAAGATGTATAACGGCGCGATACCAACCAGTCGCCCGCGTCTGCGTATCGCAAGCGTCCACAGCCCTTGACCTCCCAGGCAGTGCCACCAGGCGACCAGCCATTCCGGAGCCTGAAAGGGGGTGGCGGCCGTCGATGCCTCGAGCAAGGCCGTCCACTCCCCACGGAGCCGCTCAAGATCTGACGGGCGCGTCAGTTCTGCAATCGTGAGGCTACGGCTGCTGCAACGATGGCGGGCACCGCGAACGCCGGTGCTCAACATACGCTCGGGGCCGGCGCATGCGTGGCCTGGATGCTCTGGCAAGTCGTGGATTCGAGATTTGGACCCTGCGGCTTGCCGTGCGCATGCGCGAGATGCTCATACAGTTGCAGATAGCCGGACATGCATCGCTGCAGCGAAAATCGCTCGCGAGCCACACGACGGCAGATTTCCGGATCGATCAGCTCGGTACGGCGAATGGCTTGCGCCATTTCGGCACAGTCCCCCACGATGTAGCCGGTCACCTCGTGATCGACGATGGTTGGCAGTGCTCCACTGTCGTAAGCAATGACCGGAGTTCCGGCAGCGAGGGCCTCCATGGCCACGAGCGATGACGTTTCGCAGACGTGGCTCGGCATCAATACACAGCGCGCTGCCGCGAGCAGCCAACGCTTGCGATAGCCTGCCAGCGCACCGATCCACCGTCTCTGGCCGTCGAGACGCGGCACGATTTCGCTTTCGAAATAGTGTTGGTGCTCCGGCCACGGGAAGACAGCGCCGGCAGCGAGAAGCGGCACCTCTGCCTGTCTAGCCGCATCCAACGCGTCGTGGAAGCCCTTCTCCGGACAAACTCGTCCCAGGACGAGCGCAAAGCTGCGCTTGCGAACTCGCGGGAAGCACTCGAGATCGACTCCGTTTTCTATCGGTGTCAGGAGCTTGAGGGTGCGCCGCGCTCTGCTCGCCTGACTGGATGAAACCGGCTGAAGCCAAACTCCGCGACTGGCGACATCGAGCACCCCGGCCGGATACCACTCCAGAGGCAGATGGAGCGTCACCAGCACCGGCGGCCCGGCCGCAGGCAGATATGAGTGGAAGTCGAAGCCGTGCATGTGGACTACGTCCACAGGCTCGGCCTGCAGCACGCGTCCGAGTGTCTCGCGCACCGATCTGTAACTCATCTCGCGCGAAGCTTCACTGAGCAAGCCACGCTGTGCGGGAATGGAAATCAGAGTTCCCGCGATCTGCGAACCCTCTTCCGCAACGACGAGAGACCGATGCCCGGCAGCAACCAAGGCGCGATCAATGTGCCGCAGAACCTGTTCCGCGCCGCCGACCGGGTCCCTGCCCACAGGCGCAAAAGGAAAGGCAACGCTCAGCACCGTGAGGCTCATGTGTTTGGGCAGAGCACCCCGCGTTCCCGTGCTGCGCATTCGAACGCAGGCGTCGCAGCAACTGGCGCACCCCGACTTTCTGGACATATCAGTCCAGAATTACTATGATTGCCTGGTGGCCCGCCCAAAGGAATTTGACCGCGACACCGCCTTGCAGGAGGCCGTGGATCTGTTCTGCAACCACGGTTACGAGGGCACCTCGACCGACGATCTGCTGCAAGCCATGCGCATCAGCCGCCAGAGTCTGTACGACACCTTCGGTGACAAGCGGCAGCTCTATCTGGAAGCTCTGCAGCAATACGTCGCGAACAGTATTGCCGAGCAAGTCCGTGCGTTGAACAGTACAACATCGGTGCTGACTGGCCTGGAAGCGGCGCTGCTGGCCTTCGCATCGAAGTCGGGTACGCCTGAGGCACCGGGTTGCATGGGCATTGGCGCTACTTGTGAATTCGGCGTCTCGGATCGAGACGTGACAGCGCTGATTGCAACCGCAGACAAGACTCTCCAGTCTTCCCTCGAACGGCGAATCAGAGAAGGAAAGGCCTCGGGCGAGATCAGCTCTGAGGTGAGCCCGCGGGCAGCCGCACAGTTCATCAAGGCAACTTTCGCCGGTATCAAGATTGCGGCTCGTGGCGGCGCGTCCGCGGCCAGCTTGCGCGAGATCGCGCAAATGGCCATCAGTAGTTTGAAATAGCCCGCACCCGAATGGCGACATCGCCTTCGTGCGCGTAATTATAGACTGTTTAGTCCGGAATTATTGAGGTATCCCGAAATGTCAAAACCACTCGCCGGCAAGGTCGCCCTGGTCACTGGTGGCTCGCGCGGCATCGGTGCCGCAATCGTGACTCGCCTCGCCCACGACGGAGCGGCGGTCGCCTTTACATACGCAACTTCTGCCGACAAGGCGAACTCCCTCGTGAGTGGAATCGAGTCGCGGGCCGCCCAAGCCTTCGCGATCGAAGCCGACAGCGCTCACCCGGAAGCCGTAAAGAAGGCTGTCGCGCAGACCGTCAGCAGGTTCGGCCGCCTCGACATTCTGGTCAACAACGCCGGAATTCTGATTCGCGGCAGCGTGGATCAATATGACCTCGCCGACTTCGACCGAATGGTTGCCGTCAATGTTCGCGGGGTATTCGTCGGCATCCAGGCGGCTCTGCCGCACTTGGGTCCGGGAAGCCGAATAATCACCACCGGTAGCGTTGTCGCGGATCGCTCCGGCTTTCCAGGCGCGGCGGTTTACTCAATGACCAAGGGCGCCGTTGCCTCGATGACACGCGGCCTCGCGCGTGATCTCGGGCCGCGAGGTATCACGGTCAACGCAATTCAACCGGGGCCAACCGATACAGACATCAATGACGACGAGAGTACTCGCGCGATGCTGCGACCGTTGATGGCGCTCGGTCGCACAGGGAAGGACACTGAGATCGCCAGCCTGGTTGCCTATCTGGCCGGACCCGGGTCGAGTTTCATTACGGGCGCTGCACTGACTATTGACGGCGGTTATCTCGCGTAGAACCCCGCCCTTTCACCTGCTTCCAGTCCGTCGTTCAGGAACGGTGCGTATTGCCGTTTTCGCCTCTTAACAGACGTTAAGGACGGCGACACGCATCATCACGTGGTGGAATTTGCGGACGGGTATCACGTGCCAAATGAGATAGACGTTGCCTCGCTGACAACCTGCGAAGTTGTACCGGACGGACAGTACGTTCGGCTCCATTTCGAAGACGCATTCGGATGTCCGCGTACATTGAGGTTGACGAGCTCCTCCGTTCAGCAACTGGTGATGACATTGCCGCATCTGCTCTCCAGGGCATTGCAGGCACAGCACGCAGACAGCTCCATGAGAGCAGTGTTCCCCCTCGGCGAGTGGCGCCTCGAGGCGGCGGCTGAATCGAAAAATTTCATCCTCACGATGAGGACACCGGACGGATTTGAAGTGGCCTTTTCTCTGAGCGCGGCAACGCTGGCAGGGATGACGTCGGCCGTCGAGGAGCCTGGTTCAACAACGGGGCAAGCGTGGTACCCAGGCTTTCTTCTTCCCGACTGGCGTTAGCGATGACGCTTCGCTGCTGGCAAGCTCGAACGCTGCTGTTGATTGGAACCGTGGGCCCGCCTGTGGCGAGTCTCATCCTCCTGGCGACTGACTATTTCCCCTTCTGCGCAGGGCGAACCGAGCCAGTTGACGTGCCCTGCTTCGTAGCCGCCTTCGTCTTATTTGCCGTTCCCGTGGGGTACGTCTTCGGACTCGTACCCGCCCTGCTAGCCGGAGCCATGTACTGCGGCGCTCTGACCGCAATGACAACACTGCGGACCCGGATACTGCTTCGGGTATGCGTTGGGGCCCTCTCGGGCGGGCTGGCTGGTGGAGCCTGGTTCCACGCCGTCATCGGGCCCGGTTCGCATGGTTATGGATCGATAGCGGCCGTTGTAGCGGCTCTGCTATCGCTGCGTTGTCCGGTCCAGCAGCGGCTCGCCGACATCGATACCCGCATCAAAGAGATGAGCGGCCCCTGCCGCCCGCGATTGATTTCGTTGGCCCACCAGACGGGGGTTGGCTCGCGAACCGGGCTCCAATCGTTGGCGCGACACGACTACCCCAGGCATACAACCCTTCGAGGGCCGGACCCAGAGACTGTCCGAGGGTCGTGAGGCGATAGCGCGCCTGCCCGTCCGACCGCCCGGTACGCTCGATGAAGCCTGCACCTTCGAGATCGCGCAGGCGCTGCGTCAGCATCTTGTCTGTGAGCCCGGGGACCGCGCGGCGCAACTCACTGTACCGCAGGGGACAGTTCTTCAGGCGGGCCAGGATCACCGTCTTCCACTTGCCGCCTAGAAGGTCCAACGTCAGCTCCACCGGACAGCCATACAGGCGCGCTATTCGCTTCACCGTTGTTCACTCCAGGCGCTCTGAGGCGCAGTTTTAGCAGCCGGTCAAGACTATAGCCACCTGGCCTTTCTGAGCCGATAAAAGAGGTACCCGTCGAGGGCGGCCATCACGAGCAGAGTCGTTCCGTATCCATAGTGCCAGTTCAGCTCGGGCATGTATTTGAAGTTCATGCCGTAGATACCCGCAATCATGGTCGGCACGGCCACGAGCGCTGCGTAGGCCGCCAGGCGCTTCATGGTCTCGTTCTCCTGCAACGTGATCATTGACAGGTTTACGGAGATGGCAGTCGCCAAAGTGTCCCGGATGGAGTCGGCTGTTTGATTCAGCCGCTGCAAATGATCGAACACGTCCCGGAAGTACTCGCGGATGCCGGTACACATCGCTGGTACACGTGCGCCTGACAGGTTGGAAACGCCTTCCAACAGCGGCGCGACGGCATGCTTCATTATCATCAGGCGCTGCTTGAGCGCGTAGAGCGCCTCGATGTTCGCGCCTGGCGAGCTCTGCGGCGCGAAAATGCGCTGTTCGATGCTGTCAAGCTCGTTTTCGAGCAGATCGAGAATTGGAAAATACCGGTCGACCACCGCATCCATGAGCGCGTACAGCACATAGCCTGAACCCTGCCGCAACAACTCCGGCTCCCGCTCGCAACGTGCGCGCACCTCTTGGAACCCTTTCTCCGCATGGCTGCGTACGGACAGGACATAGTTCGGACCGGCAAATATCGCAACCTCTCCGACTCGGAATTCGCCTTCCGCCGGTTCTACGACATGCAGAACGGCGAACAGGGAGTCGCCATACTCCTCTATCTTTGGCCGCTGGTGCCCGACCCGGGCATCCTCCACAGCCAGGGGGTGCAAGTCGAACTCCTGTTGCATCTCGTCGAGCTCACGTTCCTCCGGATCATGCAACGCTACCCACACGAAGCAATTCGGGCGGCTCACGTACTCGTGAATTTCGCGTGTGCTGATTTCGGCGGTCTTGCGCCCATCCTGGTAAACGACGCAACTGACTAGCATGGCGCTGTTCCCCCTGTAGCCAAGGTACCTCCCGCCCTGTTAACCCGGCGTGAAGATTCGCGAAAAAAAAACTCACACCGCGCTGTCTGCCCGGAGCCCGTACGTGCGCCCATTATTTCCACAACGGAGGAACGTGCATGTACATCAACAGAATTTATGTGGATCAAGTCGCTTTGGCCTGGTCACTGGCCGATTCGGTCAGGCAGCCGCGGAACTTTCCCAAGCCTGTGTCCAGGAGGCGCATGCGCCGAACAGGGTCAACCGCTGGCAAGCCCCTCACGCGACTCACGCGCTGGATGGTCATCACCAAACAGTCCTTGCTCGGATCGCGGTAACCCGCATGCAGCAGAAAGACCTGTTCTTCGTGATCCCTACTTACAGGCTGCGCGAAGTCGGCGAAACCGTCGAGCAATACGACAATCATTTCTGGCGAAACGGGCACTCGGTACCCATGGTGGTGTTCGACGACTCGAGTCCCGCAAACCAGGAAAAGTACTACTCGCTGCTCGAAGGCACGACCACACATAACGACCTCTACTATGTCGGCCAGCGCGAGAAGGAGCAGTTCATCGCTTACCTGCATCAGCGCCTTCCGGACAAGAGATTGCAGGGGCTCGTCAAAAACCTGTTCCGTCCCAGCTACGGCGGCAACCGCAACTATACTCTCGTGTACACCATCGGCAGCCTGATGGTCAGCGCCGACGATGACATGCGACCGTTTGCACTGATGGAACATAGCCCGGAATCGCTCGAGACCGAAGAGATCTGCCGGGGACGGCTGCGTCCCAATCTATGTACTCGAGAATTTCCGGCCGGTCGTGACCAAGAACAACTGGCGGATGGACTGTGGCGTTGCGGGATATGACAACACTTTCGGATTGCCCCCGTTCTTTCCGACGCACTTGCGTTGTGAAGACTACATATACCGGCTGTGGGTTCAACAGCCCGGGATTTGTTCCGCTCACGTGGACGCGGCCCAGAACCACGGAAAGAGCAACTACATGCGCAATCCGCCGGCCGCGGAGATTTTGAATGAGGAGGTCTCCAACCTTCTCAAGCGCAAAGTGAAGGCATCGGTCTCGCGCCTGGATGAGCTCGGGATAGCCTTCGACTACGACGGTGAGGTGACTGCGCAGGATGCCGAGGAGATCCTGCAGAAAATTCAACGACTGCACGCGCAAGCGCTTGCCGCGGCGGAGCGCGCCTCCGACCCGGACCGGGCCGCGGCGCTGCGGCTGTTCGCAGCCAATCTACACAAGGCCTTCTACGGATTTGAGCCCGATGCGATGCCTGCGGGTTTGGCGCGCTGTTTACCGAGGAAGCGGTCTATGTGGCGCTGGATGGAACGCTCTATCGGGGAAGGACGGCCATTGAAGGCCTGTTGAACGATACGAAGCAGCATGTCCAGGTCTGCATCGAAGGACAAGTCTCGACTGACATGCACGGCGATACCGCGCGAGCTCTGTTTCGATGGAGCTCAAACGCGAAGGCTAACATGCGCTCTGGGACCATCAGTTGCGAGCTCGTGAGGCAAGAGGTGGGTTGGCGAATCGGAAGTCTCAAGAACTCTGCAACTCTTCCCGAAGTGTAATACCTGCCGGCTGGCCATCTGTCTCCTCCTTGGCCTATACGAAATAGCGCATGCGAGCGCTCGAATTTTTCATTGGTAGCGCAACCATCCTGGAGCTACATTGTCGTTGTGACCTGGCTGCGGGACGCGAGTTCGCAGCGGAGGTCGTCGGGCCGCGTGCGGCCAGCAGGGGGAGACGATCATGCGAAATCCGTTGTCTGCGACGGCTGGGCTTGCTTGCGCGTTAATTGTTGTCCTGGTGAGCGGCATTGGCGTTGCTGCTGCCGACGAGGGCAACGATGCCGGCTATCGCTGGCGCAATGTCGAAATCGTCGGCGGTGGCTACGTCCCGGGCGTCATCTTCAATGAGTCCGAACCGGGCCTGGTCTACGCCCGAACCGACATCGGCGGTGCCTATCGATTGGATACCCGCTCCAACCGTTGGATACCGCTGCTCGATTGGGTGGGTACCGATGAGTGGGGGCTGACCGGCGTTGACAGTATCGCCACGGATCCGGTCGATCCCGACCGCGTCTATGTGTTGGCCGGCACGTATACCAACTCCTGGGATCCGAACAACGGCGCCATTCTGCGCTCGAAAACTCGCGGCCGCACCTGGGAACGCACCCCACTGCCCTTCAAGTCGGGAGGCAACATGCCCGGGCGCAACCAGGGGGAGCGGCTGGTCATCGACCCCAACGATCACCGGATCCTCTTCCTGGGCACTCACAGCGGGAACGGCCTGTGGAAGAGCACTGACTACGCGCAGAGCTGGAAGCGCGTCACGACCTTTCCCGCTGTGGGATCCTACGCTCCCGACCCCAGCGACTCGAGCGGGTACTCCAGCGATCCGATCGGCGTCGTCTGGACCGCCTTCGACAAGCGAACCGGCAGGCCAGGCCACGCTACCCAGACGATCTACGTCGGCGTTGCCGACCTGGGTACGAGCATTTACCGCAGTCGCGATGGCGGAGCGAGCTGGGAAGCCCTTCCGGGCCAGCCTACTTCGCCAGCGTTCATGCCGCACCATGGCGTGCTGGCTTCCAACGGCATTCTTTATATTACCTACAACAACAACGCTGGACCGTACGATGGCACATTGGGCGACGTATGGAAGTACGATACGGCGAGCGGAGTGTGGACGAAAATCTCCCCCGACCCTACCAGCAGCACGAACAGGTGGTTCGGATACGGCGGTCTCACCGTCGATGCCCAGAATCCCAATGTCGTGATGGTCTCAGCGCTCAACCAGTGGTGGCCTGACGCACAAATCTGGCGCAGCACGGATGCAGGCGCAACCTGGAAGCCGATCTGGGAATGGGGTCAGTACCCGACGCGCGTTCTGCATTACACCCAGGACATCAGCGGTGCGCCCTGGCTGACATTCAACGCGAGTCCATCCTTACCGGAAGTCACCCCCAAGCTGGGCTGGATGATCGGCGACCTCAAGATCGATCCGTTCAACTCCAACCACCTTCTGTATGGCACCGGTGCGACCCTCTACGGGACTGACGATTTGACGAACTGGGACGCGGGCACTCCGATCACGATCACCGTTCGGGCTCAAGGGTTGGAAGAGACCTCTGTCCAGGATCTCATCAGCCCTCCTCAGGGCGCGCCATTGCTGAGCGCCCTGGCTGACATCGCCGGTTTCCGTCACGACGATCTGAAGATCGTACCCAACAAAATGTATGACAATCCTGTCACTGGCACGACTGCGAGCCTGGATTTCGCGGAGCTTGCGCCACAACGCATCGTTCGGGTTGGCTCGGGCGGCAGCAACATCGGATTCTCAGCTGATGGCGGCGCCACCTGGTCTCCCGGTACGTCGGCCGGCAACGGCGGCGTCGTCGCTTTGTCAGCCGACGGTACGAGCGCGGTATGGAGTCCGGCAAACGCGACCGTCAGCTACTCGATCGATAATGGTCAGACTTGGACGGCATCCGGCGGTGTTCCGGCCGGCGCGCGAGTCGGATCCGACCGCGTCATTCCCGGGCGGTTCTATGCATACGCTAGTGGTGGGTTCTATGTGAGCGCGGATCGAGGCGCGACGTTCACGACGACCGGTGCCGCGGGCCTTCCAAGCAGCGCTGCAAAGTTCAAGGCTGTTGCGGGTCATCCAGGCGAGATCTGGTTGTCCGCCGGAACCGATGGCCTGTGGCGTTCCCGCGATGCGGGCGTGACGTTCGCAAAACTCGCAAACGTGCAGGAAGCCAACGCCATCGGATTCGGCATGCCAAAACGCAAGGACGGTTATCCCGCGCTGTACACGAGCGCGAAGATCGGCGGCATACGCGGGATCTTCCGCTCGGATGATGCCGGGCAACGGTGGATTCGTATCAATGATGATCGGCACCAGTATGCATACACGGGTGCCGCGATCACGGGCGATCCCCGCGTCTACGGCCGAGCGTACGTAAGCACCAACGGCCGCGGTGTCATTTACGGCGAGCCCACGGATGTTAAGGACCGACAGGAGTAACCCCATGATCGCGAGTAATGCCTCACAACTGCTATCGAACTACAAGAACGCGGCCGGACGGCTGGTCGCGACAGGCGTAATGGCGCTCTTCTGCTGCGCCGCGCACGCCGGACCCTACAAGGTGTACGGCTCGGAATTCGCCTGGGTGAACAACTTCAACAACAGCACGATCAACAGCAGCTTCAGCACGAACAGCGTGCCGGGCATGACCGTGTCATACAATTTCTCCAGCTACAACCTGTATGGCTATCCGGCCGTCATCCGCGGCTGGCACTATGGCTGGAACCCAACTGGGGACACCCTGTTTCCCAAGCAGATCTCAGCGACGTCATCCATACCGTGCACGTTCAATTACTCGTCGGGCGGCAGCAACATGGCGGGCGACTTCGCCTATGACATGTTCCTGCGCTGGGACAATGCGAAATCCACGCCCCAACTCGAGGTGATGGTATGGGCGGGCAACGATTCCTGGCCGATCGGCGGCCAAACCGGCACCAGCGTGCTCAGTGCCGGGGGATATACCTTCGATCTTTGGGAAGGCAATAACTCCGCCGCAGGGTACTACGTCTACACGTTCATCCCCCACGGCACGGCGGGTCAAGGCAACCTGCCCACCGGTGGCAGCCTGAATGTCGACATGAAGGCGTTCTTCAACTGGCTTCAGGCCAACCGCAGCAACGCTGGCCACTACAACAACTCGATGTATCTGGACGTGGTGGAGGCCGGCCTCGAAATCACGCGCGGCAACGGCTGGGCTTACGTAACCGCCAACATCAGCGCGAGATAGGAATGATCTGCCGCGGAATATGCACTTTCGTGTGACTAACCACAGTACGGGCATCGGTTGAGAGGGAAACGTCGTAATCCCCTTCCTCAATGACCCAACTCTTCCCCGCATCGTCATACACCGCCAGTATTCGCGGCTCGATACTCAGGCTCACGTCGGCGCCCTCCCCCGGCTGCAAGCTCACCTTCTTGAATCCAGACAGACGTTTCGGAGCTTCCCAGCCGCTGGCTGCCGCACCTCCGATGGGCGACACATAAACCTGCGCCACGTACTTTCCTGCGCGGTCACCCGTGTTCTTGACCGCAAAACGGACGCTCAATCGCTTGTCGTCAACTTCGGCAGCGAAGTTGGAAAAATCAAACTTGCTGTAAGACAAGCCATGACCAAACGGGAACAGGGGCTCGAAGTGCCTGCGGTCAAACCACTTGTAGCCGACGGCCGCACCTTCAATCGTGTAGTCAACGGAGAAACGCGCGTTGTGCTGCTCGGGAAAGCCATCCAAGTGCGGACGCGGCAGTTGCTCGAGCGATCGCGGGAAAGTCACAGGCAGACGGCCGGACGGATTAACTTCGCCCACCAGCACTCGCGCGATGGCCTCTCCCCCGCTCGAGCCCGGATACCAGGCCTCCAATACGGCTGCCACCTTATCGACCCACGGCATGAGCACCGGGCCGCCGGTTTCCAGCACCACCACAGTTTTGGCGTTGACCCGCGCCAGTGCCACAATCAAGGCATCCTGTTCTTCGTCCAGGTGCATCGTGCTGTCGAGGCCTTCAGTGGTCCACTGGCGAGCGAACACGATGACCACGTCGCTGTGACGCGCGAGCTTTGCGGCCGCTTTGATATCCGTGCCCGCGTCATACGTTATGCGCGCTGGGATATGAGCCGCCAATGCCTGCATGGGGGAGGAGCGAAAATAGACCCTGGGTCCGGCGCCTTTGGGCCGTCGCTCCAGCAGCGCAGTTCCGCTTACTGGGTACACCTGCGATGAGCCGCCGCCCGAGAGCACACCCGCATCCGCGTGCGAGCCGACAATCAAAATGGATCTGACGCTCTTGGCGAGAGGCAGCAAGTGGTGGTCGTTCTTCAGCAGCACCATCGCGCCTTCGGCAGCGGCCCGGCTCACCTCGGCGTGGCCTGCGAAATCGATGTCCCCCGCCTTGACAGGCTCGTCAAACAGTCCATTGACGAACATCGACCGGAGGATTCGTGCCGCCATGTCATCGAGACGCGCTGCGGGTACGTAACCATCCTCGACAGCCTCCTTCAATGCGTCGGCGAAATACGGCGAGGCATCGAACGGATATCCTGACTGCTGGTCCAATCCGGCATTGGCCGCAGGGATAGTCGAATGGGTCGCTCCCCAGTCAGACATCACAAACCCTTTGTAGCCCCAGTCGCTCTTCAACACCTCATCGAGCAGCCACCGGCTTTCACAGCTGTACACCTCGTTGACGCGGTTATATGCACACATGACGGCACCGGGACTGGACTGCGCGATGGCCAGCTCAAAGGCAAGCAAATCCGACATGCGCGCAGAGCGGTCGTCGATGTGCACACTGAGAGTGGTGCGGTTGGTTTCCTGATCGTTCAGTGCGTAGTGCTTGATGGTCGAAATGATGTGATTGGATTGAATGCCGCGGATCTGCGCGGCCACGATGTTGGCTGCCAGCAGGGGATCCTCACCCCCATATTCGAAATTGCGCCCGTTGCGCGGCTCGCGCAGGAGGTTGATGCCTCCGGCCAGCAGAACGTTGAAGCCACTCAGGCGTGCTTCGTTGCCGATCATCCGGCCGCCGGCGTATGCCAGATCGGGATCCCAGCTGGCCGCCGTGGCAAGATTGGACGGCAACGCGGTGCGCAGGCGGGGATTTGGCCCAGGCTGGCTGGCCACTCCGGTCCCGGCATCCGTCTCCATGAGTGCCGGAATACCGAGCCGGGAGCTGCCGCCGACATAGCCGGCCGACTGCTCCAGTCCCGCCGCGGGTTTCTTGAAATTCTTCCAGGGCGCATCGCTGGAGAAATAGCCGAATACCAGGGCGAGCTTCTCGTCTCGAGTCATGGCCTCGAGCAGCACCCGGGTGCGCGAGTCCGTATCGAGAGCGGGATTCATCCACGGCTTGTCGGGTTGCAGTTGTTCCGCCGCCCCGGACGAAACGCAGGTCAGCATCGCCACAAGAGCGGCGAGCCCAGAAGCAATTGTACGACTCAGTTTGAATCCCTCCCGACCGGCCGGCGCACGTACCGCCGAACACGCGACGCGGATGGTGCGGTTTTGGCCATCCGACATCAAGGGGTTCTCGCGGGAGCCGCTAGATCGAAATTGATATCGATACGCGTCTAAATCCAATTGGTGACCGGCCACGAACCTCGCCACAATGGCGGGTCATGTCACAACCGACCATCCAATGCTGACGCGACGCAGGTTCCTGGGCAGCACCATGGCCGGCCTCAGCTCATCGCTGTGGCTGCCCTCGCATTCACGCGCCGCCGCTGGCGCGTTTCAAGCGAGCTGGAGCTCGCTCACCCAGTACAGGGTTCCCGAGTGGTTTCGGGACGCGAAATTCGGAATCTGGGCGCATTGGAGCGCACAGTGCGTACCCGAGCAGGGCGACTGGTATGCGCGGTTGATGTATCAGCAGGGCGAACCGGCCTACGAATATCACGTCAAGCACTACGGTCATCCCAGCCGGTTCGGCTTCATGGAAATCGATCATCTGTGGAAAGCTGAAGCCTGGGAACCGGAAAGGCTGATGGAGCTCTACCGCAAGGCAGGCGCCAGGTATTTCGTCGCGCTTGCAAATCATCACGACAATTTCGACACGTTCGATTCCACACACCATGCGTGGAACTCCGTAAACATCGGTCCGAAGAAGGACATCGTGGGCATCTGGGCCAAAACGGCGCGCGAGGCCGGACTGCGCTTTGGCGTCAGCAATCACTCCGCGCATGCCTGGCATTGGTTTCAGACCGCTTACGGGTACGACGGCGAAGGGCCACTGGCCGGAGTACGTTATGACGCGGCGGTATTGCGCCGGCAAGACGGCAAGGGAAAATGGTGGGACGGACTTGACCCACAGGATCTTTACACCGGTCCGAATTTCGAGATGCCCGACGGGCTGCATGACATTGCCGCAGTCAAACGCTGGCATGAGGAGCACGACCGGGTGTGGACCGAGGAGCCGCCGCCGAACAATCCGCGATTCGTGCAGCGCTGGTCATTGCGCTGTAGGGATCTGCTCGAGAAATATCGCCCGGACCTCGTGTACTTCGACAATAGCGGCCTGCCGCTGGGACAAGCCGGACTCGACGTAACCGCCTGGTACTACAACGCCAGCTCGGTATGGAATCGCGGCGCGCTGGAATCGGTAGTCACCGGCAAGGTGCTGACACCGGAGCAACGCGGCGCGCTGGTCGAGGATGTCGAACGCGGCTTCAGCGATTCCCTGCGTCCGCAGCCGTGGCAGACCGACACTTGTCTCGGGAATTGGCACTACGACCGCTCGCTGTTCGAGCGCCACGGTTATAAGAGCGCAGGTTCCGTCGTCAGCCGGCTGTGTGACGTGGTCGCGAAGAATGGCAATTTGCTATTGAGTGTGCCGATGCGCGGCAACGGCACTATCGACTCCGACGAGGTCGAGATACTCGAATCGCTGGGCGCATGGATGAAAATCAACGGCGAGGCGATTTTCGGCACGCGTCCCTGGAGAATCTACGGAGAAGGACCCACGCAGGTTCACGCCGGCATGTTCGGTGAAAGCGATACGAAGCCGTTCACCGCGCAGGACATCCGTTTCACGACACGGCACCGCGCGCTGTACGCCCTCGTCCTGGCCTGGCCGGATACCAACACGCTGACGATCAAATCGCTGGCAGCCGGCACGCAGGGACAGGTTCGCCAGGTTGAGCTCCTCGGGATGGGCCAGCCGCTGCGCCATGTACGCAACGATCACGGACTGACAATCACTCTGCCGCAACACAAAATCGGTGACCATGCTTACGCTTTCAAGATATCTGGCGACGGTCTCGTCTAGGGCCAATACACAAATCGGTTGCGCTCGTGTTGGCATGCCTCGCGTTGCCATGCCTCGTCCTGCCCACACGATCTGCCTGGCGCTCATCCTCATGGGTACGCGAGGCGCCGCAGTCGCGGCGCCGCTCGCGCTCCTCGACCGCAACGGCAGCCACGTATCGATCGAGGCTTACGCACCCAACATCGTCCGAGTCACTCTCAGCGTCGACAAGGATCTGGCGCTCGCGCCTCCCGGTTTCGGGATCATGGCCGCGGCGGATGCCACGGGATGGAAGCACCGGACCCTGCCCTCGGGCGATGAGTTTTCATCCGACCTCGTGTCGCTCGAAGTAAAGGCACAGCCGTGGCCGAATCCGCCGAGCCAGATGGAACGCTACTTCGCACCCTCGCTGCCGCCGGTATCTCTGACAGTGCGCACGCCTGGCGGCAAGCCCATTCTGCAGATGAGCGGCTGGGAAATGGCGCCGCACACAGTCAACGGGGAAAAGACTTTTCGAGTGGGCGCGACTTTTCAGGCGCCTGCTGACGAGCACTATTACGGACTCGGACAAAACCAGGACGGAGTATTGGATTACCGCGGCCGCAGCATCGATTGCAAACACTTCTACGACGCGCCGGCCGGTGAAACCGTGTGCGTACCGTTCCTGGTCACCAACAAGGGCTATGGCATCGTCTGGGACAACCCCTCCGACACAGTAGTATCGGCGGGAGTGCACGACCACACGACCTGGAAGTCCAACGTCGGCGAGCGTGTTTCCTACTTCGTGATTACCGGTGCGACGCTGGACGAATTGTATGCCGGGTATCGTAAGATCACCGGCGCAACCCCGCTACCGCCCAAAGCGGCATTCGGTTACATCCAGAGCAAGGCTCGGTACGAGACCCAGCAGCAGGTGCTTGATGTCGCTGACGGTTACCGCTCACGCGGCTATCCGCTCGACATCATGGTCGTTGACTGGTTTTACTGGACTCGCATGGGCCAGCTCGACATCGATCCCACTGCATTTCCGGATCCGACGGCGATGAATCGCAAGCTGCACGAGCAGGGCGTGCACAGCATCATCAGCGTCTGGCCGCGCTTCGAGAAGGAATCGCGCTACTTTGACTTCCTGGCGGCGAAAGGCTGGCTTCTGAAGGACAAGGACGGTAAGGCCGTGGACGGCATGGCCGAGCGCAGCGACCGTGCCGGCGCGCTGATCGACAGCACCAATCCGCAGGCCCGCGAGTGGTACTGGGACCGGATACGCGACAACATCGCCAGCCACGGATTCGACTGGTTCTGGCTGGATGAGACCGAGCCCGATCTCGTGCCTGACGGCTACTTCTACAGCATCGGATCCGGCGACCGCTATCACAATGTCTTCCCGCTGCTGCACACGCAGGGTGTCGCCGAGGGCTCGCGCCGCGACCGTGCCAACAAACGAAATCTGATCCTCGCGCGTGCCGCGTATCTAGGCTCGCAACGCTATGGGAGCCTTTTCTGGTCCTCCGATATCAACCCGACGTGGGAAGCGCTCCAGCGGCAGATTCCTACGGGCCTGAACTTCACAGCTTCGGGTCTCGCGTACTGGGGCAACGATATCGGCGGCTGGCAATGGCTGCCGCAGTCGCACACACCTGAACGAACTGCGCTGCTGGATCCCTCCGACGCACGCGATGTTGTAGGGCACAACGATGATTACCCGGAGTTGATCGCGCGGTGGTACGAATACGCAACCTTCACACCAACGATGCGGGCGCACGGCTCGCGAAAGAGCACGGAAGTTTGGTCGTACGGGAAGCAGGCAGAAGCGGTGATCAGCAAGTACCTGCGACTGCGCTACACATTGATGCCTTACATCTATTCACTCGGCAAACAGACGTACGACACGGGTGCGCCCTTCATGCGCGCCCTGTTCATGGATTTTCCGAACGACCCGAACGTATCCAACATGGGAGATGAATACATGTTCGGGCCGGCATTTCTGGTCGCACCGGTAACGGAGCAAGGCCGCGAGTCCCGTCAGGTTTACTTGCCTGCCGGCCGCGACTGGTACAACTACTGGACCAACGAGCGACTCAAGGGCGGCCAGACCGTCACGGTGGCCGCACCGATCGGGACCATCCCGCTATTCGTGGCGGCCGGCTCGATCATTCCGATGGGAAGCGACATCCAGAACACCTCCGCATCACAGGCGATCAAGGAGATCCGCGTCTATCCCGGCCGAGGATCCGAATTCGCGCTCTACGACGACGACGGCGTCACTGCCGACTACGAAAAGGGTCAGGGCCGGCTCACCCGGCTGCGCTGGGACGATGAGCGAGGACAACTCACCGCCAAGGGCGTCCCCTTGGCGGGAGCCTCGATCGCCGAATTGACGAAGGTCGTCCGGTAGCCGCCAGATCCGCCCGGTCACTCATCGCGACGGCGGCGCCGCGAAGTCAAACTCGTGCTGCTCGCCGTTGAAGTCGACAACCAGGCGCAAGTCATGCGCTTCCTTGCGCGCGAACTTCAGTTTTTCGGTCACGATCTGGCCGCCCGCAGCGGCTGCGGGTGCAATCGTCAAGTCATGAAGAACGGCAGCGTTCAGACTTGCAATCTGCGCTTGAAGCTTGGAGTCGTCCTTGGCCGCTTTCGCGACTATGCGCGTCTGGCTGGCGTCCATGCCGCTCATTCTATCGTTGCCGCCCGTATATCCGCTGACATCCGGCCGCCCGGACGAATCGTGGTGCAGGAGCGGTCCGGAGTGGACAGTTGGGTTATGAGTCACGGTATCAGCTCCATCATCGGCAGCGGCCCTGGCCTCTTGCACGAGTTGGTCGATCGACATCAGTTTCACAGGCGTGCCAGCCGCCGTGAAGACTTTGACGTCCTGCGGGCCGAAGCTTGCAGCCGTCTGCGTCCGGTTCATCGCAACGACTTTCACGACCAGCCGTCCATCCGCCAGGGTGGGATCAGACTCCACACTGACCACGCCGTGATCCTTCGTGGACGTCAGACCCTCGGTCACAGAGGCGGCGGCCACCCCCGCAGTTGCGATTGCCTGGGACACAAGCAGAATCGCGACAAATCCAATCGAGAACGTACGCTTCATGACTCCTCCTCTCCTTGTTAAGCAACCATCTGCGCCCTGCAGTTCTGCGCGAGAAACTCGTCATGTGTCGGCATCGCCTCGGCCGCCTGGCGTATGGCCAGCCGCATGGCTGCCAAATGCCGGCGGATCTCCGCGGCGCTGAGGACATCGACGAGCGGATCGAATCCCTGCGGTATGATTCCCTGTCCCGTCAGCACGGCAAGCCAGTTCGGGTCCTGGAAGAGCTCGTTGCCGAGACTGACGAGCCGGCCATGGGCCCGAAAGTGCTCGATCTTGAAGCTCAAGGTCTCCGGTATGGCCATCTCCCGGGAGTACTTCCACAGGGGTGTATCGCGGCGCTCGCCCGCCTTGTAGTGCAGGATGATGAAGTCCCGGATGCGCTCGAATTCCAGCAGCGCCTGGCGGTTGTATTCCTCGATGAGGAGGGGATTGAAGTCCCGGTCCGGAAACAGTCTCACCAGTTTCGTCATACCGGTCTGGATGAGATGAATGCTCGTGGACTCCAGCGGCTCCATGAAGCCGCTCGCGAGACCGAGGGCCACACAGTTCCTGTTCCAGAACTTGCGGCGTCGTCCCGTGGTGAATTGCAACATCCGCGGCTCAGCGAGTGCCTCGCCATCCAGATTGGCCAACAACGTAGCGGCCGCCTCGTCATCTCCCAGGTACCGGCTGCAGTAGACGTAACCATTGCCGGTTCGGTGTTGTAGCGGAATGCGCCATTGCCAGCCCGCCTCACGCGCGGTAGAACGCGTGTAGGGCGTCAGTGCGCCAACGTTCTTCGACGGAACTGCCACGGCTCGGTCGCACAACAGCCAGTGTGACCAATCCTCATATCCGGTCTTCAGCGCCTGCTCGATCAACAGGCCGCGAAAGCCGGAGCAGTCGATGAAGAGATCGCCCTCTACCCGCTCCCCTCCTTCCAACACCACGGCCTCTATGAACCCGTCTCCGCCCCGGAGTTGGACATCCACGATCTTACGATCGCGGCGGCGCACTCCCCTCTGTTCGGCGTAGCCCCGCAGATAGCGAGCGTATAGCGCGGCGTCGAAATGAAAGGCGTACGCGAATGTCGACAACACCGATCGGGGGTCGGTCGTTGGCCGTGCAAAGCGTCCGAGCTTCGCAGCGACATTGGCCAATGAATAGTCAGCGAGCGGCGTTTCCTCTCCAAGCGCTCGCAGCTTCAGCCAGTAATGATGGAAGTCCGTAGCCTCGATACTGCCGCCATAGAATCCGAACGGGTGGAAATAGCTATGCCCCACCCGCGTCCAGTCCTTGAATTCGATGCCCAGTTTGAAGGTCGCGTTGGTCTTGCGGATGAAGTCATTCTCGTCCACCCCGAGGAGCTGGTTGAGCAGCACGAGAGCGGGGATGGTGGCCTCGCCAACACCCACGGTGCCGATCTCGGAGGACTCGATAACCTCTATCGGGCAATGGCCCTTGAACACCCGCGCGAGAACCGCGGCCGCCATCCAGCCGGCGGTGCCGCCGCCGACGATCACGACCTTTCGAATGCGACGATCCGATGGGCCCGTGGTCATCCGCTCCCTCGGTGCGGCCTTCAAGTTGCGGCCGCTGCGCCGTGGCGCGCGATGAAGTCTCTATGCGTCGGCAGACCCTCTGCCAGCTTCCGGATTGAATTGCGTCTGTGCAGCAGACCGCGCTTCAAACGTTCAGTATCGATGTTGTCGACCAGTGGATCATAGCGCTTTGGATACACATGCTGGCCGAGGAAGATCGAGACCCAGCTCGGCTCCTGATACGACTCCTCGCTATAGAGGGGTACGCGGCCACAACTCCGGAACACCTCGATCTTGTGCTGCAGAGAGTCCGGAACACTCATCGCGCGACAGTAACTCCACAGGGGCGAGTCCGCGCGCTCCGTCGCGCAATAGTGCAGGATCAGAAAATCCCTGATCCGCTCAAACTCGTGGCTCGTCACCCTGTTGTACTCGTCGATCAGGGTCTGATCGAAATTCGAGTCCGGAAACATCTCGATCAGGCGCGCCAGGGCCGTCTGGATGAGTTGAATGCTCGTTGACTCCAGGGGCTCCATGAACCCTCCCGCGAGCCCGACGGCCAGACAGTTACGGTTCCAGAATTTCTTAGCTCGGCCGGTCAGGAACTTCAGCAGGCGCGGTTGCGCGAGGGAGCGGCCATCCAGATGTTCCAGCAGGGTGCTGGCAGCCTCATCGTCACTGACGAACCGACTGCAATAGACATAACCATTGCCGGTGCGGTGCTGGAGTGGGATTCGCCATTGCCATCCGGCCGCGCGGGCCGTCGACAAGGTATAGGGAGTGAGCTCGCCCTCGCGCTCGCAGGGAACTGCAATGGCGCGGTCGCACGGCAGCCACTGCGACCAGTCCTCGTAACCCGTCTGCAGCGCCTGCTCGATCAACAGACCGCGAAAACCCGAAGCGTCGATAAAGAAATCCGCCTCGATGCGCTCGCCGCTCTCGAGCGTCAGCGCCTGGATAAAGCCGTCCTCGCCCCGAAGCTGAACATCCACCACTTTGCCTTCTGTCCGACGGACTCCACGTCCTTCGGCGTTGGCACGCAGGTAGCGCGCGTAGAGGCCAGCATCAAAATGATAGGCGTACTTATACGAAGCGCCCAGGTAGCCAGGATCGCTTGCCGGGGGCGCAAACCGCCCCAGCTTGCCCGCCACATAAGGAAACGAATAGTCCCCGATCGGCGTCGCCTCGCCCAACTGCCGCAGCTTGAGCCAATGATGATGGGGGGCAATCCCTTCGATGTGGGCGCCGAAGTCGCCGAAAAAATGGAAGTGAACATTTCCCAACCGTGACCAGTCCCGGAATTCGATTCCGAGCTTGAAGGTTGCCTGCGTCTTCTTCATGAAATCGCGTTCGTCGATTCCGAGAAGGCCGTTCAGTACCTGAATGACAGGGACGGTCGCCTCGCCTACACCCACGATGCCGATCTCTTCCGACTCAATGAGCCGGATGATCGTGCCTTGTGGCTCGAGAAAGCGTGCGAGGACGGCAGCGGACATCCAGCCGGCCGTCCCTCCGCCGACGACTGCGATTGTTCGGATACCGAGTGTCACATCGCCCTACCCCTCGAGAGGGAGGTTCGCCCCCAGTGTCGGCCAGTCTACCCGGCAAAGGACACTGAGAGCGAACACTGAGCCTTATCAACCGCCGCGCGACCTCAGAACAGGGCGCGCACGGCTATTGCGTATCTCCGATCGGTATCCGTCCAGCTATACCTAGGTGCCAGAACGGCACCACCCACGTCGAGGTAGGTGCGGCTATTCAGAAGGTTCGTGCCCTGTACACCGATCTTGATGTTGTCAACGACCGTAACGAACAGCTCGCTGTCGAGCTGGCCGTAATTCTCGGACGAGACGGGGGCATTGATGTTCGCAGCCGATGTCGTCAGCAGGTAGCGCTCGCGCCAGTTCCACGCCAGGCGCGCGCTCACGCGGCCCCTCTCGTACATCAAGTTGGCGTTATAGCTCCACCGCGACATTCCCTCCAAAGGCAAGGTCGCATCGGCTGCACCCGTGGTTTGATTGGTATCGAGTATGTTGACCGCCGTGTTGCGGCCACCTTTGCTGTCCACGAATGTGAGGTTGCCCTGGAATCCCAACCCTCGGAGCGCGCTCGGCAGAAAATCGAAGAACTGCTGGTACGCGAGCTCGAATCCCCGGATGCTGCCATCGGAGCCGTTCTGGAACCGTTTGACCTGGAACGTTTCCGTCACGCCGTTGGAGGTCAGCGTCTCGAGGCCCTCACCGGCAAAGATGTAGTCCTTGATCTTCTTGTAGAAGGCATCGAACGTTACGCTGCCGCTGGACGAAAAGTACCACTCGAGACTGCCATCAAACTGGTTCGCACGTGTGGGCTTCAGCTCCGGATTGCCGCCAGTTCCCGCGGAGGAGCTCACGAGCGCCGGCTGATACCCGGTGTTCCCGAGGAAGGCAAACCCCAGGCTCGAGTAAGGCGACATCTGGGTGAACGTGGGACGCACCATCGCCTTGCCGGCCGCGAAACGCAGCTGCAGATCGTTCGTCAGCTGAAAGCGCACGTTGGCGGTAGGAAGCACGTCCGTATAGGTGTTGGCCGGGAAGGTATGGGACTGGTTGCCTCCTCCGGCAAATGTGGTCGCGTCGATCAGGAATTGGCACGCGGCCTGACCGTAGGTCGCGATGCAAGTCGCCGGCGGGAGCGTGTTCTGCAGAGCATTGATAGTCAAAGTGCCAGTCGCCGCTCGCTCCTGCGTCCGCACGATACGCACGCCGACATTGCCATCCATCTTTCCAATCGGCGTGTCGTGTCTGAATCGCAGTAAGCCGTAACCCGCGTAGGTGCGTTCACGCTGGTCATTTATGCCGCTGGCCGGGTTGTCCGTTCCGGGTGTTGCCTTCGTATAGTCGGTGGTCAGGGGCGTCCAGCCCCAACCCGCCGTCTCCGTGCCCTTCAGTATCGAGTACGCATAGGCGGTGCCATTCCTGACGAGTTGGTACGAAGGGAAGTAGCCGACGCCGGGTAGTTGAACACTACCGCGGAAGAAATCGTTATACGGGATCAGCTCGGACGCATATCCGGGCGTCGAATTGAGGGATGCGGGAGGACCTCCGCCCCAATACTGATGGCTCAGCAGCGCCCAGTTATACCCTGTCTGGCGCGTAATGGCGCTCTTGTCCGTGGCGCGCACGCCGAAGCGGAACGAGTCGAGCCACGCGTTCTCCTCGAACTTGAAGTCGCCGTCCAACCGTTCGGCCCACGAGTGCGCGTCGTTGTCCTCGAGATGGTCCATCGCCGCCGCCCACCAGTAGTTGGCGGGGTTCGTCATCACGTTGGGTGTCTGGTTCAGCACCATGTAGGGATTGTTGCCGCTGATATCGAAGTTCAGCGTCGTGGGAAGCCCGTTGCCGGCCGCATCCCCCGCCTGGGTGAACGCCGTCAGACTCGTGATGTCGGAATGGGACTTGACGTATTGAACGTCACCGGTGAACGTCAACCGGTCGGTCGGCGAGAACTTCGCATTGAGTGAGAAATCGTCCGTCGAGTGATGTTCCTGCTCGAAGCGGGTATCCAGCTGCGGCGTAATGGGCAGCGTACCGGTCGCGAGCACACCCGAGTTGGTGAAGGTGGTCCCCGGATAGTTGTAAGTGTTCCCCAGGTATGCGCCGTAGTCGCCCTCGGCGTATTCCAGATCGTGTGGATTCGCCTTTGCCTGGAAAGCTTGCAGGGTGAGGAGCCACTTGTCCGAGGGCTCCCACTGGAAAGCGGCGGCAAGCGCCGTGCGTCGCTGCTGCCAGTCGATCCGGCGCCAGCCCATCGAGTTGGGAACGTAGACTGTCGCGCCCGCGGGTTGGCCACCCTCGGCGACGCCGAGTGTCTCCGGGACGAAGCGGCCGAGCTGGACGCTGTCGGTGCGGTTGCCGATGTTGCCGAGGCTTGCCGAGAACAGAGCACCGATTCGGCCAATGCCCGTGTCCCATTGATTGCTGTAGAGGGCGTTGGCGGAGATGAAGCCCTTCTTCAACAGATCCGCATAGTTATAGTCTGCGGAGAAAGCGATCTGCTGCTTATGTGAGTCAAAGGGCAGGCGCGTACGCAGATTGACGGTACCGCCGACGCCGCCTTCGACCTGATCCGCGGCTGGGTTCTTGTAAACATCGATGCCGGACAACAGATCGGCGGAGATGTCCTCGAAGCTGACCGCACGGCCGTCGTTGGCAGAGAATATGTCGCGGCCGTTGAGCTCGCTGCGTACCCACGAGAGGCCGCGAATGAACACGCCACCCCCCTCGGAAGCGAGCCGGGCGGGATCGCGGTTGTTATTCGTTCGCTGCAGGGTGATACCTGGAATGCGCTGCAGGGCCTCGGACACACTGCGGTCCGGCAACGCCCCGATATCCTGGGCGGTCACCGAATCCACGATCTGCTCCGAGTTCTGCTTGATCGTCTGCGCCGACTCGAGACTCGAGCGAATGCCCGTAACGACCACCTCGCTCAAGGTCTCCCGGGAGTCAGTGCTGGGTGTTGCGGGGACATCGGCCGCGAAGGCAGCCCCCGATGCTATCGAACCTAGCGCGCCGAGAGTCAGGGCCGAGGCCCGCGGCCAGAGCGCGCGTCGCACAGCCGTTGCGACCGTAACCGAATGATCAGGCACGCCTGATGCAAAATACGCTTTCTTTGCAGACACAAGTCCCCCTCAGACTCACTTCACATTTGTGCCATCCGGTTGGCTGAGCTCCTGTGGTTTACCGTTCGGAAAGTCTCCCAGACGATCTATTTGTTAGCGCTACCATTTCGGTATCGCTACCAGCAGCTTCTGACTAAGTTACCGCTACCAGCGATATACAACCAATGAAAAAGCGGGCCTGAGCTATACACTTTCAGCATGGCCCGCGACCGGCCCGGCGATGGACTATTTGCCGGGCGACACCAACGCGCCGTACACCAGCGCGGTAGTCTCCGTGTCAATGTTTTGCAACTGTGGATCTTTCCAGCGATCCATGACCTGGATCATGCCGATGAAAACCAGGTCGTTGCGCGGATCGATCCAAAACCAGGTGCCGGCCGCGCCGCCCCAATCGTAGCTGCCCTCCGCTCGCAGGGTTCCCGCCCTGGCGGAATCCAGCACCACCGCAACATCGACGCCGAAGCCCATCCCGGTATGCTCCGAGAAGGACTCCTCAGCCTTCGCCCGAATATCCTGGGCCAGGTGATTGGAGGCCAACAGCTTCACCCAGTAATAGGCCGGATATGCGCTCGACGATATATCCCTGCAGGTCCACCGCGGCACTGTACCTCCAGTGCAGTCCGGGCTGACTGGCCAGCGGCAGCTTCGAGATTTTTTCCAGTGCCTCCGTGGTGTTGGCAGCGTGCAGGAACTGGGATTGGGCGTAGACCTTGTCGAAAGGATTGTCATCGGACAGTCCGTAGCCAAAGCCCGCCGAATGAGTCAGCAGCTCCCGCATGGTGGGCGGACGCGAGATGTCCTCCAACTGCATGGAGCCGTCCTCATTGAACCCTTTGCATACGCGCAACGATTTGAGCTCCGGCAGGAACCTGGTCACCGGATCGTCGAAGCGCCATTTGCCTTCCTCGAACAGCATCATCATCGCCACCCCGGTCACGACCTTGGTTTGCGAGTAGATGCGAAAAATGGCATCCCTGCTCATGGCCGCGTGGCGATCCGGGTCCGACTCGCCGTACCTGTTGAAAGCCAAGATCTTGCCGTGGCGCGCCAGCAAAGTCACAGCCCCGGGGATATGGCCACCCGCCACCTGGCGCTTCATGTACTCATCGAGCCGCGCGAGACGCTCCGGCGAGAACCCTGCCTGAGCGGGTGTTGCTGTTGCGAAGTGCGGTCCGGCGTCGATACTCGACGATACGACCGCGAACAGCAACCCGATCCACGCTGCGCGGAGGCAGCGGACCGATCCTAACTTCTCCATACCCTCCTCACTCAGTTGCAAATGCAGCATACGAATGCGCCGGAATTCGCACCTTGAAGCTCGTTCGCGGCGCGGCCTGCGGCGCGGCTCGTCTGTCAGGGGCTGATTGGGGCTCGGCCGCCGGCATCTCGTTGGACACGATATTACGCAACTTTCCGTTGGCCCCCGCGATCGACACGCTGACTTGCACAGCCTCGGGCCTGAAGGATTGGATGACGAACGTGCCGTTGTCATACGCAAACAGGCTCACCTGGGCCGGTGCATCGATACGCACCGGGAAATCCGCCTGCAGGTAACTTTTGATCACCCTGGTGACAGGCTGCGGCAGATTGTAGAGATCGCCGCTGTTGTCAGGAATGTTCAGCACGTAAAAGATGCCGCGGGAGTAGCGGTTCATCAGCAGGATCGGAA
Source organism: Gammaproteobacteria bacterium (assembly GCA_028293745.1). Taxonomy (GTDB): domain Bacteria; phylum Pseudomonadota; class Gammaproteobacteria; order Steroidobacterales; family Steroidobacteraceae; genus 13-2-20CM-66-19. The sequence goes on along the minus strand of JAQGOF010000022.1, from coordinate 2,377 downwards.
AGCCGTGCGCATTGCTGACGCCACGGATCAGCGCCCACGAGTCGTTGGTGTAGAAACGGATCTCCGGGAAGAGGATGCCCGGATTGTCATGCCCGGCGTCGTTCAGGCTCGTGCCGTTACCCGCGCCGTAGCCGTTGAGAAAGTCATGGATCGTAACTTTGCGGCCTGTGTATTCCAACTCGGCAATGTCCTCGATCCCCTTGCCCTGCAAGGCATGGAGCAAGCCCGACGTCACAACCACGTTCTTGCCTGCTGTGAGTTGACCTTTGATCTTCGCGACGATGTCCGGATCGTGCCGTGCTGCCTCTGTCAGCAACACGAGGCTCGCCTCCTTGGGAAACTCCGGCGCGAGCTCGATCGGGATACCAATGTTGCCCAGGTAGTCGTGCAGGAACTCCTCACCGCTCGACGACACGGGTTTGTAGCTTGCCACCCCGATCGGCCGCCCCAACCTGCCCAGGACAGCGTCCACCTGCTCGAGCGAATAACCCGCAGCGCGTGCCCAGCCGGGAGCGGACGGGACCCCCTTCGGCGCCTTCAGAGAATGACTCATCTCTTCCCAATTGAAACTGGTCGCCTCGCGGCTCCAGGCATCACGCTCGCCCGGGGCCACCGCCTCCGGTGAGGCGAGCGGCGACCAGTTGAAGAGCGTGATCTCCGGCGCCTTGGCGAACAGAGTGTCCCAGAGCTGCTCGGCGTACCGGTCTATGTAGCGCGTGCTGAACGTATCGACCCAACCACCGCGATTTCCGCCGTGCGGACGGATGTTGTCGTAATAGCGGAAGACCAGATAACTTTCGTATTGCTGCAGCAGCTGGTCGGTGATCTGCGGATCGCGCGTCTCGGTGCCTGTATAGATGGCATCGAACCTCCTGGCCTCCACGTCAAGATCGTAGCCCAGTCCCTGGAAGTGCTCGTACCAGTTCGGATACTTGATGATCATCCGTACGCGGGGTTGATTGCTTTTGCGGGCTTCAGCACGAGGCTCTCGGCAACCTCGCGCATCTTCTCGAGGCGATACTGCGTCCAGCTGCGCTTGCCCTTGGCCGCGATGTCCGCGTCGCTCTTGGTAGTGTAGAAAAAGAAGTCATCGAGAATGACCTCGTCGAAGTGCCGCGCCGCCATCTCCACGGCACGCTGACACTCCGCGCGATCCCGCGGATCCTCGTAGTCAAAGGTTCCGAACTGGCCACCGTGACCGCCGGCCGCGAGCGTGACGCCGCCTGAGACGGCTATGCCCTTTTCGCTGAAGAACTTTTTGATCGTCTCGACAGACTTCTCGTCCGCGAACTGACCGTTGCGATACATCTCGAGATAGACCTTGTCGAAGCGCAGCTGGCTTGCGATACGGCTGTATTGCTCCTGCAGCGTCTGCGGGTTCGCCAACTCCCGGGTAGTGCCGACTGTGATGTAAATCGCGGCTTTGAAGTTGTGATACGCGCCCTCCGCCGACGCCACCGCGGCGGTCGCGCACGAGGCCGCGCCGAGAAGCGCGCACAATATCTTGCTGCGCACGGAATGAGTCGTGTTTCTAAACCACATTCAACACCAGCCTGCGTCGACGAAATATTCATGCCCGGTACACATGCGCGCATCATCTGAGGCGAGAAAGAGCGCCATAGCGGCGACGTCCCTCGGCTCGACGCGTGCCAGCAGACACTGCGATTTTAGAATGTCCGCTTCGGCGTCAGGAGTGAGCCACAGTCGCGATTGTCTCAGTGTACTCACGGCGCCCGGCACCACACATACCACCCGTACGCCGCAAGCTCCCAGCTCGCGGGCGAGCGCGCGCGTGAGACCTTCGATTCCGGCCTTCGCGGTTTGATAAATGGCGAGATCCGTCAAGCCAAGGCGCCAGGAAATCGAGCCCAGATTGATGATGACACCGGACCCCGCCGCCCTCATTCCGGGTGCGACTGCCTGCGCACCGAAGAACAGATGCCGCAGATTTACAGCGATTCGATCGTCCCAGTACCCGGGTGTGACTTCCTCGAGCCGATGACGGTCATCGTTCGCCGCGTTGTTGACCAGCACCTGCACGGTACCGATCTGCTTTTCGATTCCGCCGAAGGTGTCTTTCAATCCCTGCATGTCGGTCAGATCGCAAGGCAGGTACCGCGGCTTCACGGGCAAACCGTGCAACTCGCGCTCGAGAGCGCGCGAATCGGCTTCGGCAATGTCGAGAAATAACACTTGCGAGCCCTGGCGTGCGAATGCCTCAACCATGGCCGCGCCAATGCCGGAGCCGCCGCCCGTCACTACCACCCTTTTGTGTTCGAGACTCGGATACGTCGTGTGCCGTACTACGGCGGCAGTCGTCATGGCGCGCTCCTGCGGATCACTATCTGCGCTCCAGAGTACTCGACGGTCTGATCCG
>JAQGOF010000020.1 GCA_028293745.1 Gammaproteobacteria bacterium | reverse complement strand
CCTTGGGTTGGTAATAGAGCACGAATTGGTCATTGTCGAGCGCGTGACGCAGCTGGTAATCCAGCACCAGCCTGCCGGCCACCGTTTCGGTCATTTTCTGCGCGTAAAAGAGATATCGATCGCCGCTGATCTTGGCTTTCTTCAGGGCCGCTTCGGCATTGCGGAACACGGTATCCGCGTCGGTGCCGTCATCCGGGAATAGCGCGACTCCGACCTTGGCCGCCACCCGGAATACGCTGTCGTTCAGTTGAAAGGGGTGTTCGAGAAAAGCGTTCAGGGAATTATCGAGAAGCCGCGCCACGGCTTCTTCGTGCGTTACTTCGGGAAGCACCGCGGCGAACTGATCGGCCCCTACGCGGGCAATGAGGCTCGCATCGCCGAGGTTGCCTATCAGCCAGTCCGTCGTCTGCCGCAAGAGCGCGTCCCCCGCGAGCTGACCGAAAGTATCGTTGATGTTCTTGAACCGCTCCAGATCGAACACATAAACTGCAAGTTTGTGGCCGCCGTTGGCCGCGGCTCGTATGTACTGCGTCACGCGCTCCAGAAACAGACGGCGGTTCGCCAGTCCCGTGAGCAGATCGTAGTAGCCCACGTAGTTCAGTCGCTCGGCTTTTTCCAGGTGATCGAGAGCGAACGAAACGTTACCGGCCAATTCGAGCAACAGCCGCATTTCTTCGCCGTCGAAGAAATCGGCCTCGCCTGAGAACAGCGCGATGAGCGCCGCCGGCCGCCCCGCCACAGTCAGTGGAAAGAATCCCGACGACCTGTGCCCCCTGCTGAGCAGCTCATCCGGCCGCTCAGCCGCGCACGGATCGGTTGCGATGTCATTGCAGATGACGGGTTGCAACAATCGTAACGCGCGGCACGCCGGTCGCTCGCTCTCAGGGGTTCCATCGCGCCCGGTGAGTCTGATGTTGTCGACGTAAGCTTTCTCACCGCCGAAACTGTTGACGACTCTTCCCTCCAACGTAGACGGATCGAGGGTGCCGATCCACGCCATCTTGAAAGCACCTGCCTCAACCGCTATCCGGCACACCTCGTTGAACAGGTCGTTGCGATCGCCCACGCGTACGATTACGGAATTGATGCCGCTCAACACGGTGTGGACGCGATTGAGGCGGCGCAGCTTGTCTTCCGCTAGTTTTTCTGCCGTCACGTCCACATGCATTACGACGACGCCGTTGGGACGTCCACCGGACAGGGGCGTTACGCTCAACATGAGCGAGCGGTGTTCCGTTGCCGAATGGCAGGAATAATCGATGGAAAAGGCGCCGGCCGTGCCTGCCAACACGGAGCGGATGCCCTGCGCCACTTTGCGGGCTACGAACGCGCCATCTCCCTGGGAGCCGTCGCAGAGCACAAGATAGTTGCAGCCAGTTGCATGCCCCGGGTTCTGTGGCGCGCTCGGGCCGACATATCCCCGCCACGCCTCGTTGACCGAGATGATTACCCCCTGAGCATCGAGCAGGGCAATATGAGCGGGCAGCGCGTTGAGGATGGCGGCTTGCCTGGAGGCCTCGGCGTGGCGCAACGCTTCCTGAGCGCGACGCAATATAAACGTCCGACCCTGCCGGTCCGCGACCGTATCCACCTCGCCGCCTGTTAATTCCTCCAGGCGCTGCCCCGTTTGATGCAACACCTCGATCAGCGCAGCAATCTCCTCATTCATCTTGTCCGTCTGCGACGATGCCGGCTTCATGCGGCGGAGCCTTCCAATCCCAAAGCCTGCAGAACGAGGCTCGTCCGACTGAGGTTGCCGATGATCCTGCGCACCGGGGCGGGCGCAAGCTTCACCAGAGTTGGCGTCATGAATATTCCGTCCGTAAGCGCCCGCGCCGGTTCGAGGAATACGTCCATAACTTCGATGTCGTACAGACCCGGCAGATATTTCCGGCAGATCGTCGTCAGGTTCGCAATCGCGTCCACGGAATTCTGTGCGTCGCCTGCAACATAGAGCCGGAATTTGAATACGCGGCGACTCATTCCCGGCTCACTTGCGTCCGCGCAACGCCGGGTCGGCGCCGCGCAATTCCCGCATCCGGCTCCGGCCGTGCGACAACTCGCCTTTGCGACTCTCGGCCGAGCGCGTCAACAATGTCATTTCCACCTGCTTCGCGAGGAGCTCCACCTGCAGCGATTTGATTCGCACCTCGAGCTCGGCCGCTTCCGCATCGAGCATGACGCGTTTGTGTTTTCCAGCAACTTCGGTGATCTCGTTGGCGTGACGCTCGGCGTTCTCCTTCTGCCACCGAAGGGCGCCCATCAGCACCTCTCCGCCTGCCGTATAGGCATCGGCCAGAGTCACACCCGCGCTGGACAGGACCAACTCCCGTACCTGATTCGAATGCGCGGTGCCGCGGGACTTGATGATGGACAAGCCGCGGTTGCGCTCACCGGCCTGCACCAGATAGTTGAGATGGATCCAGGTATCCGCGAGCGTGGAGACCTGCAGCGACGAGTTGCCTTCAAACTGACCGGACGTCTCATCGAGCAGCCGGGTACATACCAGGGTGGTACCGCCCGCCTTTGACCAGTCGATGAGGCGTTCCGCCACACCGTGCGCTGTCAGCTCGTTGCCGGCCTTTGACAGGGCGGATACCGGATCGATAACCAGGCAACGAGCCCGATGCTCTTTCACCATCGCCTTGATACCGACGAGGTAAGTTTCCGCACTGCCGACGATACTGCCCGCGGAGACCATTCGCAGGCATCCGTTCCTCACGTAGCGATCGAGCCGGATTCCCACCGACGCGAGATTGCGGATCACCTCGTTCGCATCCGAGTCGAAACTGATGAATACGGTCCGCTCCCCGCGCCGGCAGGCTGCTTCTGCGAACGCTCCGCTCAGAGTAGTCTTCGCCGTGCCGGCAAAGCCCGTGATCAGCACGCTCGAGGCGCGGTAGTAGCCTCCCCCCAGCATCGTATCCAGCCGCTTCACACCTGTGGAAACCCGCTCGTTGACCGCCTTGGCGCCCACGCGTCCCACGGTCCGCGCGCCGGCGACGTCAAAGCCGTTCTTGCCAATGAGGAATGGCGATTCATTCTCATGAAAGCCGGAGCCGCGATATTTCTGCACGCGCATGTTACGTTGCGACACGCCGAGAACCACGCTGTGATTGAGAATCACCGCGCAATCGACCATGAACTGCATGAACCCAAATGGTTGGCTGACAGCGCTCGCATCGGACTTCAAGGTAATGAGGCCTGTGAGTTCGTGCGCCAACAGCCAGGAATGCAGCCGGTACATCTCGCGCCTGATTGCCGCCGCGTCGGGCAGCAGCGCGAGGACGATGTCCAATGCGTCGAACACGATACGCCGCGCCTGCAACTTCCCGCTCTTGGCTTCCAGCACTGCGAGCATGCCGCTGAGATCGAAATTTCCCGCCTGGATTGAATCCGGAAGGGGCTGCGCATCCAGGAAAAACAGTCTTTTCCGTTGCAGCTCGCCAAGTTTCCAGCCGAACCCTGCCGCATTGGCGACGATGCGCTTCGGGGTCTCCTCGAAAGACACAAAAATGCCGGGCTCCTTACACGCCTGCGCGCCGTGAACGAGAAACTGGAGCGCGAGTATGGTCTTACCGGAGCCGGCCCCTCCTACCAGAAGCGTCGTACGACCGCGCGGCAAACCGCCGTCGGTCATCTCATCCAGGCCGGCGATGCCGGTGGGCGCCTTGGTAGGATTTTTCACGACCGTGAATCGTTCCGTTTCATATGCTTCCTGCAGCTACGTCACTCGATGGCGCGCCATCGCGATGGCCGGACTCGTATCCATACTCCTATGCGCCGCCCGGGTCTCTCGACACTATCACGATGGCAAGAGTGCGGACGCTCGATGAAACTCATTTCACCTGCGACGCAACATGAACATCTGCCAGAGGCAGGGTGACGACAAACTCGCTGCCACAATCCCTCCCTGCACTCCCGCCCACGATCGTGCCTCCATGTGCCTCCACCAGGTCGCGGGCGATTGCAAGTCCCACTCCCAGCCCGCCGTTGCGCAGGGGCAGCGCACGCGTTTCCTGCACGAACAGATCGAAAATGCCGGGCAAGGCTTCGGATGTGATGCCTATGCCGTTGTCGCAGACTGTCACCGTCAGTGACTCATCGAGTACGGCCAACACGAGCGCAATCGCGCCTTCCGCGCCCGTGTACTTCGACGCGTTGTCCAGTAGATTACTGAAGACTTGGGTCAGGCGCAGCGAGTCGCCATTCACGTGCACCGGGCGCGGTGGCAGTTGCATCTCGAAATGCTGCAACCTCGCGTCCATCGTAGGCCGGACCGCTTGTACTGCCAGGCGAATGGCTTCGGCAATATCAAAGGTGCTGCGCTCCAGCGGAAAAACACATCCGCCGGCGCATGTTGCGTCAATCAATTCCTCCGCCAGTCTCGACATGTAGGCCAACTGGCTTTTGCTGATGACCTGAACGTGCTCGGACAACGTCTCATCGGTACGCGAGTGCTTTACCAGGTCGGCAACGGTGCGCAGCGGGTTCAGCGGGTTCAGCGGGTTGCGCAGCTCGCGGGCGACCGTTGCCACCAACTCCATCTGTCGGTGCTGCGCCTTTTGGGCCTGCAGTCCCAGCTCCTGCGCGGCGAGCGCGGAAATAATCAACCGCTCATTGGCCTCGCGCAGATTGCGCGGGCCGGGCTCGTGACCGGCAAGGTCCAGATCGTCGCCCGCGCGCGAACGCCGCGGACTACTATCCATCGATTGCTGCGCGCTGCCGCTCGAGCACTTGTCGCTGTGCAGCGCGAAACGGCCGCGTCCGCATTTCTTCGCATAGTACATGGCGGCGTCAGCGCGTCGAATGAGCGTCTCTGCATCGTCGCCGTCCTCCGGAAACATCGCAATCCCCAGGCTGGCCGACAGGCGCACCACATGGCCGCCCACAGTATTGGTCGTGTCGAGCGTCCTGAGGATCTTCCTTGCTACGCGGGCGGCGCTGGACTCATCCGCTACCTCGGCAAGCAGCACGAGGAATTCATCTCCGCCATGACGACTCACCGTGTCGGAGGCGCGCACGGCCGCCTGCAGTTGCCGCGCTGCCAGCTTTATCACCCCATCCCCGACCGCGTGCCCGAGCGAGTCGTTGATCCCCTTGAAATGGTCGAGATCGATGAAGAGGAGCGCAGTACGCGTCGCATGTCGCCGCGCGAATGCTATCGCACTTTCCAGCCGGTCGAGCATCAGCGCGCGGTTAGGCGTGTCGGTGAGCGCATCGCGTTGACTCGAGCGGGCCAGCTCACTGAGGTTGTTGACAGCCGTGTCGGCGATGGTCTCCGCCTGTAGCGCGCTGAGCACAAGCTGCTCGTTAGCGTCTCGGAGCTGCGCGACCTGCGTTCCGCTGAATTCCCGGCGCGCCTCTGCGACTGTTTGCCGCAACCTAAGCAGCTCCGCGCGCACGCCGTCCGCCTGTTTCTTGAGCTGCGCAAGCGTCCTGCCCGCCGCGGCTATCAGGGGGGAGCTACGACGACCGCTCATCGACGATGCAATCTCACTTCCGCGTTCATCGTTCATCGGTACTGACAGCCGGGCGACCCACCCTCCTACTCCTATGCCGCCGCGGTGCACCGGCAAGCAAGCCTGAGTAGGCTCCGCGCTGCTCGTCGATTTTGATCCCTTCGTCATCGATGTGGAACAGGCGCAGCTGATTCGAGTGCCGGCTGGCACGCATCTTGACTACTGCCATCATCCGCTCCAGGCGGCTGTCGATCTCGACATAACGCTGCATGATGATCGAGTCGGTGAGAAAAGCCGTCCCATAGGGGCTGAAACCCAGCTCGTAGTAGCGATCTTCCAGCTCCGATGTCATCAACACAGTGACCCCGGTGTTGGCCAGTGCCGAGAGCATTCGCGCGAGAGACTCGCGAAAGTCCTCTCTGAACGTGGGAGCCAGGGCCAGCTCGAAACCCGACAGGGAATCGATGACGACACGGCTCGCCCCGAGTCGCTCGATCTCCGCAATGAGCAGCGTTGCGATCTCGTCGACCGACAGGGTCGATGTTCGGGTGTCTATGACTCCAACGCGGCCACTGGCGATGAGGTCGGCCACGACCGGGCCGCGTGCCTGGTGCGGCCGCTGCTCGAAGGCGGCGATGACACCAGTCTCTGCCGCGCGCGCACCTTCGGCCAAAAAGCTCGCGGCCAAAATGCTTTTGCCTGATCCTGAGGGTCCAGCGACCAGCAACGAGTAGCCGCGCGGCAGTCCACCGCCCATCATCTGGTCGAGGCCGGGGATGCCCATTTGCAGGCGCGGCAGGGAATGCGCCGGGGCTGGTGCCGCTGACAGCACGGTTGGAGCAAATACCTTGAGGCCCTCCATATCGATACGGAACGTATGCAGCCCTGGCAAGGTCGCCTGCCCGCGCATTTTCACGATTTCCATTTTGCGCACGATGGAGTTTCGCTGCGTGGTCTGCCGCAACCAGATCAGGCCGTCGGCGACGGAGAAGATCGGGCTCGAATCGCCTGCGCCAGCATATTCACCGATCAGAAAGGTCGTCGCGTTCCAGCTCGCCAACAATATGCCCAGCTGTAGGATGAACTGCTGCAAATTGACGGACGAGATGCCTGCGCCCTCACCTGCGAGGATGACCGAGCGGAATGAGTCAATGAAGACCAGCGCCGGCGTGTACTTCTTCACTTCGCCGGCAATTCGGCCCAACACGCTACCAACATCGCCGGCGGCAGTGTCGTCCCCGAGGCTGATGAAGCGGACTGAGCGGTTCACCTGGTCACTATCGAAGAATGCGAACTGCTGCTGGTACCGCAGCATCTTCAGCGGCGACTCCCCGAGCGTCGTGAAGTACAGCGCGCAGCGCTCTGGGGTCGCGAGCGCAAACATCATCTGGTGCGCCAACGTGGTTTTACCGCTGCCCGGCGGCCCCGCAAGCAGATTGAAGGAGAACTCCGGCAAACCCCCGCCGAGCACCGCATCAAATCCCGGCACTCCCGTAGCGAGGCGGTTGATTTTGGCCTTGTTCATCATTGGGCGGATTTGTCCTGTGTGGTGCGGCCGTGTTTTTCCCACACGGGTTGCAGCAGTCGCGTGGTGAGGGATGAGCCGATCAAATTGCCCAGAATTTGCGCCAGGGATTGCAGCAATGCAGCATTTGCGGCAGCAGCGTCGACCCGCTTCTGCAGCGATAACTCGCGGCGCAGGCTGTTGAATTGACCGGCCGGCGGCGGGTCGATCACATTCGCCAACCAGGGATACTCAGCCATTCTAAGAAACACGCTGCGTTGGAACAGAGCCACGACACCCGCCGCGCCGATGACTGGCGACAGCGCAATCCAGACGTCGTGCCAGGTCGCGACGGCTGCATCGGCGAGTTGTTCAGTATCCGTTTGTGCCTGCACGCTGGACAAATGCGTCTCTTTCATTAAGTCTGCGCCTCGACGCTACGCCCGTGGCCTGCCAGGCATCTGTGCGTTATCGTACCAACCGCTTGTCACACACAGCCTCGTCGATCACGAGGGTGTTATCCCGCCGCTGGCAGTCCCTAACAGGTCGCGAAGAGCCTCGAGCGCGGCCCAGGCATCGACGTCAGAGTTATCTGCCTGTAGGACCGCCGCGGCTCCTGCGGCCCGTTCGAGTGCGTGCGCTGCGATGTGGACTTCGGCGGCGTCGGACGCCGCCGCATCCCCACGAACCTGGTGAGCGAATAACCGTATCTTCTCAAAGGCGTGCGCCGTATCTGCACCGCGCGTCAGTTCCGCGGCGAGAATCGTCAGGCGCACCCTATCGCTTCGGAGTCTGATGAGAAAGGCGCGACGCACCTTTTCGGACCGGCCGGACAGCGCGCCCGGTATCGGCACGGCACGGGTTCTGGACTCGGTCATTTTCCCTATCAACTCCTTGTTAGTCGGGTGGGTCGTCCTTGCGCTGACGCAGGCCGCGGTGCGGAGTGACGCCAGGTCGCTGACAGGCGCAACACGTGAATGTTGCAACCGTTATGCCTGTGGGCGGAGGGTCAATGCCGCTATCCGCAGATCATCCTACGCGCTTTGTTTAGAGAGCAACAACAGTCACTATGGGAGGCGCTGCACCATTGTTGCACTACGCGACCGCTATGGAACAACTTACGTTGACAATGCTCAACCTGCGGACCATCGTGGAGGTCACTCACACGGCGCGAGTTTGCGTCCGTGCCGGGGATGTCGAGTCCCGCCGGCGATTCGAATTCGTTCGCGGCTCCAAATGCGCTCAAAGAAGCCCAATGACACCGCCTTTCTCGCTGCTCTATGCGGAAAGAGTCGGCGCGCTGCTCGATGACGCGCTAGCGGGCCGTTGGCTGCCGGCGACCTGGCAAACCAGAATCTATTCTCCCTGCGAGTTGCCGGTACGCGTGGAACGCTGCGTCCGAGCTCTAGGACCGCGCGGAGCGTGGCGCGCTTATACGGATTCCGCTCAGATTTTCTGCGCAATAGCGCGTGTCGGATCCCTGGTTTCATGCGGGGCAACAACTGCCGCGCTCGAAGTCAGATTCTTCGACAGCGACGCGGAGATCTACGCTGGGGCAGTCTGGGCGTACGATCGCAATCCAGGTTGGTGCCTGCATTCGATTCTGCAGCTCCCTGGAACAATGGCGCGCGGTCAATACGTCGAGTGTGCTGGAAGACTTCCGCCACACAGGTCTTCGCGTCGACAGCCGCATAGTAGATCGACCGCTCCTGCGTCACGGGTACGCCCGCAGGAGCGGGCAAATGGTGATCCCAGCGGGAGTTCAGTGGGCCGAAGTGGCGGAATTCGTTCCAGCGCAGTGCGTGTCGGCTGCGCGAGTAGTAAACGCGGGCAATACGTGAGCCCCCTCGGATGGTCCGAATTGCAGGCTCGAAGCGCGAAAACACGCCTGATGATCAATTGATCAGGAGCTCTGAATTTCACGCCTTGATGGCTTATGGGATTGTCATGAAGACGCTCTCCCGGTTTAAATTTGCGCTGGGTCGCCGATTGAGCTGGAGTTTCGGGTCCCATCAGATTCAGGTGTCACCCCACGCCTTTTCGGACGCGAATGCTTTCTACTCAGATCGTGCGCAGGGACTGTTCCTCGGGTATTTCCCCTCGAACGACGGCAAGCGCACAATTTATACGTGCCTGTCCCATGAAATTGTGGCGCACGAAACGACGCATGCGCTGCTGGATGGGCTGAGGGAGCGCTATACCGACCCCTCGTCACCACAACAGGCGGGCTTTCATGAAGGCTTCGCGGACATCGTACCGAGGTTCCGCGTAGGTTACTGGTCGACGAGATCAAGAAGGCCAGCACCTTCGTGTCCAGCGAGGGCGCGAAAGACCCGTTCTGCAACAAGGTCGAGCTCGTTCTGTAGGGTGGTCGCAAGCGCTCGCCGCGCTCGGTGTACATCACCTCAGCGCGTTCAACAACGCAGTGGCACCCGCGGTCAGTGCGACGTTTCCGAGCATGACAAGAAATACCCAACGGACCAGCTTAGCCTTGGTTTGCTCCAGTCGCGCTTCGAAGCGCACATCCATGCGCAGCATGTCGGACTTGAGCTCTTGAATGCTTGCGTTCAGTTTGTTCTCGAGGCTCATCAGACAGATGCGCATCTCAGCTCTGAGCTCATTCAGCCGCGCATCAAGAATCGGAATCGTTACGAACTGTGCAGCCACTAGTGATGCCTCGATAGCTTCGGCAATGTCCTACAGTTGATCCGCTCGACTAGGATACGTAAGTTGGTTGCATGTTTGTGCAGATATTCATGGAGGTGTTTGACGGAATGCTGGGGAAATCACCACGCTCAAACGCATGCGCTCAACGACGCCGATACCGGCACGGGGCGACCGACGCGTAGTGACCGGACGGCACACGTCCTCCGTGAAACTACACCTCCACGAAACAAACAGTTCGCGACGGTGCCGCGACGGTTGCTAGTGCGTGTCGATTGTGCAGTTGCGCGCTAACTGCAAACAGGCGAAACTGGGGACCGCGTGAATTGTGCTTCGAAAGGACGACTGTGAGCTGGAGAGCATGGTGCGCATTTGCGGCGCTGGGAATCATTTGGGGAATCCCCTACTTCTTCATCAAGCTGGCGGTGCAGGAGCTCTCGCCCTTTGTAGTGGCGTGGGGTCGCATCACGCTGGCCGCCCTGGTCCTATTGCCAATCGCGTGGCAGCGGGGCTCACTGCGCTCATTGGGCTCACACAAGGCGGCCATCCTCGCCTTTTCCACGGCTGAGTTCGTGGTGCCTTTTGCCGCGATTTCGATTGGCGAGCGCTGGATCGACTCTTCAGTCACCGGAATCCTGATCGCCGCTGTTCCGTTGACCATTACGCTGATCTCGCGGTTCTTCGGCGTACACGAGCAGTTGGGGACCTGGCGCCTGCTCGGCCTTGCGACTGGCCTGCTCGGCGTCGTGGCGTTGCTGGGTCTCGGCACGATATCGACACCTCTGCAGTGGGCCGGCGTGGGGTGCATGTTGCTGGCTACCGTCGGCTATGCGATCGGGCCCCTCATCATTCAGAGGCACCTGAGCGACCTCGATTCGATCGGCCCGATCGCTGCCAGCCTGCTGGCTGCCAGCCTATTGCTGCTCATTCCAGCGGCGATGACGTTCCCGCGAACCGTTCCGTCGAGTCTCGCGCTGTCCTCCATCGCAGTGCTCGGACTCGTGTGCACGGCGGCGGCGATGCTGTTGATGTTCTATCTGGTCAGCCACGCCGGCGCGTCGCGCGCATCGGTTATCACGTATATCAATCCGATTGTCGCTACGCTCCTCGGAATGTTGATACTTCACGAACACCTGGGCGTGGGTGGCGCGCTGGCGTTCGTATTGATTCTGTTCGGCTCGTGGCTTGCCACTCGGGGTACGCCGCAGGAGCCCGAAGGTCGTAGAGCTGAGGCTTCGACTTAGATCTGGATTGTGCTCGACGTCGAACGGCAAATCCGGCAGACGGAGGTCCCTGCCCAGATCCATCAATGGGGCGCACGGTCGCGCACCCCTCACGCAACAGTCCCTTCCGTGGCCATCGGAAGGCTGAAATACAGCGTAGTCCCCTCTTGAGGCCGGCTTTCCGCCCACGTGCGCCCGCCGTGACGGCGGATGATGCGATGTACGATCGACAGTCCAATGCCGGTTCCGGGGAACTGGGCTTGGGTATGCATCCGCTGAAAGACTCCAAACAGCTTGTCGGCGTACTGCATGTCGAATCCCACACCGTTGTCCCTGACGAAATACACCTGCTCGTTGTCTTGCCTGAAGGCGCCGACCTCGATACGCGCGGGATCGCGCGTAGCGGTGAACTTAAAGGCGTTGGACAGGAGATTGATCAGCACCTGCTCGAGGAGCGAGCTGTCACCCTGGCAATCGGGCAACTCGGCAATTTCAACTTCTACGCGGCGATTTTGATCCTCGAGACTCGAGACAACACGTCGTATGAGATCCGTCATGCGAACACGCTGTGCTGCGAGCGGCTGGCGGCTGAAGCGAGCCAGGTGCAGCAGATCATCGATGAGATGCTGCATGCGTGCGACGGCTGCGCACACCTTGGCGAGGAAATCGCGCGCCTCATCCGGAACCGCGCGCGCATAATCGGTTACCAGGATCTGGCAGAACCCGTCGATGGCCCTCAATGGCGCGCGCAGGTCGTGGGAGACCGAGTACGAAAATGACTCCAGGTCGGCATTGCTCGCCTCGAGCTCGCGGGTGCGGTCCTGCACGCGCCGCTCGAGGTCCTGGTTCATGGATCTCAGTTGGCTCAGGAGGGAGTCCGCTTCAAAGGCGGATGCCGCCGTGTTGGCCAGGATGTCCAGCGCCTTCACCTGGCCCGGGCTCAGGCGGCGCTGCGCGGCACGGGAGCTGAACTCCAGGATGCCATAGAAATTACCACCCGCGACCATCGGCAACGCGACGCCACGACGGCGGCCGGCGAAGGGCGGCTCAAACACGGCCGGCAATGGACTGGAACCGTCCCAGGCGGATAGCTGCTCGCGTGCGCTCGACACCCACTCTGATATAGAGCGATCGAGCGCCGGTGGCTCGCTACCCGCCCCGGGGGAATCGAGACCGTGCGAACCGGCAACGCGCAGCGCGCGACCATCGGAAGTTGGCACCAGTATGCAGACGACGCCGGCATCATGCTGTTGCATTGCTGCCGCCAGCGTGCGTTGCACGATCTCTTCATGCTCCAATCCCCGGGTGATGGCCCGCGCGAGCTCATAGATCGAGAGGGTCTCACGAAGGCGAATGTTCTCGGCCTGAAGCCTCCGAACCGACAGCGCACGGGACAGCACCGGAACCAGGTTGTCGAGCCGGAATGGCTTCAGCACATAGTCGAGCGCACCTGACTGCAGGGCCTTGACGGCCGTGTCAATCGTCCCATGGCCTGTCATCACAATGCCCACGAGGTCACGGTCAATCTCCTGCGCGGCCCGCAGCAATGCGATGCCGTCCATCTCCGGCATCATCAGGTCTGTGAGCAGGACATCGAATTCGCGCTCGGCGAGTTGCTTCAATGCTTCGCGGGCCGACGTGAAGCCGGTAGTGACATAGCCCTCCAATTGAAGTGTCTTGCAGAGTGCCGTCATCAGCGCCGCTTCGTCGTCCACTATGAGCAGCCGTGCAGCGCCCGACTGGTTCATGAAGCCTCCACAGACGCACGCGTCTCACCCGGGATAGCCGGTTGAGGCTCCCCACCCGTCAACTCTACAAGCGCCGTCCGCAGCTCAATCAGCCTCGGTGGCTTGCTCAAGACCCGATCGACACAGGCCGGCACGTCGTTTTCCGCGATCAGCCGCCGTCCCCAGCCCGTCAACAGGATCACGGGGGTCCTTGGCGAGCCGGCCTTGACGGCCGCCGCTACTTTGCGGCCGTCCACGTACGGCATGCCCAAATCCGTGATTACCAGCGAGAACGGATCAGGGCCCTGCAGCGCCGCAAGGAACGTGTTGATGCCGTTCTGACCGCCGTCTGCCACCATGACCTGGTGGCCATCCCCTTCAAGAACCTCCCGCAGAGATTTGCTCAGCAAGGGATCATCATCGACCAGCAATAGCCGCAACCGGTAGCTCGTGTGCAATGCCACCGGATGATGCTCAGCGGCCACCGATGCGGTGTGTGCCGGCACGAAACACAAACGCGCGGTGGTGCCTTTGCCTGCAACGCTGTCGATCTCGAGCTGCGCGCTGTGCCGCCGTACCATGCCGTAGACCATCGCAAGTCCCAATCCTGTGCCCCGCTCGCCCTTGGTGGTGTAAAAGGGCTCGAGGCAGCGGCGCCGCGTTTCCTCATCCATTCCCACTCCCGTATCGGCCACCTCGGCGTACACGATTGGAACCGCATCCTCGTCGGCTTGGGATTCAGACAGTGTAGCGCCTGTCCGCAACGTCAACACCCCGCCCTCAGGCATCGCGTCCACCGCATTGAACACGAGATTGGTGAGCGCATCCCGGATCTCCACCTCGGCGCCCATGATATCGGGCAACTCGGCGGATAGCTCGGTTTGCAATTGGATGACGACTCCCTTTTGCAGCGGCATGTCGCTCCAGCGCGCTCGCGTGAGATCGATGACCTGCTCGATCATGCGGTTCAATGCGACACGGCCGAGACTCATATCGGGCTCACGCGCGCGGTAGAATTCGCGCATCCGCGCCACTGTCTCCGCCACATCTTCGATCGCACGCTGGATGGTGATGAGGTAGCCGCGCGTGCGGTCGCTCAGATTCGGCTCGCGTTCCAGAAGGGATTCGGTATAGAGCGTGATCGGCGAGATGGCGTTGTTGATATCGTGGGCGATGCCGCTCGCCATTTGCCCGAGCGCGCGCAAACGCTCCTGTTGGGAAGCCGTATGCTGCGACTGTCGCAAGTCGTCGTACGCGCGCTGCAGATCGCCGTGCAGTTGAGCTTGATTCGAGGCGAGCGCGACGTGCTCGCTAAGGTGGCGCACGAACTCGCACTCGGCGCTGCTGAACGCATTCACGGGCCGCCGGGCGACGACGAGTACGCCGAACACCCGCTTCTCTACCAGCAGCGGCGCCAGCACGAGCGAATTCAAGCCTGCACGCGCGAAGCGCTGCGGAAACGGAAATGCAATAGTGTTGACGTCCGGCTCATACACCAACTGTCCGGCCACGCATCGAGCCAACCCGTTCTGATCAACTGGCACGTGCAACTGCTGGCTCATCATCGGCTCGAGCGCATGCTCGAGGCTACGTGCACCGATTGCTGCCACGACCAGGCTTTCGGCATCAGCGCGGGCGTCGTACAGGCACAGACAGCCGAAATCGATCGGCAGCTCGTCTTCCAGATTGCGCAATACGACCTGAAAGATGCTGGGCAGGTCCTGCCGCTCGCTGATCGCGCGCGTGATCCGGTGCAACAGATCGAGGCGTCCCAGTTGACTCTGCAGCCGCGTCCGGGCGTCCTCTACCCGGTCCAACATGTGATTGAAGGCATCCGTCAACAGGCCGAATTCGTGCCCATCCGGCCGCCTGGCGCGCACGGTGTAGTCGCGATGCTCCGCGATGGCACTGACAGTGTCGGTCAACGTCAGAATAGGCTGGGATATCTGCCGCTGCAAACGGGTCGCCAGCAGGTAGGCGACTGCGTACGAGATGGCCAGAACCAGGACAGCAATGAGGCTGAAGCTCCGTAACCAGTCGTGCAGGGCGCGCAGATCCGACTTCAGGTACAAAGTGCCCATCCGGCGCGCGCCCTGCACAACCGGCTGCACCCCGATGAGGTAGCCGCTCTCGAAGCGATATCCATCCTGAAGTGGTGCGACTGACCGCATACCCATACCGGCCGCAGGATAGGATGCAAAGCTCCCTCCGGCCAGAGTGTAGAGAGTCGCCGCAACGACATGAGGGTCCGCTCGCAATGCCGCCAGCACTTCCCTGGCATCATCGGGATTTTCAAACGCCAATGCCGCCGTACTGTTCGCAGCAATTGCTTCGCCGAGCGTCGCGAGATTGTGCAGAGTCTGGCGTCGATAGGTGAGATAGTCATACGCCCCGAAGGCGAGGCACGTGGTCAGCATTACGGCCCCGCTCGTCAGCAGGAGCACGGTCATCAGCGTCCGCCGGATTGGCGTGGGAGTCCTGCGCATCCCCTAGCCCTCCCCGCCTACGATCTCGGCGGGTCGCAGTAGTTTGGAGCTGATCACAAGGTTGCCGGCCTTTGCGGCGCCTATATCGATTCGCAGCTTGATCCGGTTGCTCCGGTTGACGAGCCGGATCATGACGCCACCGGGGTCGCCGTCCTCCGCATCGGTCACGGTGAGAATGCTTCGGCCCTTGAGCACCTCCAGGATGTGGGGCAACCCCCCAATTTCACTGCGTGCGATAAACAGAATGTTGCAGTTGTGCAGCTCGCCGATGTTGCGGTAACGCTCGATGACCAGGGGCCGGTGATCAATCGTTTCACCGCGAACTACGGCGTCCAGATCCGGGCCGAACGGATCCTTCCCCACGACCCCGATGACGAACGGTGCCTGGGGATCCGGGAATGCCCGGGCAGGCCATTCGACAAACTGCGCAAAGTTGAACAGGAAGACGGCCTTGACCTGATATTCGGAAGGCGGACCCACCGCCGCCCAACACCGGGCACTGATCAATAGCAACACCATCAGCCACGGCCGTGCTGACGAGGCGTGCATAGTCAGTATCGCCACGAGATCTTCCCGTACACGCTGCGCTGGATCTGTTCACGCCCAGGATCGACGAATCCATATTCCGGATGACGGGCGTGCAACAGATTCTGGCCGACGAGCGCCAGCTCCACGCGTTCCAACACCCAGGCGATGCGGGTGTCCAGCTCGAAATAGCTCGGAACTTCACCGGTAACGGACCCGTTCTGAAATCGCAGGGCATCCACCCAGCGAAGCGACGCATCCACCTCCAGGTGAGTGGCCAGACTCATCGATGAGCGGAGCGCGGCCTGGTGCCTGGGATCGGCCGTTTCGTTCCCGGCATTGCCCAGATCGAATTGCCCGGGCCTGACATGCAGGCTCTCCTGCAGATAGTCATAGTTGACCTGCAGGGACCAGAAGTCAGCGAGCTGGTAGCGGGTACTGAGCTCGAGCCCGTCGGTGTGGCCCGCGACATTGTTGGCAAAGAAGAGCGGCAGGATCGTGCCGGGCGTAACGCTGGTACTGCGCACATCCCGATACTCATTGTAGAAGGTCGATAGGGAGCCGGTCATTGTGGAGCTGATCTCGCCGCGGTAGCCCAGCTCGTAGGCCGTTACGTACTCCGAGCCGTAGTCCCTGCCCCCTCTCAAGACCAATGTCCGCGGCGGAGCAGGCTCGGCCAAATCCCGATCGATGCGCGATGGCGTACGCGCCGCCCGTGAGATGGCGGACCAAAGGGTCTGATTGGGCGTCCACGTCCATTGCAGCCGCACGTTGGGCTCCACTTCGAATCCGGTGTAGTCGTTGTGTTCGAGCTTCGAGCCGAGAATCAGCGACAGTTTGGCGGAAATCGCAATCTGATCCTGCACGAATGCGCTGAAGAGGTTGCGATCCAGCGTTGTGGGAAGAAACGCGATAGCGGGGGCGTTTTCCACTACATCGTGGGAGAAGCGATAGCCCGTGCCCCACACGATGTGATGCCGCGGACCTAAGGAAAACCGGTGCTGAAAATCGATGTCATAGGTCGACAGATCATCGTGCAGGTTGCCGGCGGGAGCAAGCTCAATGCCGTTCAGGACAAACGGCACTATCGGAATCAGCAGGTGCGTGCGGTCATAGTAGGCCTGCAGGCTGAAATCGGACTCGGTCGTGACCACGTGCGACCAGCGCCCAACGAGGTTGCCGCCGGCGGTTTGCGCCGCGCCGCCAGTATTCAACCCCTCATGGCCTGCGTAGAAGTCGCCATGCGCGCTGAACGTGTTCGCACGCGAGGCATCGGAGTCGACCCGAAAACCGCCTTGGGCCCGATGCCAGCCATCTCCTGCACGGGCGCCATCCGCAAGCACCTCGTCGTCTCGGTCGAAGTACTTCCCGTAGACGCGAAAGCCGACACCGGGGGCAAGCATGCCGCCGTAACGTGCGCCGGCCAGCCCTCGAAGTTGCGTTCCTCCTCCCCCTTCGGCATACAACCCCTGACTGTCTGCGGCGCTGCGCGTGATGATATTGATGACGCCGTTGACCGCATTCGCGCCCCAGAGCGTGCCGCCCGGGCCGCTGATGACTTCGATGCGGTCGATGTCCTCGAGAAGATAGTCCTGCGCATCCCAGAAAACGCCCGAGTACAGCGGTGTGTATACCGTCCTGCCATCGATCATGACCAGCAGCTTGTTGGCGAGTGACGAGTTGAAGCCCCGCGCGCTGATTCCCCAGTCATGGGCATTCTTCCGGGCGACCTCGAGGTTGCCCGCCAGACGCAGCGCCTCCGGAATGCTGGGCGCGCCGGAACGCCGGATGTCTTCACGGGTAATCACCTGGATGGCCGCAGCTGCCTGCCGCAGCGACTCCGGATGACGCGCGACGGAGGTCACCTGGAGGTCCATGAGCTCTTCCAGGCTCATCTGTTTCAACTCACCGGTCAAGGCCGCGCCCATATCGGCCCGTGAGGTGCCGATCAATACGGACACCAACAAGCAGGCCAATGCGGACCGGCCCCACGTGCCGGACATGCCCGCGCGGCCGAGTGTCTGCACGGGCACCGCCGAACGCGGCGCGCAGGTCATCGTCATCTGAAGTTATCTCCCCTTGCGATCCGTACAGATCCGGGATGAAATGCAGGCGCGGCGCGACTGTTAGATGCGGGTAGTCGTTCCAGCCGCGCGAATTGAGAGTGCCTTCCGTTGGATGGCATGCAAAGCATGCGCGCAGCAAAATGTGAATCGGGTCACTGCTGCGGCGCGGTGGGATTAACATGTCATATGATGCACTGCCCAACAGGGGCATGTTGGTGTCAGTGAAACAGCCGCGCCTCCTGCGAGACTGCCGCATAGAGCAGCGCGAACAACGCGATCAGGTTGAGCACTGCACTGGCGGCGTGCGAATACTCCCAGTGATTGCGCAGTTGCACCCAGTTCTCAGGCAGCACAGTCCAGTTGCGCGTGGCCCGGTTGGCAGGTTGAGTGAAGACCCAGAAGACAATCTGCGTGCCGAGAATGCACAGGAACGCGAGCAATGCCGCGGTCAATAGTCTTGGCTCCCGGCGCTCGAGCACAGTGAGCACAGCTGTGCTCAGCAAGGCACCTGCGACGACCGCACCAAACAGGGACCAGCCTGCGTAGAGTTGCTGCACCACGAGATAGTCGTGCGCAGGAAGCCTGAACTTATGCGGCAGCTCTGCCAGGTGCGCGCCCGCCGGCACGAGGGCCAGCGCGACGCAGGCCAGGCTCGAAAACCACCAGATTGCGGGCGTCATGGATTTTTGGATTTGCCAAAGTCACGGGCGACCTCGCAAGTCATGTGCCACAATACCACTCTATTCGTATAGGTGAAGATCGTTCATATTTATGAATACGATAGGAGGCGTGTCCTGCGAGAGGATCCTCATGGGCGCCCAGGTCACCACGGGTTGTGGCGGTGCAGTCAGCCCTGAGTTGCGCTGCCGCGTAGAGCGGGTTGTGGAGCGGCTCAACCAACTGGGCGTGCGCTCGCCGCAAGCGTGTGCACCTGCGGAAAATCAACTCCGCGCACTGCTGGTTACGCGCCTGCGATTGGAGCGTGACCGCCATCGCATCCCTGCAATTGCCGCCGAACCAATCGAGCGTCCGGTCTTCGTAATCGGCTTTTCCCGTACCGGCACATCGCTCCTGCATTCGCTCCTCGCCCAGGATGAAGGCAGCCGCGCGCCCCGATGGTGGCAGACACATTCACCCTCCCCGCCACCAGGAGAGGTTCCCGTGACGGCGCAGCGTCTGGCAGACACCGCTCGCGAGCTCGAGAGGTTTCTCCACAAGACACCCGGCCTGCTCACGCTTCATCCTTATTGGGATGAAGGGGCACAGTCGCTCATCGAAGACGAAGAGATTGCCACGCTCGACTTCCAGAACATGTATCCGTCGCTCCTGTTCGACATCCCGGGGCAGGAAGTCATGGGCAGCTCGTTCGACCCACGCGGGACGCACGAATTCCAGAAACAATTCCTGCAGCACCAACAGTGGAACCTCCCGCGCAGACGCTGGGTGGCCAAGGGCATCTATCACCAGTTTGCGCTGCGCAGCCTCTTTGAGACGTTTCCGGATGCGCTGTGTCTGTGGCCTCATCGCGATCCTGCAGTCGTACAGGCATCGACACTCACCATTGCAACAGTGGTATATGGCGGCATCAATGGCTGGGACATCGATCCTCGCCGCATGGCCCAGGCGTTCGTGCATGGGGCGCGCGATGCGCTCGAGAGCGTGGCGGCCGATCCCATTGTCGATGACCACCGCATCGTGCACGTCCACTTTGACGACATTGCCGCGGATCCCGTTGCGGTAGTGCGCAAAGCCTATTCGCAGTGGGGACTGCCCTACTCAGCGTCGTTCGAAGATGCGATGCGTAGTTGGCTGCGCGATCCAGCCAACCGCAGCGACCGTTACGGACGCTATGACTATTCGCTCGAGGCGTTCGGGTTCGATGTGGAGCAGGTCCGGCGGATGTTCCCAAAGTATCGCAAGCGCTTTGGGCTCGATTGACGGGGGAGATCCAATGGTTGATTCAGCGCAGTCCGATCAGGCCTGGTCCGAATATCTGCAAGCCATCGATGCCGCCAGGGCCACCGCGCTCGGCTGGCGCTGGGCACAGACTCCCCAGATGCGCGCGCAGGCCATGTACTTCATCTCGATGATGCAGGCTTTCGGATTCAACACGTACATGGGTCCGCGCACGGCCTTCCCCACGTTCTTCTCACACCTGATGTTTACACCCGTCGAGTACAACTGGGGCGCGCCGAGCCCGGACTTCCGCTATCACTGGACGAAGATAGACGGGGCGCGCCGTTATCGCATCTGGGGAACCCGTGGCCAGACTCCTTGGCTGCACATTCAAGCGCAGCGCGGCTGGTGGGGAGATGCCGATCAAAGCAACCTCGGCAGTTGGGACGTGGACCAGTTTCAGCAGTCGGCCGACGGCTCCTTTGAGATCACTGCCGCGCCCGATGAGCAACCGGGCAACTGGATTCGGCTCGATCGGAACGCCCCCAATATCTGCCTGTTGGTGCGCGACATCTGGGATGACTGGGCGGTCGGCGCGGGTGCGACGATTCACATCGAGCCGCTGGACTCGTTGCCCTCGGACTCGCTGCTGCTCAGTGAAGCAGAAATTGCGCAGCGTTTGCGGGCAATGGCGTATCAGACCACGTTTTCGCTGCAGACCTGGATGCGCATGGTCGAGGAAGTGGACGCAGCCGTCGGGATGAACCGGTTCTGGTTACCGACCGAGGATGTGACCAGGATCGGCGGCAATCCGCTTGCGGGTTACGTCAAGATGCTCTATGACCTGAGCGCCGGGCAGGCCCTCATCATTGAATGTGAGATACCCCAGGTCAAACACTGGAGCCTGCAACTCGCCGATTTTTTCTACCAGACCATCGACTACCGCTTCCACCAGTCCTCGATCAATAACAGGCAGGCCGTGATCGATGCGGATGGCAAAGTCAGGATCGTACTGTCCGCCCGCGACCCCGGAGTACCGAATTGGGTGGATACATCAGGCTTCCCGCAGGCCTACGCACAGTGGCGCTGGTACCTGAGCGACCGCTTCCCTGTCCCCACCACGAAACTCGTGCCGGTCGCGGATGTTCGCCAGCATCTGCCGCGGGCGACGCCCTCCGTCTCACCAGCTTTGCGTCGCCAGCAGCTCGATGAGCGCAGGCGCCAGGTGGGTCGGCGGTTCAACGTCTAGAGCGAGCTTCACCAACAGCCATCTGCGGCGTGCGAAGCATGCCTCGCACGCCGCAACGGCGACTCTCAGAACCCCAGATCGGCCACCGGTACATCGATGCTACCGGACACCTTGTGCGCGGCCGGCAGAAGCTTGTCGTAGCCCTGCCCTGCCAGGTAGCCATCGATGAGCCGCTGATAATTGCTGATCAATCCTTCCATCTGGTTGGACAGGCGCATGAACTCGAACCCGCGAGTGTGCAGTCCGCGCTGCTGGCGCGGCAGGTTCGAGAAGTCCTGCTGCGGAATCGGCGGCCAGCGAGGATCGTCCGGTCCCATCGGTGTTGGGGTCTTGATGCGCGGCGGCTCGGTCCCAGGCGGAAATCGCGTCAGGGACCACAACTCGAAGAGACATTCCTCGGGACCCAATGGCCGGATCCGGTACGAGGAGGCGCTACCGAAGGTTGGCAGCAGGAAGTAGTGCGGAAAACAGAAATTCACCGACGTCGCATAGTTCTTGCGGTCCACATCGTTCAGATCGCCGATGTCCATGCCCTGCTTGCGATGGTCAGCGACCACGGCCTCGTTCAACATTTTGCGAAAGGTTGTCATGGCTCCGAGCATGTCTGCCGGCAACGGCGCATCCACCAGTGCCTCCGCGGTACGAATGTCCTTGGCGTGCGTCATGCCTGCCATGCCCTCGTTGAGCAATCGCATGTAGTAGAGATTCATCTCAATGAACTCACGCGACTTCACCGTATCGGGCATCGGCGCCGTCGTCGCGGTTAGAAACGGCGACATCGGCGATAGCTCGGGTGGCATCTTGGCGTAGACGGTATCCGGGCCCGCCGTGGCTCCTGGGGGCAGCAGTTGCGGATGGGTGGCCATCACGTGATAGCCCTCCATGAAAGCCTCCATTGCGAGCTTCCAGTTCACGGGCAGACGCGCGGCGAGCCACCATTCCGTTCTAAGAGACTCGACGTGCCACGCATCGTGCATGGTGGCGAACGGTTCGATGGACTCGCGCAGCGATGGGGCATTGTTATCGAAGTTGATGAAGGCGCAGCCACCCCAGGTCTCCAGCCGGCATTCGCGCAGGGCGAGATCCTGCCCCTTGAGCTGATCCTTCTCGAAGAGCGTGGGGGAATAGACGAATTTGCACTTGCCATCAGTCTTCCACTGCCATCCATGGAAGGGGCAAGTGAAGCCGTCGGGTGCACTGCCACGGTCCTGCACCAGCTGTACGCCCCGATGGCGGCACGCGTTGTGGAATGCTTTCACCGTGTTTGCATCGACGCGTGTGACGATCACCGACTCATCGAATATTTCGTACACCACGAAGTCCCCGGGCTTGGGGATTTCCTCCAGGCGGCAGGCCATCTGCCACACGCGCGGCCAAAGCTTCTCGCGCTCGAGTGCATAGAATTCAGCGTCAAAGTACCGCTGGACAGGAATGCGGTCAGGGCGTTGGATTGCATACGGATGAGGGGTTTCAGCCTGCCGGCCCAGACTTGCGTTCATGTCTTCCTCCGGCGCCGGGGGTGGCGCACGCTCCATGCCTATTTTAGAACAGCGTTCAAATTTGTGGTAGCCTAGGGCCAATCGATCTGCCCACGTGGAGCACGCGAGCCATGAGCGCGAATCCTGCCAGCACTACAGGCCCCACCGCAGTCCCGCACGTCATCAAGGGACAGACTCTGGAGGGAATGGCTGAACGATACGGGCCGGCCAGCGCCCCCTTCGCCACGCCGAAACTGGACCTGGACGCGCTGATCTGGCCGCGCACGCTGCCAGGACCTGCCTTCGATGTGCCCGTGGCGCAGATCATGGACCTCCTGGTCGCCACGGGAGAGCGGCTCACACGCGATCCAGATGGCCTGCTGGCGCAAGCCTGCGATCAGATGAAGCGTACGAGCCCCCTCGATCCCGGTGTTCTCGAACGCGACTACGCGCGGCTCGGCGCCCTGTTCCATCGCGGCGGCATGCATGCGCAGATCAACAACGAGCTGGGCGGACCCGCCGTCCTCGATGGCTGGAAGGAGGTCAACTCCGAATCCGGCCGGGCCGCCCGCGTGCGGGCGTTTCCCCCGCGGTTGGTTCATATACTGGCCGGCAATGCCCCCGGTGTGGCAGCAATCTCCATCATCCGCGGCGCGCTCACCAAGGGCGTCCACCTGCTGAAGCTGCCCTCCAACGATCTGTTCACGGCGACGTCGATCCTCAGAGCGATGGCCAAGGTTGCGCCGAATCATCCGGTCGTCCGCTCGTTCTCGGCAGTTTACTGGCGCGGCGGCGATGAGATGGTGGAGAGCCGTCTGCTGCGTCCGCAATTCTTTGACAAGCTCGTCGCCTGGGGCGGTGAGTCGGCGCTGCGCAGCGCAAAGAAGTACATCGGCCCGGGGTTTGAGCTGGTCGCCTTCGATCCGAAGACCTCGATTTCGCTCATCGGCCACGAAGCCTTCGCCTCGGAAGAGACTCTTGCGGACGTGGCCCGACTCGCAGGCGACGATGCGACGCCTTACAACCAGGGCGCGTGCGTTTCCAGCCGCATCCAATTTGTTGAAGGCAGCACCGTGGAGGCTGACCGTTACTGTGCTCTGCTGCAGGCACAACTGGGCGTCGAGCGGCCCACCTGCGCCATTGTTGGCCAGCCGGTGACGGGGGAGCTGCGCGAGCAGATCGAAGTGCTTGCTGGCCTCGAGCCCGACTACCGCGTGTGGGGAAAATTTGACGGCCGCGGCATCGTCATCCGCTCCGAAGAGCCCGTCGAGTTCTACCCCGACCGCAAAGTTGTGAATGTCGTACCGGTCAGATCTCTGGCCGAGGCCGTGAAGTTTGCCAACGTTGCGACCCAAACCGTGGGTGTTTACCCGGCGGAGCGCAAGCGTGAGGTGCGAGATGCACTTGCCTCCGCCGGCGTTCAGCGTGTCGTGACTCTGGGCCACGCGTTGGGGCCGGCGGCAGGTCTGCCGCATGACGGCTTCTACCCCCTGCATAGATTCGTGCGCTGGGTGAACGACGAGGATTGACGGCAGGCCGGGAGGTACCATCATAGACCGCCATGCACAGCGCCGCCCGGAGGCAATCACTTTGGATGATTGGTGCCAGCCTCGCATTCACGGGGATGGTCGCCAGCATCAAGCTGGCCTCCGGGCGCGGGGTCCCGCTCGCCCACATCATCTTTTATCGGGGCGCCTTTTCCGTGCTGGTGATGTCCGCCTACCTGAAGTACCGGAATCTTCCGCTCGGCAGCCCCCATTGGAGAATGCATCTGCGGCGCGCGATCGCGGGCTACGGCGGGCTGGTCTCCTATGTGGCTGCGGTTTCCCTGTTACCGCTCGCGACGGCGGTCAGCCTGAACTACACCTCCCCGCTGCTCCTGGCTGCGATGTTGGCGTACGTGCATCGCGAGCGACCCGAGCGCTCCCAGCTCATCGCCCTCGCGGGTGGCCTTTGCGGAGTTGTCCTGTTGCTGCGTCCGACATTTGACGAATCGCAGTGGTTCGCCGGCTTGATAGCACTCTCCTCTGCAGTGCTGGCCGCCTGGACCGCACTCAACATCCGCGCACTCGGCAGACTCAAAGAGTACCCCGTCAAAACGGTTCTGTATTTCTCGGCATTCATCACTATCGCAACCCTGCCCTGGTTCCTGCTGAGCCATCCGGCCGCGTTGTCGGTTCAGGGCTCGCTGGCTGTGCTTGCCGCGGCCGTATTTGCCGCATTCGGTCAGATCATGCTGACGCTCGCCTATCAGCGCGGACACACACTGCTGGTCTCGTTGCTGGGGTACTCGCAGGTCGTCTTCACCAGCATAGTCGGAATCGTGATCTGGAACGACCACCTTCCGGCGATGTCGTGGATCGGCATGGCATTGGTCATCGCCAGTGGAGGTGTTGCGACGATGTTCATGCGACCAGCCACGCCGGGGCCAGCACCAGCCCCTATAAAACTGGAGGGTAGCCGCCCATGAGCAGCACACGCCGGAAGTTACTCGATCTCATCGTCGATCCGGACGCCGCCTATGCAATCGATGCAGCGGAGTTGGAGCCACTGCAGTTACAGGCGGCGCAGGAGTTATTCGAGATCCGCCGGCGGCAGATACCGCTGCTCGAGCGGCGGGCCGCCGGCGCCGGCATCAATTCAATTCGCTCATTCGAAGATCTGGTTCCGTTGCTCTTCGCGCACACGGTGTACAAATCCTACCCGGCTTCGTTCGTCGAGCAGGGGCGCTGGGACCGATTGCTGCAATGGCTGGACACCTTGTCCGTCCCGGGCGGCGCACAGGTTGATATCACCGGCGTCAAGGACATCGATGAGTGGATCGAGCGGCTTTGGCTTGCCGGGCGCCGGGTGCTCGCAACCAGCGGAACCTCCGGCAAATGCTCCTTCCTCAATCAGACCGACGCCGATTTTGAGTTGAAGAAGCGCCACTTTCGCCACACGGTCGGATGGCCTCTGGTACGGGCCGACGGCGATCACATTTTTTTCTGGCTCGGGCCGATCAAGGGGCCTAACAGCGCCGTTGAAGCCGCTCAGATCGGCGCGCAGAACTGGGCTCGTGCCGGTGAGGTGCACGCTCTGTCTGACGAGCCCCTCAAAATCTCCGAAGTCAGCCGCATGGCAGCCTTGCGCAAGAGAATTGCAACCGGCGAGGCGAGCCCCGGTGAGATCGCCCAACTCGAGAGCGTAGCGAAGGAAAAGGGGCAGCGGCAGCACGCGGCTCTGACCGCGCTCATCGACCGTATCCTCGATTACCGGGAACAACCCATCTACGTATCCGGCATGTGGGCCCAATACATGATGTTGATTTCGCGTGCGCGCGAGCGCGGCATACAGGACGGTGAGTTCCACCCGCAATCCGTTGTGTTTGCCGGTGGCGGCGTCAAAGGGATTGCCCTACCCCCGGACTACCAGGAGCAGGTGCAGCGGTTCTTCGGGGATATCGTGCGGCCTGGCGCCTATGGCATGACTGAGTTGATGAACCTGATGCCCCGCTGTGAGGCCGGCCGGTACCACCGGCCGCCCGGGTTGATCACTCTCGTGTTGGACCGGACGGGAGAGCGCCTGCTCAGCGCTGCCGATGCAAGCGGCGGTCTGGCTGAGGGCCGCTTTGGATTTCTGGACCTGGGTTTCGAAGGGCGCTGGGGCGGACTGATCAGCGGCGATAAGGTCAGCATCGATTTCGCGGCTCGCTGCGCGTGTGGTCGGCCGGGACCCACATTGCTGGACAACATTACGCGCTGGGCGCAGACCGGTGAGGATGATCACATCGGCTGCGCCGGGACGATCGATAACTACATCCGGGGGGCGGTCGGCGAGTAGCCGGGCACGGGTGGGGGCGACCACGTGATCGCCCCCGCTCAAATCACCTCAGTAGGTGAAGTTCAGCGACACTCCGTACGTCCTCGGCTGCCCGAAAGCTGCGTCCGTGTTAACCGCTGGCTTCGTCGGGTCCAAGGCGAACGCTGCTGGAGCCGCGTAGATGAAGGTCTCGTAGCTCTTGTTGGTGAGATTTTTTCCCCACGCAAAGAGATCTAGCTTGCCGCCGCCCAGCGGTATTTCGGCGAGCCCGAAACGCCCGTTGACCAGGGTGTACGCCCGCACGGGGATGGACACCTGCGGCACTGTGTAATAGCTGGATGTGGCGTTCGCGTCTGCATCGACGCGCCAGATGCCGTAGTTCGTTCTCGCGATGTCATAAAGGACCGATACCGAGCCAGTCCACTTCGGCAATGCGAACAGCCGGTTGAATATAGGCGTCGCGCCGCCGCCGGTGTACGGATTGGGATAAGGGTTCAAGGCCTGGGCCTGCCGTCCATTCAGATACGTCGCCGATACATTGATCTGCAGTCCGTCCGTCGGCAGAAATGAACTATCCAGCTCCAGGCCTTCGATCTTGATCTCGGGCCCGTTGAAGTACTCAACGGTCGAGGAACTCACGGTCTGCACGTTCTCCTGGGGGTCTTTCCACAGCAGGTAGAACGCTGCCGCGTTGAGGCGGATCCTGTGATTCAGGAGCTCGGATTTGGTTCCGAACTCAAACGAGTCCACGGTGCTCTCCTTGACCGCTTTGAACGTCTGCCCCGCAAGCCCGACTACAGAGGCCTGGTAACCTGTCGAATACCGCAAGTAGCTGGTTACATCGTGCGACCAGTCGTACGCAATCGATGCGAGCGGCAACGCCTTCGTCTGCGAGGTGTTGGAGCTGCACTGGGCCGGCCGCGGCGTGACAGTACAGATGAAATCGGGCGGCGGAGGAACCGTAGCCGGAGGCACGGGATACGTGACCTGGTTGTAGACACCTCCCGTTGGCCGCGTGGCATCCTTTTCGTCACGGCCGACGCGCAAACCAACCGTGTAGGAAAGCTTGTCATCGAGAGTTCCAGGCCGCCAGGTCACCTGACCGAACGCCGCATAGGAGCGATTGTGCACGGTGGCACCCGTTGCCGAGCGCGGCACCAGCGCAGGTGGATCCAGCGCCGTCGGAGTACCCAGCACCACGGGGACAAATCCCGGGGGCCCCGAGGTGATCGCGTTGGGCCAGCCCAGGCCGAAGTAGGTCGTGTCGATCTGAGTGCCGTGCTCGTTGAAGAAGAACAGGCCCGTCACCCAGTTCAACGTATGAGTGTTGCCGGTGAGCTGTAGCTCCTCCGAGAACTGGTTGTGCTGGATGTCATACTTGACCGACGGGCCGCTGAGATACGGGACCGGGGAACCGACGAATATTCCGGGGATCGCGGCCGAAGTGCTGGCGGTGTTCCACAGCGGCGAGACATCGCTGCGGTAGGCAGTAATGGATTTCAGCGCGATCGAGTCGTTGATCGCCCAGCTGCCGGTCACCCGGTGACCGGAGAATTTCTGATTGTCAAACGGCCGGAACAGCGGGTACGTGGAGTTGTTGGCGCGCTCGGTCTGAATCGGCCAGATGGTCGTCGCGAAAGTCGGCGCCAGGTGCTGATACAGGTCGTTTGTGGCCAACTGTTGGTTGAACACCTCGGTGGACTTGAGCTGGGTCCAGTCGTACGAGTATTCCAGGCTCGTGGTGTCCGTTGGCTTCCACAGCGCCGTAAAACGGGCAGCAAGCGCTTTCAGGCGCCCAAAGTTGTTCTGGCCGGGGGCTGGGTTCGTCTGCCAGCCATCGTCGTCACGCGCCAGGAAATCGATCTTGGTGGCCACATTGGCCACCGAAGGCAGATCCATGTGCGTGGTGGTGTTCCAGTAGCCGAAGTTTCCGCCCTCGATGTGCTCGCGGATTCCGAATCGGCCGGTAGGCTCTTTCGATACGAAACGTACGGCGCCGCCTTCGGCGTTGCGGCCGAACAGTGTGCCCTGCGGTCCCCGCAGGACTTCGATCCGGTCGATTTCGGTGAGTTGCAGCGAGGTGGCGGTCTGCCGTCCCTGGTAGACGTCATCGATATAGATCGGAACGGGGTTTTCGTTCGTGACGTTCACGCCGTTGGAGTCGATGAACCCGCGGATGCCGACCTCGAGCACGGTCGGGTTGCCGGCGAACGGCTCGATTCTCAGCGAGGGCACCTGCCCGCCCATGAGATCACTGAGGTTGGCGATACCGCGGCTCTGCAGCTCCTCGGCATTCAGTGCGGCCACCGACAGCGGCACCTTCTGCAGGCTCTCTTCGCGCTTCTGCGCCGTTACTACGACTTCCTCCAGGCCACCGCCCTGAGCTTCACCGGGCGTATCCGGAGTAGCCGCATCCGCTGCGTTGACAACGTCGCTCAGCCCAAACGCGATACAACCGATCGCTCCGCCTATTGCTGCGTCCCGCAGGCGCAAAACCAGTTTCGAAGAGATTCCCCGGGTCGCATATGACATTGTTCCCCCTCGTTGTTCCGGCAAGATCCGCTCGATGATCTGTGCTTGGCGCGGCGTGCCCGCCGCCCCAGTACATGTTAAGGAGTCGCACATGGGGAAAGCAAGTATTCGTACAGCGTTCGCATATGTGAACGATAATGCGCCGCGCAGCCCGAAACGCCATTGACTGGATCGCGCCGGTATTCATACTATCGTACGTCGTTCAAGTATTCGATCGCTACGCGGACACGCGGGGGTGGGTTCCAGTGGGAAGCATGGTGCGCAGCAAAGTGGTGGTCGTGACCGGCGCTGGTGGCGGGATCGGGCGCGATTTTGCGCTGGCATTCGCTGCGAATGGCGCGCGTGTCGTGGTCAACGATGTCGGCCGGCGGGAAGGCGAAGAGCTTGGCAATGCCGAGAAGGTCGTGCAGGAAATTCGCGCGGCCGGCGGCGAGGCAGTTGCGAGCACCGACAGCGTCGCAGTTCCCGAAGCAGCCAGCCACATCGTGCAGACGGCAATGGATTCTTTCGGCCGCATCGATTGCGTGGTCAACAACGCGGGCATCGTGCGGGACCGGTTTTTTTTCAACATGTCGATCGACGAGTGGAAGGCGGTCGTGGACGTTCACCTGAACGGCTCGTTCTACGTCGCTCGCGCGGCCGCGCCCTACTTCAAGAGCCAGGCCTCCGGCGCGTACATCCACATGACCTCCACCTCGGGGCTGATCGGCAACCTCGGACAGGCGAACTACTCTGCCGCCAAGATGGGTGTCGCAGGGCTCTCCAAGTCGATCGCGCTGGACATGGCGAAATTCAACGTCCGCTCCAACTGCATCGCTCCCTGGGCATGGACTGCGATGACCGCGACGATTCCGGCCGATACGCCCGAGAACATCGCCCGGATCGAAAAGATGAAGAAGATGGAGTCTGCGAAGATCGCGCCGCTGGCCGTGTACCTTGCCAGCGATGCGGCCGCGAAAGTCAGCGGCCAGATTTTCGGCGTGCGTGCCAACGAGATCTACTTTTTCAGCCAGATCCGCATGATCCGCTCCATACACCGCAGCGAGGGCTGGACCCCGGAATCGATTGCCGAGCACGCGATGCCGGCATTTGAGTCGAGCTTCTTCCCGAACGTGCCCTCCATGGCCCTCACACCCTGGGACCCGGTCTGACCAACATGGAAACCGTCGGCATCGGCTTTTATTTCGAGGACCTGCCCGTCGGCCGCCAGTTCCAGACGGTGGGCCGCACCGTCACTGAGACCGACATCGTGGGATTCGTCAATGCCATAGGGATGACGGAGGTTCTGTTCACGAACCTCGAATTTCTCAAGCACGAATCGGACATCAAGGGACGCGTGGCCCCCGGCTCCCTGGTGTTCTGCCTCGCCGAAGGCCTGCTCTCGCAGGCGACGATGCAAAAGACCGGCTATGCCTTCCTCAACATGGAGCTCGACATCAAGGGTCCCGTGTTCGCGGGAGACACCATTCACGTCGAATGCGAAGTCATCGAAGCGCGCCGCTCGCGAAGCCGCCCGAACCGCGGACTCGTGCGGACGCGCAACCGGATCATCAAACAGGATGGGACGCTGGTGCAGGAATATACGCCGCTACGGATGGTCAAGGCCCGCGAGTCGGCACAATAGATGGCGCAGCAAGCCGAGGGAGGGAAAACACCTACCGGGCCGTTGGCCGGCATCCGTGTGGTCGATCTCACGGTGAACGTCCTCGGGCCGGTCGCGACCCAGGTTCTGGGCGATATGGGCGCGGACGTGATCAAGATCGAAACGCTGCAGGGCGATCCGAACCGCGACACCGGACCTTCGCGCAACCCACGCATGTCGGCGATGCACATGAATGTGAACCGCAACAAGCGCAGCGTCACGCTCAACCTGAAATCTCCGGACTCGCTCGCGGCGCTCATGCGTCTCGTTGAAACGGCAGACGTCTTCGTGCACAGCATGCGGCCGGCGGCGGCCGAGCGGCTCGGTGTGAGCTACGAGGCGATTGCGCAGTGCAATCCCAGAATCATCTACGCCTTCGGTCCTGGTTACCGCCAGGATGGCCCCCACCGGGACTACCCGGCATACGACGACGTCGTACAGGGCGAAAGCGGTATCGCGGCCCTGATGAGCCAGGTGAACGGCGAGCCGCGGTTCTATCCAACGGTCATCATCGACAAGTTTTGCGGCTACGTGCTCGCCTCCAGCATCGGCATGGCGCTGTACAGCCGGGAGCGAACCGGCAAGGGGCAGCAGGTTCAGGTGCCGATGTTCGAGACGATCCTGACGTTCAACTATCTCGAGCATCTGTGGGGTGCCGCGTTCGATCCCCCTCTGGAGCCGGGCATCGGCTATGTGCGCCTGTTGACGCGCCACCGCAGACCTTACCCGACCAAGGACGGTTACATCTGCGTGCTCGCCGTCAATGATGAGCAGTGGAAGCGGATCCTGCCGGTTTTGGGGCGCGCGGACCTGATCGCGGACCCGCGGTTCGCCACCACGCCCGCTCGTGTAAAGCACTACGACGAGTTATATGGAATCGTCGGCGAGCAGCTGAAGTTGCGCACGACGGCGGAATGGCACGAGCTGCTCGATCGCGAGGATATCCCGAACGGTCCCATGCGGACCTTGCAGGAGCTGCTGCACGATCCGTACCTGACGGAAACGGGCTTCTTCCATCATTACGAGCACCCAACCGAGGGCGCTGCAGTGACGACCGCAATCCCGGTCAACTTCTCGCAGACCCCGGCGAATCTTCACCGCCCTCCTCCATGCCTGGGCGAGCACACACAGGAAGTATTCGCGGAGATTGGTCTCAGCGAAGCGGACATCACAAAGCTGCGCTGAGGCGCCCGGCCCGCCGCGGCACGCTCAGCCGAATCGCACGAAAATGTGTTTCGGGACGCGCATCATGATTCCGCGGATTTGCGGCGCTGGCCGATCCGGGTCGAGACGCACGCGCGGCAACCGATCGAGCACGGCATTCAACGCGCGCGTCATCTCAACTCGCGCCAGATGCTGGCCGATACAAACGTGCGGCCCGAATGCGAACGCGAAATGACGGTGCTCGGGCTTGCGGAAGATGTTGAATGTGTCCGGATCCGGGAATCGCTGCGGATCCCGGTTGGCAGCACCCGCTGCCACGTCGAGGAAGGCGCCGCGCGGAGTCTTCACGCCTCCCAGCTCGGCGTCACGTAGCGCCATGCGCGTCTGAATGAGCACGGGCCCGTCCCAGCGCAGCGCCTCTTCGATAGCCTGGGGCACGAGGGCACGATTCTGGCGCACGGCCTCCAACTGATCCGGATTGCTCAACAGGCCCGTGAGCAGCACACTCGTGCCCCGGTAAGTCGTATCGCCGCCCGCATTGACGAGTTGGCGCAGAAACGAGATCAACACATCCTGCGGCAGGCGCTCACCCTCCACCTCAGCCTGCGCGAGAACACTGACCAGGTCACTTCCCGGATTGCGCCGGCGCTCCTCGATCAAGGCATCGAAATACGTGCCCAGCTTGCGGGATGCCTCGGTGCCATGCGCCACATCGACACTCACGAGGATCTGGGCCATCGCCAGCTTGTGAAAGGTCTTGACCTCGTCCGGGGGCAGGCCCAGCTGGCGATAGACGATCTGAAACGGATAGTGGAATGTGAATTCCTGTACCAGGTCCGCCGTACCGCGCTTCTCGAAGCCCGCCATCAAGGAGTCGATCACCGGATCGACCACCGACTCGCCCCACTTCGAGACTACGTTCGGCAGGAAAGCCTTCTGGAATATCTTGCGGAAACGCGGATGCTCAGGAGCATCCATGGTGGAAACGCTGCGGCCGAAACTGATGCCGATGTTGCGCAGGTAGGCCCGGTTGGAAAAGGTCTCGACCTCGCGCAGCGCCTGATTGACCTCGTCGTAACCCACGACGGTGAAGTGCTCCACGTCACTACTGGTGATGTCGGGCGGCTCGCCCATGAACACCCTGTAGTTGAGCGCGTGCACCGGTCCCTGGCGCCGCAGCTCGGCGAGGGGGCCGTAGGGGTCGGGGCAGTGGCCGAACATCGCCTCATCGGCGACGAAGGGATCGAAAGCTGCATCGTCGAAGTCTTCGAGGTGTCGGACTGCGTTCATGTTGCCTCCGAGGCGCTCTCGAACAGCGCGGCGAGCCCCTGCCCTCCGCCGATACACATTGTTTCCAGGCCAAAGCGGCCGCGCCGCCGGCGCAGCTCGTACAACAGGGTGGCGAGGATCCGCACACCGGTGGCGCCGATCGGGTGCCCCAGGGAGATTCCCGAGCCGTTGACATTCAACTGGTCCGGCTCATTCCATCCCCAACCCTTCAACACGGCCAGCACCTGGCACGCAAAGGCCTCGTTGAGCTCCACGAGGTCGATGCGGTCGAAGGAGAATCCGGTCCGCGCGAGCAACTTCTTCACCGCCGGAACCGGTCCGATTCCCATGGTCGCGGGATGGCAGCCGGCAGCCGCCCAGCCGACGAGGTAGCCGAGCGGCTCCAATCCCAGCCGCGCAAGTTGATCTTCCGCGACCACCAGGCAGGCCGCGGCCGCGTCGTTCTGCTGACTGGAGTTTCCTGCGGTGACCGTCCCATCCTTCATGAGCGGGCGCAGTTTCTCCAGGGACTCCGCTGTGGTGTCAGGCCGAACGCCCTCATCCATGGAGACGATCGCGGGCTCGCCCTTTTTCTGCGGGACCGCAATGTTGACAATCTCGTCGGCGAAACGGCCGGCTTGCCAGGCGGCGGCGGCTCGCTGTTGGCTGCGCGCCGCGAATTCGTCGGATTGCGCGCGCGTGATGGAGAACTCACGTGCCAGATTCTCGGCGGTTTCTATCATCCCGGAGATCCGGCCGAAGCGGCTCTCGGGTTGCGACCTTTCGCGCCCCCGCTCCAGCCGGTCGTGCATGCGCGTCGAGCCAGCGCGGCTGCCCCAGCGCATGTCGGTCGTGTAGTACTCGACGTTACTCATGCTTTCGACACCGCCGGCCAACACCACGTCGGCCGCCCCACTCTGCACCATCATTGCCGCGTTGATGACGGCCTGCAGACCACCTCCGCAACGGCGGTCGAGCTGCATCCCAGGCACTTCGATTGGCAGTTGGGCCTCAAGAGCAATCCAGCGACCGACACATGGGGTCTCGCCGTTTGCGTATGACTGGGCAAAGACGACGTCGTCGATACGCGCAGGATCGATTCGAGTGCGCTCGAGAATCGCGCGGACGACGGTTGCCCCGAGCGTCTCGACCGGCACGGAACGCAAACTGCCTCCGAACGCGCCCACCGGAGTGCGCAAGGGGCAGACAATGGCGGCTCGCCTCAGTGACATCGGTCAACGTCCCACAAACTGTGGCTCACGCTTCTCGCCCATGGCGCTCATGGCCTCCTTGCAGTCCAGAGTCAACCGGCATCGAATCATGTTGCGTGCTTCGGTATCGAACGCCTGCTCCAGTGACAGATCGAGAGCCGCGTGCACGTTTTCCTTGATGTACCGCTGGGCAACCGCAGGACCGCGCGCCAGTCGCCGCGCAAGCTCAGTCGTGCGGGCCTCCAACTCGTGGTCGGCCACGAGCCGGTTTACCAGCCCCAGCCGCAGGGCCTCTTCGGCGCTCACCCTCTCACTGAGCATATACAGCTCCAGGGTCTTGGAGGGTCCGAGCAGCTTCGTCATGAAATAACTGCCGCCGTAGTCGCCGCACAGCCCGATCCGGGCGAAGCCGGTCATGAAGAACGCGGTCTCGGAGGCCACCCTGAAATCGCACGCCAGGGCCAGTGACAAACCCATGCCGACCGCCGGTCCCCGAACCATCGCAATCGTGGGCTTGCCCATGCGATGCAACCACAGGGAAGACTCCATGAAACGGCGCAGGCGATCCGTCCGCGCTTCAACATCGCTCCACACCGGCTCGGATGACCACTGCTGAGCAATGGAATCGTCAGGGTCCGGTGCGCCCAGTGCTCGTACGTCACCGCCTGATGAGAACGATTGACCGGCGCCTCTCATGATTACGACGCGCACGGCCGGGTTGCGCGAGGCATCGTAGAATGTTTCCGTCATCAGCCGCTGAGTCGCGGTATCAAACGCATTCCTGGTTTCCGGCCGGTTGATGGTGACGGTCAGGACACCCGTGTCATCAAGTTCGGTCAGTACCGTGTCCTCACTCATGTCAGCTCTCCCGTCGTGCGCCTCAACGCAACACCTTCAGCGATTCCTCGTTGAACTCGCCGAGCTGCTCGCCCAGGCGCACTTTTCGCGTCCAGTGCGGATCGTGCAGTAGCGAGCGCCCAACCTCCACGAGGTCGAACTCTCCGCGTGTGAAACGCTCCATCAGCGCCTCGAAGTTGTAGGCTGCAGCCGCAGCACCATCACGCTTCGAATCGTAGACGCCCTTGTTGAGACCGATGCCGCCCACTGCCATGCTGAGTTTGCCGGTGAGCTTCTTCGCCCAGCCGGCCAGGTTCAGTGGCGAGCCTTCGAACTCCGCGCGATTGAAGTAGCGGACGCTCGCATCAAAGACGTCGACTCCCGCATCCGATATCGGGCCGAGAATCTCCTCGAGCTCCTGCGGCGTGTTCGCCAGGCGCGCCCGAAAGTCCTGCTGCTTCCACTGGGAGAAGCGAAAGACCACCGGCCGTCGCGCACCGACTACGGCGCGGATCGTCTTGACAACTTCCACGGCAAACTCGGAGCGTCGCCTGCGGTCCCCACCCCAACGATCAGTACGTTGGTTGGTCTCCTCCCACAGGAAGTTGTCCGGCAGGTACCCGTGCGCGCCATGAATCGCGATTCCGTCGAATCCGACTTCCATCGCGTTCCGCGCACTACGGCCGTATGCAGCGATGACATCCGCGATCTCGGTCTGTGTCATCGGGGTCGTTGGAATCGCGCAAGTGGCAACGTCATCCGCAGCCAGCGACGTCGTGCGCCCCGTAGGTCCCCATAGCCCGGAGGGTCGGCAGCTCGGGGCCTGCGGATGGGGCCCGGTCCCTGCTTTGCGCATCACGCCCTGATGCCATAGTTGCGGAAAGATCACGCCGTGTTCGGCGTGGACGCCCTCTACCACAGCTCGCCACGCCGCGAGCGCCGCCTCACCATACATGTGAGGTAGATCTGCTTCCTTCAAACCTGCATCGCCCAGCGCGGCCGGATGATCAACTCCGACTCCCTCAGTGATGAGCAGGCCCGTTTCGCCTTCCGCCCTGCGGCGGTAGTACGCGGCCACGTCCGCTCCCGGAACTCCAAGAGGTGAAAAGCTGCGAGTCATCGGAGCCATGACCACTCGATTGCGCAGCGTCAACGAGCGGATGGTGAGTGGCGCAAAGAGGGGCGCGACCTGTGCGTCCATGGTTGGCTCAGTGCCCCGGCTTCATGAGAACCATGTCGGCGTGATACGGCGCATGCGCCAGCAATCCGCCATCCACGCTGATCAGTTGGCCCGTGATGAACCCCGCCTCATCGGATGCCAGGAATGCCACCGCCGCTGCAATGTCACCTGGCGTGCCAAGACGCGGTGTCAGGTGGTGGCGCAGCATCATCTCTCCAAAGGGCCCGCTCGCATAACTCGATGCAGCTTCCGTGACAATGAGTCCGGGCGCAATCGCGTTGCAACGAATCCCTTCCTTACCGTGTTGAGTGGCGACGTACTGCGTGAGTGTGATGATGCCGGCCTTGGAAACTCCGTAGGCAGTTGGCGCAAGCGCACCGGTCAAACCGGAGCCTGAGCTCATGTTGATGATCGATCCGCCGCCGCGTGCGCGCATCCGGGGTATGGCTGCCCTGCAGGCAAGCATCGTCCCGCGCAGATTGATCCGCATTATCGTGTCCCACACCTGCGTGTCCGTGTGCTCGACTCCGACATCGCGGGTGGCGGACAACCGCGTATCCGCGGCATTGTTGTCCAGAATATCGAGCCCGCCGAACCGGTCGACCGCAAACGCGATCATGTCGGTTATGGATTGCTCGTCGCCCAGGTCAACCCGGACCGCCGCAGCGGCAGCCCCTGTCGCGATGATGCGTGCAACCAGCTGTTCAGCTCCCGGCAGGTTGATATCGGCCACGACGATCGCAGCGCCCTCGTGGGCGAGCCTCGTAGCCGTCTCGGCGCCAATCCCGGATGCGGCGCCCGTGACGATCGCCACTTTTCCCTGAAGTCTTTTACTCATAACATGCGGCTCACGATGCGGTCAGACTGCGGTGTAGAGGCCGCCATCCACCTGGATGGACTGCGCTGTGATGAATCCAAACTCGTCCGAGCAGATGGCCACGACTGCCCCGCCGATGTCCTCCCGCGGACGACCCATGCGGCCCAAGGGGAAGTTCCGCATGAAGGCGGCCCGTACCTCCGGATACTGGTTGAAGAACACCTCGGCGGGCTCCGTCGCGGCCGCAGGCTGGATCGCGTTGACCGTAATTCCGAACGGGCCCCACTCGCGCGCGAGCGATTTTGTGAAGCCTTTGATTCCGCCCTTGAGCGCAGCGTACACAGGGTTGAATCCGGCCCCGTGCAGACCGAACGCGGACCCGAGCAGGATGAATCGTCCGGCGGACGAGCGCTTCAGAGGTGCAAACGCGGCCTGTGCAAGCCACAGAGCGCCGTCCCACGTCACTCTGGCCTGTGAATGCCAGCTCTCATCAGTCACTTCTTCGAGCGCCACGGGATGCGCAGAATCCCCCGCATTCGCGTTATGAATGACGATGTCGAGGCCCGAGAATTCCGCCACAGTTCTGTCCACGGCGTTCTGGACATCGACTTGTTTTGCAACATCGGCTTCGACGACCAGGACACTACCGCCTTCAGAGCGAATCAGCGCGGCGGTCTCATCACCTGTTGTCTTCCGTCGCACTGCAAGCGTGACATTCGCGCCTGCCGAGGCCAACGCTAGAGCCATGCCACGCCCGATTCCTCCACCCGCGCCGGTGATCAGCGCCGTTTTGCCGGCAAGGCTTACAGGTGGGGCGCTCATGGAACCATCCAGTCGCCGCCGTCGGCTACGAGCGAACACCCTGTCAACCCGCGACCTGCGCTGCTGGCGAGAAATTCGGCGATGCCGGCCACATCCTGCTCGAAGTCCGGAACACGTCCCAGGGGCGGCGGAGGCGGCCCGAGCTCGGGCCCATTCGGCAGTGGCACTTCCTGCAGCGCGGGATAGTTCGCGCCCACTCCAACAGAGATCCAATGAGCTCGGATACCGTGACGACCCCATTGGCGCGCGGCTGACTTCACGAGTGCCCTCTGCGCCTCCAGCACAGTGGACAAGCCGAGCAAACGTGCCGCGCCAACGAGCGCGAAGGACGGACCTACGCACACGATTGTGCCGCCGCCCGATTTCACCATGTGCGAATGCGCGGCCTGCAGACAATACAGCGTGATTTTCGCCGCGCCCTGGACCGTACTCGTCCACTCGTTTGCGGTAAGTCGTTCGCTGTCGGTCGGAACGAACAGGCTCGAGGGTAACGCGCTCACCAGTACCAGTTGAGGTGATCCGAGATCTCCAGCTGCGGCGTCGAAGATGCGCTGCACCTCCGCGCGCGAGGCAAGCGAGGTTGGATAGCGTTCAACAGCACCGGCCCCATCGGCCGCGTCCGCCGACTCGCCCGCCGGCGCGTCCTCGAGCACTGCAACGCGCGAGCCCGCGCGGGCCAATCCCCTGCCGAGCCGGCTTCCAACATTCGCGCCCGACGCAACTACGAATGCGACCTTGCTTTCGCGGACCTGCGTGCTCGGATTGGCGGCGCTCACGTCTGCGACTCCGGCAGACGGATCACCAGGCCATCCAGCTCGGCAGTCACCGGAATCTGACAACTGAGGCGGCTGTTTTCCTGGACGTGCAGTGCGCAGTCGATCATTTCGCGCTCCTCGTTGGAGGGAGGTGGCAGCCTGGCGCGCCACGACCCATCGACGTAAACATGACAGGTGGCACAGGCGCAGTTACCGCCGCAATCGGCGAGAATCCCGGGAACCAGGTGATCGGTGGCGGCCTGCATCACGCTGCGGCCCGCATCGGCCTCCACGGTCCGCTCGGTTCCATCGTGCTCGATGAAGGTAATCTTAGGCATGCTTTCGGGCTGAACCTCTTCGGTCAATGACGGTGCCCGGCGCGCAGCGCCGGCTTGTCGATCTTTCCCGTGGCCAGGCGCGGCAGCGACGCTACGAACGCGACGCTCTTCGGGCATTTGTAACTGGCAATGCGGGTCTTACAGTGGGCAATCAGCCCCTCCTCGGTCACGCTCGCTCCACGCCTGATCACGACGACGGCCTTGACGGCCTCGACCCATTTGGGATGGGGCACCCCGATTACCGCGGCATCCAACACATCGGCGTGGCTTGCGAGCGCCTCTTCGACTTCACGGCTGTAGATGTTCTCGCCGCCGGAAATGATCATGTCCTTCTTGCGATCGACGAGAAAGAGGTAGCCTTCCTCGTCCAGGACACCAATGTCGCCCGTGTGATACCAGCCATCCCGCAGCGCTTCGAGTGTCGCCGGCGTGTTGTTCCAGTACCCATCGAACATGGCCAGCGAGCGCATGATCACCTCTCCGGGTACGCCGGGAGGGCATGGCTTGCCCTGCTCGTCCTCGAGGCGGAAATCAACTTCAGGCGGGATGTGCCCCACTGATCCCAGGCGCCGGATGTCAGCCTCGCTACCGTTGGGATT
Source organism: Gammaproteobacteria bacterium (assembly GCA_028293745.1). Lineage (GTDB taxonomy): Bacteria > Pseudomonadota > Gammaproteobacteria > Steroidobacterales > Steroidobacteraceae > 13-2-20CM-66-19. The sequence goes on along the minus strand of JAQGOF010000020.1, from coordinate 23,985 downwards.
GACCTCCCAGCGTGGCAGGGCCGAGATGCCTCCGACCTCCGTGCAGCCGTATTGAATGGAAAAGACCGGCCCAAGCAACTCGATCCCGCGGCGCAGCACGGGCACGGGTATTGGAGCCGCCGCCGTGACGATCATGCGGATGCTCGAGAGATCATAGTCAGCAAGGTTGGGCACGGCGAGAACAGCCTGCAAAATGGCCGCGACCATGAAAGTCATGGTGATCCGCTCACGGTCGATCGTGGCCAGCATTTCCACCGGATCAAACGCCCGATGTAACACCGTGCAACCGCCCATCCACCCCGCGCCGTTGACGTACCCTTTGCCGCCGATATGGAAAGCAGGTGTGACCTGCAGAATGCGTGAGTCGCCGGTAAGCTCGGTGATCAATGCGTTTGCACGCGCGGATTCGCAAGCCTTCCACTGCCGCCACGCGACTCCCTTCGGTTTGCCAGTGGTACCACTCGTGTACCACAGATACACGTAGTCATCCGGCTGCGGGACAATCGGGGGGCCGTCCACCGAGCCGCGCGCAACAACGTCCTCAAAGGCGAGTGCCCACTCCGGTCGGACTGCCGCGCCCGAGTCGATGCAGATGTAGTGTTGGACCTCGCGCAATTCTGTACGCAGCGCTTCGACGACGGCTGCGTATTGCGCCTCGAAGACCAGGATCTTCGCGGACGAATCCTGCAACATGTAGGCAATCTCGGCGGGGGCCAGGCGGTAATTGATCGGAGCAGCGACATAGCCTGCCACCTCGGCGGCCGCGTAGGTCTCGTAGAATTCCAGGCTGTTCATGGCCAGGAGGGCCAGCCGGTCCTGCCGCTTGAGCCCGAGCTGGAACAACCCGCTCGCCAGGCGCAATGCCCGCTGCGCAAGGCCGCCATGCGTCAGCCGCCGATCGCCGCAAACGAAGGCTTCCCGATTCGGGAAATACCGCGCGTTGCGCTCGATGAGCTCCCGAACCGTTCGCATGCCTCGGCTCCGTTCCCCTGGCGCCGCGCCAGCCCTTGGGGCCTCGCGCGACTCACCGGTTGCCACCCGATTGTGCGGGCGTGTAATCTGATATGTGAATACTATTCAAAAATATAAACGACGCTACCCGGAATCGTCAATCCACGCCCAATCCTGTGCGGACGGCGTCCGCGATCGGCAAAAGCGGATCTTCCCCGGGCGTGCTCGCATTGAACAGCCGGTTGTGACAAATGGCCACGGCCAGTCCCGTATCGGGGTCGGCCCAGCCAATGGAGCCGCCCTGCCCCGGATGGCAAATCGCCCTGGAGCTCTTCGGCGAGCACACCGGCGTGTTGGGACCGCCCAGCCAGAAGCCGCCGATGCTGATCGGCAGTGGGATGTTGAACATGACCTGGTCGGGCTCATCGCTGTGGGCCCGCGGGGTGTTGAACGTCTGCACGAGCTTGCGCGACAGCAGGCGTACACCGTCCAGCTCGCCCAGATTGGCCAGCATCGCCCAGAACCGTGCCTCGCTGCGCGCGTTGAAGATTCCACCCACGCCTGCAACTTCCGCACGCCGCACATCGGGCCGCTCAAACACAAGCGGAGTCAGGGCAACCTGCTCCGGCATCGAGGCCAGAAACAGGGGCGGCAGATACTCCGCCGGAACCGGCTGCATGGCGTTCACTTGTCGCGCGATGCGAGACTCGACCGAGTCGGGGATTCCGACCCACAGGTCCGTGATCCCGAGCGGTGTTGCGATCTCCTCCCGGATGAAGCGCCCCAGGGAGCGCTGCGCCGGATCGGTACGCCGCACGAGCTCACCCACTATCCAGCCGAATGTCATCGACAGGTAGAGCGTTTTCGAGCCCGGCGGCGCAATCGGCTCGAGCGTGGCGATTTCACGGGTCATCCACTCCCAGTCGCACATGCGCTCCGGCGTGACATTCGGCGGCATCTGAGGCACACATGCACGATGGGTCAATACGTCGCGAACGGTCGTCGAGGCCTTCCCGTTGGCGCCGTACTCAGGCCAGTATCGTGTGATCGGTGCGTTGTAGTCGATCAGGCCCCGATCGGCCTGCATGTGCAGAGCTACCGCGGCGACCGCCTTTGTCACCGAATACACGTTGAACAACGTGTCGCCGTCCACCTTGCGGCCCGTCGCCTCATCGGCGACGCCGCCCCAGGTGTCCACGACAAGCTTGCCCTTGAGATAAGCGGCCACCTGCAGGCCGGTCTCAACCCCGCGAGCCACGGCGTCGTCTATGGCCCGTTTGACAACATGGTCGGCACTTGGGCTCACCTGGAATCCTCCTGAATCAGATCCGCGGCCCGCCAGGCGAGCGCCATCATGGGCCCGTTCGTATTGCCGGAAACCATGGTTGGAAAGAATGACAAGTCGATCACGCGAAGGTTGGATACGCCCCTGACACGCAGGCGTTCATCCAACACGGCGTTGGCGTCAGTCCCCATTCGGCAGGTTCCGCACGCGTGGTAGCCAGATTGCCCGAGGCGGGCAAAGGCATCGACAATCTCGGCATCAGATTGGACATGGTCGCCCGGAGATGTCTCTTCGGCGAGGAACGGGGCCAGCGGTGCCTGTGAAAGCCACCGGCGCATGAACCGAACGACACCTACACTGCCGCGCCGATCCGACTCGACACTCAGGTAGTTCGGCCGGATCAGAGGTAGATCGGCCGGATTCGAAGAGCGTGCCATGACGGTTCCCCGGCTTTCCGGCCGCAGCACGTAGCCGAATACCTGTGCGCCGGGAAAGCGCTCGAACCCGAGCGTCTGGGCGGAGAAGTCCAGGGAGTACGGTGCCATCATGATCTGGGCGTCAGGACGATCGAGTCCGGGGTCGGTACGGATGAAACCGCCGACATCATGGGAACCGGTAGCCATGACACCGCCGCGCGTGAGCAGATAGCGCAGAGCATTGAACATGAGCGGCGGCCCGGCAAACTGGCCGTTCACGCTCCCACCCCTCTTTAGCCGATGCTGAATGAACAGGAGCCGGTGCTCGCGCATGTTGCTGCCCACATCCGGACTATCAACGAGAACGTCGATGCCGAGGGAGCGCAGATGCTCGGCAGGCCCCACTCCCGAGACTTGCAGGAGCCGAGGCGACTGTAAGGCTCCGGCGGACAGGATGACTTCACGACGGGCCCGGTACTGCACAGGGGTATCGCCTCGAGCAGCCGCGACCCCAACGGCGCGCGTGCCATCAAACACCACGCGATGCGCCAGCGTGTTTGTTACGACCGTGAGATTCTGACGACGGCTCGCAGGCCTCAGAAACGCTTGGGCAGAACTCTGCCGACGACCTCCTTTGATGGTCGCGCACAAATACGCGATACCTTCCTGATCGGGCCGGTTGATATCGTCTTTCACCGGTACGCCAAGCTCGCTGGCCGCCGCCAGCATCGCATCAGCCAGGGGGTAGGGCTTGGCGCCGAAGGACACGCCCAAAGGACCGCCCGCGCCACGAACCGCGTCAGCTCCCAGAACGTGGTCTTCCATCCGCTTGAAATACGATGCAACTGTTCTCCAATCCCAGCCCTTGAGTCCCAAAGCGGCCCAATGATCGTAGTCCTGCGGTTGGCCGCGCACGTAGACCATGCCGTTCACGGAGCTCGAGCCGCCCAACATCTTGCCGCGTACCCAGTGCTCGCCCCTGCCGCCATTACTCGCTTCAGGCTCGGTCGGAAAAAACCACGCGTGGCGAGGATCCGTGAGCAGCTTGCCGAAGCCTTTCGGCATACTGACGAGCGGACTGCTGTCCTCCGGCCCCGCCTCTATCAACAGCACGTCGTTGCGCGGATTCTCCGACAGCCGGTTGGCGAGTACGCAGCCTGCGGACCCCGCCCCGACGATCACGTAATCATGCTCGGACACTGCGCTATGACTTATGCAACAACTTGATGATGTCGGTGAATTCGTCGCGCAGGCTTCCAGGAACGGTGACGTTCTTCTGATCGCAGATGGTGGTGAAATGCGCCTCGACATCTTCGGCCGTCGGCGCCCTGTCGCGCGGACCAATCCAGCCGTTGCTCGCCGCGACGAACACCCGCGCATAGCGTCCCAGCGAAGCAGAGTAGATTCCATGGGTCGAACTGCAGGCTTCGCTGACCAGGTACACCACCAGCGGTGTCACGAATGGCGGCGTTCCGCTGTTGCCAAGGTAAGGACCTGCCATGGCGAACACCTCGCCAAATTCCTTCATCTGACTCGCAGACATCTGTGCACCCATGCGGCTTTCGGCGGTCGGAAGGAGCGCGTTGCACAACACACCGTGCGCTCGCCCTTCCAGGGAGAGTACGTTCATCAACCCCACGAGTCCGGCCTTGGCGGCCCCATAGGCTGCCTGTTCGGTGTTGCCGAACATTCCGGCGGCTGAGGACGCGAACAGGATGCGACCGTAACGCTGCCGCTTCATCAGCCGGTACGCTGGCCGCGTCACGTTGAACGCCCCTTTCAGATGCACGCTCAGCATGGTATCGATGGTGGAGTCCTCGAGCTCATCAAACGGCGCGTTGCGCAGAATGCCCGCGTTGTTGATGAGCACATCCACGCGCCCGAACGCCTTCATCGCGGTCGCCACGATGGCCTCGCCGCCTTCGGCAGTGGCTACTGAGTCATATGAGGCCACCGCGCTGAGACCGGCTGCGCGGATCTCCCCGACGACGCTGTCCGCCATCCGGCTCGGGCCGCCTGTCCCGTCGGAGTTGGTTCCCAGGTCGTTCACGACGACCGCCGCTCCCCGTCGGGCGAGGTCCAGCGCGTAGTCCCGGCCGAGGCCACCCCCTGCCCCGGTGATGATGGCGACCCGACCCGCGAATGAAATCGTGCTCATGTGTTCCTGTACCGACCGTGCGGCTTGCCTTCAGTGGAATCCAAACTCCGCGCGGTAGGCTGTGAACTCCTCGCGCAACCCTTCGGCGCTCATGCCGAAGTCCTCGAGCTTGTAGCCATGCTTGCCGTGTCTGGAGGTCGGATCGGCGGCTATCCAGGATTGCATCCGCTCTCGTGCGACGGCGGATAGCTCGAGTCCGAAAAACGAATAGATGCCGCGAACCGTGCCCAGCGGATCAGTCACGAAACGGCGATGATCGACGTCAAAGAATTGTGTTGGCCGGCTGCGGCGCATCTCCCGGGCGGAATCGAGCGCTTGACGCCAGTAGCGGCACTCCCGCGGACCGATGACTTCGGCGCGAGCGGCATCCCCTTCAAACATGCGGCGCGCCATGTGCAGCGTGCTGCACAGGGAGGGGATGGACTTCAACGGATCGCGATGTGTCAGCACCACGCAGGCATCCGGAAAGACCTCGAGCAGACAGCCCATCTGAGCCAGGTGCCCAGGATTCTTCAGCAACCAGCGTTTGCGGGGCTCCGCAGCGCCAATGAGACGCAGTACATCCACATAGCGGCGGTACGACCCTCGCTCGCTCTGCTCGAAAAACCAATTATCATACGTCGGCACGTACGCGCCCGCGCCAAACCGGTTCGACACGAAACTCTGGCGGAGGATCTCGAGGCATTCGTCCACCTCTCCCGCCACCATGTCATGTGCTTTGCGCATCTGTGGCATGAGCGTGAAGTAGGCATCCAGATTGGCAACGGATGCGCGGTACGACGGATGTGACTCCCAGTTTTCGCGAGCCGGGCGGATCATCGGCGTCTCGGTCAGCCAATGCTCGAGGCCCTGGAACTGCGGGTCCATCGAGAGCAGTTTGTGCAGGGCGGTCGTGCCTGTGCGCGGGATGCCGGTAATCACGAGCGGCCTTTCGATGGCGATCTCTGGTACGCCGGGGTGCTCGGACCAGCCTTTTTGGGTCTGCAGGCGGGCAGTCAACGTGCCCAGCACCACGCCGTAGGCGAATTGCCAGCCCACTTCGGTCAGTTGGGTGTCGGTGTCGAAAGCGCTCAGCAATACGCGCAGCCCGGCTCGATAGTCAGGCTCGCCGAAGTCCTCGAGACGGGTCGCCCGGACTGCCGCGCGATGCAGCTCATCTTCCAGGTCCTGCAGTCTTGCTGACATCGCAGCTGCCCTCACCACCGGCGCCGTAGTTGCCCGCCGCGTACGCGGGCGCGGATTTGCAGCTCGCGCGCCTCCCGGGATATTTGCGGCGTGTCAGGCGGAAGACAGGCACGCACATCGCTCAACGGGACACGCGAGACCACCGGCAGCGGTTGTGTGTCGGATGCATACCACCGGCCCATGATCGTGCCCTGCAGGAACCCGCCCGTGTCGAGCCAGTTGGGCACACCCGGATCCTCCAGAGCCAACACCGCGCGGAAGCGTCCGTCCGTATCCAGCCGCGCCTGATGCCCATTGAGGCTGCTCTGCACATATAGGTACTCGATCGTGTTGAACAGGGGATCGTTCAACTGCAGGTTCCAGTACCGGCATACCTTGGGGATCTCGGTCTCGAGTATCAGCGCCTCGTGCGGCTGCAGCTCGAACACGCATTGCCAGTAGTGCTGCACACGGATCGCCCCGATGTCACCGAAGTTGGCAAACTCGAACTTGTTGATCATGCCGCGCTCGCGCAGGGCATTCTGGAATTGCAGCCACATCCGGGTGAGCCGTGGCGTAAACCCGCTGAGCAGCTCACGAATGTCGGCGACGATCGCTCCAGGGGCACGCCGTGATTTCGGCACGAAGCGATCGATACGCTCGATTGCGAGGCGCGCATCGCGCTCCGTGCCCCAATCGTAGCTTCGCTGGCGGGCGAGGATGTAGTCGGCGCGTGGATCGAGGCGCCACCAGTTGCCGGTGTAGCCGGGTGGCCGCTCGCGACTCAACACGACTTCGAACGTGCCGCCGGGCCCGAGCCGCAGATCCTCGGCATCGTACTGATCGAACCCTTTGCCCGGGGTCGAAGCGAGGCCCATCATTCCCGCGCCGGTCACGAAGGTGAGCATGTAGACGCTGCCACGCTCGCCCGAGATCCGGTATGCGCCCTCACCGTTGAGACGTGCCAGGACGTAGGTATCGTCCGGGTTGGGCTGCAACAGGAACACCGAGTTGAGAAACGGCGACCAGTCGGGATGATCCGTGTCGGCCTGGAAATACAGGAAGTATCCCAACGAGAGGTTCATCAGGAGCTGCTGATACAACTCGGCCCGCTGCTGCTCGCTGCCAGGGTTCCAGGTGAGGCTCAGCAGCTCCTCGGCGGATTTCAGCAGGTCCGTCAGTTCGCCCCAGGGCGGCACGCCCGATGTTGCACTCAGCTCCATGGGCTCACCATGACTTTGCATTGCGTGGAGCGGTGGCGCAGCGCCTCGAAGGTTTCAGGCAGTGCCGCCAGGGGCACTGTGTCCGTAATCATTGCGCGACACTGGACGTCGCCCGAGTCGAGCACGCGTGCCACGTGCTCGAATTCCTGCACGCTGTAGGTCATCGAGAACTGGAGCTTCACTTCCTTCCAGACGGCGATCGCCGGGACGAAGGAGTCCGGCACACTGCAGAAGCCGAGTACGACGACGGTTCCCGCGGGGCGGACGCAGTTCACCGCTTGAGCGATCAGGTCCGGCTTGCCAACGGCTTCAATGACTACATCGGGCATGCCCCCCAGGGCTGCGGCCGCGGCGCGTGGCAGGTCCTGAGCGGAGTCGGGATGTACGAAGACACTGGCGCCCATTTGCGTGGCGAGGCTTTCAGCGCGACGCGTAGTCGCCGTGACTGCGATGGGTCCCGCGCCGAGTCTGCGAGCCCAGAAGGTCGCGCCCAGTCCGATTGGACCTGCGCCAATGACAAGGACACGGGCTCCAGGGGCGAAATGCGCAAGCGCGGCACCATGCAGGCTTACGGCGAGCGGCTCGATCAGCGCGCCGTCAGCAAGTGTGAGGGTGGCTGGCAATTTGACGGCCACTCGCTCGCTGGCAGTGACATATTGGGCGAAGCCACCCGCCGCGCCCCTGAATTCCGCGCAGAAGTTGGGGCGCCCGGCAAGGCACGTCGCACAACTCCCGCAACCCGTGTAGGGCATTGCGGTGGCGTAATCCCCCGCTTTGAATCGGGTCACGCCGTGGCCCATGGCGACAACCTCACCCGCGAACTCGTGTCCGATAACGGAATCGGGCTTATACGTCTGCCCGCTTCCGTCGGTCATGCTGAGGTCGGTTCCACAGACTCCACAGCGGCCCACCCGCAGCACGACCTCGCCCGCGCCTGGCACGGGGTCGGGACGTGTCTCAATGCTTAATGGTGAGCCGATACCTTTGAAGACTGCGGCTTGCACGATGCCCCCTTATCCGATGGTCAAAAGTCGCCTGCGGCGCTTTTGAGACGGGGCCCGAAAGGCGCGACTTTCGTTCCCCTACGCCAAAGCCGGTCGTTGACACCCGCGAACAGCGTTTATATTATTGAACGTCATTCAAAAACGCAATTTACCGGCGTTGCGCGCCAAAAACGCCGGCAGGAGACACCGCGTGACGGCAGCGCAGACGGACAATTCCACGAACGGCCGCGCTGCAATTCCAGCGCATGTACCTGCCGATCTCGTGTTCGATTTCGATATCTACAACCCGCCCGGCGCTGCAGAGGATTTTCACCTCGCCCTGAAGCAGCTGCACGATCCCCAATATCCCGATATCTTCTGGTCACCTTGCAACGGCGGCCATTGGGTTGCCACGCGCGGCGAGGACATCCACAGGATCTTCGCGGATTTCGAGCACTTCTCGAGTACGCGGCTGACAGTGCCGAAGAGCAACGCGCCCCCGGTTCCGCTCTTCCCTATCTTCGCGGATCCGCCGCAGCACACTGCTTACCGGTCGCTCATCAACGCATCCTTCGCGCCGAAGGCCGTGGCGGGTCTGGAGGCGAAGGCGCGTGCGCTCGCGGTCAGACTCGTGGAGGAGCTCAAGCCGCGCGGCAAGTGCGACTTCGTCGTGGACTTCGCTCAGCACCTGCCGATCGAGGTGTTCATGTCCATCGTTGACGTGCCGGGCTCGGATCGCAAGCAACTGCTCGAATGGGCAGAAGGCATGGTGCGGCCGAAGCAGCCCGGTGACGTGCATATCACCATCGGGAAGATTTTCGAGTACGCCGCGCAGAAGATCGCCGAGCGGCGCAAGAGCCCGGGAGACGATCTCATCACCAAGCTGACGCGCGCGGAAGTCGGCGGCCGGCCGCTGACGGATCCGGAGATTGTTGGGATGGTGTCGCTGATCCTGATAGGCGGCATGGACACCGTCGTGACGGCCATGTCATTTGCGGCACTGTTCCTGGCACGCAGCCCGGAGCATCGCCGCCAGTTGGTCGAGTCGCCGAAGTTGATTCCCAAGGCTGTGGACGAGCTGCTGCGGCGGTTTCCCATCGTCAACCAGGGCAGGTGCGTGCGCGAGGACATGGTTTATAAGGGCGTTAGCATGAAAGCCGGGGACATGGTCATCTTGCCGACGACTTTGCATGGGCTGGACGAGCGGGCTTTTCCGGACCCGCTCAAAGTGGACTTCAACCGGCCCACACCGATGCACTCGACTTTCGGCAATGGGCCCCATCGCTGCCCGGGCTCCAACCTCGGGCGCACGGAGTTGAAGGTGTTCATGGAGGAATGGCTGCAGCGGATTCCGGACTTCGAGCTTCAGCCGGGCGGGAAGATTGAGATGCGCTCGGGGGTGAATGGGACGCTGTATGGGTTGCCGCTGCAGTGGAAGGTGGGATGAGCGCGGAATTCAAGAAGTGGCAGTGCTTCTTTTGCGGGTATGTCTACGATGAGGCGGCGGGTGATGCGGATGAGGGGCTCGCACCGGGGACGCGGTGGGAGGACATTCCGGAGGATTGGGTGTGTCCGGGGTGTGGGGCGCGTAAGGAGGATTTTGGGATGATGGAGGTTGCGTAGAGCGGCTTCAGACGGGGCGGTGTCGGGGCCGCGGCGCCTCATTTGCATGGGCCTTTCCCGGACCGCCCGTGAACCCATCCATGGGGGGCTGCTAGCAAAACATCCATGTTTTGCAAGCCCCGGGAAAGGCCCATGCAAACGATGCACCGCTTGTAAACGGCGCGTGCTGCGTAGAAGGGGGCCTGCACATAGAGGGCTCGCTGCGTGGAGGTGGCGCTGAGTGGAGGGGTGGGCGCGAATGAGGGGCGTTAACTTGGTGGGGTTCGTACTTTTAGCGGGCGTTGGTATGACATGTCGGAACGGTCGCGGGTTGAGGGGCCTACGGCTGCGTAGGCGGCTAGGGCTTCGGGCGGCATTGACAGACCGCTGAGGGCGGCGTGCCACTCGATTAGGCAGGCTCGCGTTGCGATCGCCCATTTGCCGTTGCGGCGCTCGAAGCGATCGAGGTAGCGGCCGAAATGCAACGTCGATGGGCCGCCCTTGTTGATACCGGAAAATAGCCAATAGGTCTCCGTGTGAGCCGTGTCACCTTGCAGCTCGCAGGTGTGGTTGGTCACGATGTGATGCGTACACTCCTGGTATTGCCGGTGATATCCGATTGCCCAGTCGGCAAATTCCTGCGGGCCGCCGACAAACAAGCCATGGTCATCGATGGCGTCGGGGTGATACACCGACACCAGTAGGTCGCGGTCGGCGCGATCAACCGCGCGGCAATAGCGGTGAATGCAATCGAGAATTTCCTGCCGGTCGCAGAGCTCTCGCAGCTGCTGGACGTTCATGCTCCGCTCCAGGCGAGTGGCAGGTACAGCACACCGTTGACGGGGCCGGAGCTCGTCCGCGGCGTCTCGTCCGGCGGGATGTGAAAATCCGGAATGCAGTCGAGCCATTGCTCGAGGAACACCTTCATCTCCAGGCGCGCCAGAAAGGACCCGGGGCATCGATGTGGGCCGTCGCCGAATGCCGCGTGCGGGGCTTTTGGACGAGCGAAGTCCACTTCGAGAGGCTTGGCGAAGCGGCGCTCATCGAGGCCGTGCAGCGTTTTGGGCAGGAGGATCCGCTCGCCCGCCTTGAAGAGCAGCCCCTTGTACTCGAAGTCGTGCGTCATCTCGCGGGCGGTATTGGGGATTCCGAAGCGGCGCAGGAATTCCTCGATGGCTGTTGGAATCAGGCGCCGGTCGGCGAGCAACTGCGCGCGCACCTGCGGATTCTCTGCGAGGCATCTCGCCGTAAAGGACAGCGCCGAGGCAACAGTGTCCAGTCCGCCAAAAATGACATTGGACAGCATGCCCGCGGTTTCCGCATCGGTCAGCGGACGATCGCCGATCCTGGCATTGACGATCCGGCTGAACAGGTCCGCCCCCGGCCACTCACGGCGCTTCACAATCCATTTTTGCGTATATTCATGCAGGCCGCCGAACGCGCGAACCTGGTCGGCCTGGCTTCGTGGCCGTACCGACATTTCGGTCAATTCCAGCAAATAGTCACGGTCGGCCAGCGGCAGGTCCACCAGCCGCAGAAAAGTGACGATCGGCAATCGCTTTGCGTACGCATCCACGAACTCGCATTCACCGCGCGGCACGATCCGATCGAGCAACTCGACCGACAGCTCGCGCAGGTCGGCCTCGATTTCCTGCATGGGCCGCGGTCCAAACGCCGGCGAGAGGATCGCGCGCAGCGGGCCGTGACTCGGTGGATCAAACTCCAGTGGTGCGAGTGGCGGAAAGTCGTTTTGAGGTGGCACCGTGATACGCCGATGCGAGAATCGCTCGTGATCGGTCTGCATGACATCGATATCGTCCGCTCGCGTCGCCACCCAGTAGCCGCCATGGTGCGGAGACCAGAAGATGTCCGGACCCTCATGGAGCTTCTTCCACGCCAGGTGCACATCGGTGTCGTGACCGGGGAATTCCCGGTAGTCGAAATCCCTCACCAGGTGAGCGGGAACGTGCGCGGGCTTCGGCACCGATGTGTTGATCATGTTCGTGCTCACTCAACGTTAGGGTGTGCCGACATCGCCGCATCACACTATTTCCGCGAGGACGGTTCCCACGGTGTACGTCTCACCGACCGCCGCCAGCACTCTCAGCGTGCCAGTCGCCGGCGACTCGATTTCCTGCACTGACTTGTCGCTCTCGATGGAATACAGCGGCTGGCCTGCCACGACCTGCGCCCCATCGTCAATGAGCCATTGGCTCAACACCGCATCATTCATCGAGAAGCCGATCTTGGGCAGCAATACCTCGGTGCTCATGGATTTAAGGATTCCTGTCATTTCAAAGTGGCCCGGAGCGCGGCTTCGATCCGCGCCGGGGTGGGAACGAACTCCGTCTCCAGCACCTTCGCGAACGGCACCGGCGAGAAATACGCGCCGACACGCCCGACGGGCGCTTTCAGCTGGCCAAACAGATGCTCGTTGATGTTGGCGGCGATTTCGGCCCCCACTCCAAAGGCCTTTACCGCTTCGTGCACGATTACCGCTCGCCGCGTCTTGGCAACCGACTGCAAAACCGTGTCCATATCGAGTGGCGAGATCGTGCGCAGATCGAGGACCTCCGCGCTAACCCCCTCCTTGCTCAACTTCTCCGCGACTGCGACGCAGTCCGCAACCGTACGGCTGTAGCTGACGACAGTTACATCAGTTCCTGGTCGCAGGACGTTTGCGCGTCCCAGCGGAATGCGCACGCCCGGCTGCGGTGCGGGTCCCGGATTCCAGTAGGTCGGCATGTTCTCGATGAACAAACAAGGATCGTCGTCGAAAATGCAGGCAAGCATCAGTCCATAGGCGTCAGCCGGCGAAGACGGAGCGACCACTTTGATACCCGGAGTATGTGCGAACCACGCCTCGAGGTAGTCGGCATGTTGACCGCCCGTGCCGAAGCCCGCTCCAGTCATCGTGCGGATCGTGATAGGTACGTGAGTCTGACCGCCTGACATGAAACGCAGCTTCGCCGCATGATTCACGATCATGTCCATGGCGACAGCCGTGAAGTTCATCAGCATGATCTCGGCAACTGGCCGCATGCCGACAATGGCCGCTCCGATGGCCGCCCCGATGATGGCCTGCTCGGAGATCGGAGTGGAGCGGACCCGGCTCGTACCATACTTCTGGGACAAACCCTTCGTGACACCAACGATGCCACCGGCCTGCTCGTCCGCAATGTCCTCGCCCAACAGGATGACGTTGGGGTCGGTCCGCATGGCCTCATCCAGCGCAAGGTTGACCGCCTGAATGGTGTTCAAAGGCTTCGACGTCTGCGCTTGCGCGGCATTCATGAGAGTACCTCCTGCGCGAAGACATCACGCCGCAGCTCGGAGATGTCGGGCACGGGACTAGACAGCGCAAACTCAACCGCTGCGCTGATCTCGGCATTGATCGCCTCCTCGAGCTTCGCCAGCGACGCTTCCGTCGCATGGCCCTGCTCGATGAGCCACTTCCGATAGGCCGGCACGGGGTCGCGCGCCATCGCCGCCTCTTTCTCCCCCTTCAACATGTAGCTGTCGGCATCGCCGAACACGTGACCTTGGAAACGGAAGGTCTTCGCTTCGATCAGGGTCGGTCCCTCGCCGGAGCGCGCCCGTTCGATCGCTTGCCTGGCGACGTGATACATCGCCAGCGGATCATTGCCGTCGACCGTGATTCCGGGTATCTGGTATCCGGCTGCGCGGTCGGAAATGCGGGCCGCCGATGTAGCGATCTCGTAACGCGTGTGCTCGCCGTACCCATTGTTCTGACAGACGAAGACCACCGGCAGCTTCCAGACGGCCGCCATGTTCAATGACTCGTGGAAGGCGCCAATGTTGGAGGCGCCATCGCCAAAATAGGCAACCGCCACCCGCTTCTCGCCCCGGATCTGCGCGGCAAGGGCCAGCCCGTTGGCAATGGGCATGGAGCTGCCGACGATGCCCGTTGTCACCATCACACCGCTTTGCGGGTGAGTGATGTGCATGGGGCCGCCTTTGCCTTTGCACGTTCCGGTGGTTCGGCCCGCCACTTCGGCCCACAACATCCGGACCGGCACGCCCTTCGCGAGCATGTCGTGAAAGCCGCGATAGATCGTGCAGATGTAGTCCTGATCCGTCAGGCTCACGGAGAGCGCCGATGGGATCGCTTCCTGGCCGCGGGGCGAGTAGTAAGGCGCCACGATCTGGCCGGCCTTGATGACGGCGAGGAAGCGCTCATCGTTCTGCTTGATGAGCGTCATTCGCCGGTAGATATCGACCAGAATCTCGCGAGATGGGAGCGCTGGTTGGTTCATGCTGCATCCTCCGCTGGCGCCGCGCTCCGCACCCCTGCTTCACTGCAAGCATGCTGAGCCGCGACATAACCGAATACAAAGGACGCCGCGATGCTGGCGCCGGCGCCGGGATAAGCGCGACCAAACACGGATGCCGTTGCATTGCCGGTCGCATACAGGCCTTCGATGACTGACCCGTCACCGCGCCGGACGCGCGCGAATTCATCAGTGACCAGGCCGCCCGCCGTGCCCACATCGCCCGGATACATGGCGACCGCATAAAACGGCGCCTTTTCGATCGACCCCAGGTTGGGATTGGGTTTCACGGTCGGGTCACCATGCGCGCGGTCAAATGCGCGGCCGCCGCGGCCATAATCCAGGTCACGGCCTGTGCGGCAGAATTCATTGAACCGGCTGACGGTAGTATTGAGCCCAACGCTGTCGATTCCACACAGGCGCGCAAGCTCCTGCAGCGAACTTGCCTGCTTGAGATAGCCGCTGTCGAGCCACGCCTTCGGAATGGCCCCAGGTGCTGCTGTGCCCCACGGATAGAACTTGCGTTGGCGGCTGTCCATGATCAGCCAGCTCGGAATCGCTTTGCCGGTCTCGGCGTGGCGCTCATACATCCGCTGGCCGATTTCCATGTACGCCCCCGACTCGTCGCAGAAGCGGCGTCCCTGCTGGTCGACCAACATCGAGTACGGCAGCGACAGGTCCAGGTGGTGCATGAAGGGGATCGGTGTGCCGTCGGCGGCAACTGCACCTTCCGGCAAAGACTCATTGGGGCCGAGCGAGGTGATCACCCACCACGCTTCGTTCATGCAGTCCGTTGCAGCACCGAGGCGCATGGCAGCCTGCATCACTTCGCCCGTATCTCCGGGGTTGGCATTTGTCCACTGCCACGGGTTGGGCTTCGGCTGAAACTGTTCGCGCAGCTCGCGGCTGCGGGAAAAGCCTCCCGAGTTGATGAGCACGCCGTTGGTAGCCCGGATGCGTACGTCACGTCCGTTACGCGTGGCGATCACCCCTACGACCCTGCCCTCCTCAATGACGAAATCCCGCACCGGGGACTCAGTCCACAGGGGCAGCTTCTCGCGCAGCGCAATTTGCAACATCCGGCCCTGGATTGCAGCGCCGTTCGCGCGCAAATCCTGACCGCGCAGCTTCGCGCTCAACATGCGCCACATGAGACGCAGCGCCATGCGCTTGCCCGCCCAGGTCCGCTTCGCGAGGAACAGAGTGGGATATTCCTCGGAGCCCATGGGCATGTGCACACCGGGATACATCGACAAGCGGTCCTTCCATTCGCCCAGCTCGTTGATATCAAACAGTTGCGCGACGAGCGATCGGCCACGCGGCTCACCGCCAGGCAGCGTGTCGTAGTAGTCCGACCAGCCGTCCGCATACTTGAACTGCATGCCGGCCCGTTCCAGAAACTCGACCAACTCCGGCCCCACCTTGAGAAACGTCTCGCGCCGCCGTTCCGAGCTGGCAGGCCCGTGGTACGTGGCCGCGGCGTCGAAGTACCTCTTGGCGCGCTCGTAAGAATCCTCCACACCCGCACGCTTCATCACGGGATTGTTAGGAATCCACCAGACGCCACCGGAAAACCCGGTTGAGCCCCCGACCTTTGATTGCTTCTCGATGATCAGTGCGCGTCGGCCGCTTGCCTTGCACAACAGCGCCGCGCACATCGAGGCGCCTCCGCTGCCGACGATTACGAAGTCGTATGTTTCATCCCACGTTTGCATAGTGGCGCTCACGACTCGCAGGCGTCGTCGCGCGCCCCGATCTCATTGTCCGCTGGAAACTTCGGTACAGTAGTCATATCCCCTCCGTTGAGCCGGCTGGTCCTGCCCGGCCGGCTGCGCAAAACAGCACCCCCTCTGGGACCCCCGGAAGGTGCATAGTGTTTTTCTGAACGCCGTTCGATTATATTAACGCTCGGAAAGCATCGTCAACGGCCCGCGAGGGCTCTTCGGGACGCTCTTCCCACCGCGGACCGCCCGCGGTGCGCTCAACGGAGGCCCGGCATTGACTTACGCGCTCAGCGACGACCAGCTCGCAATCCAGGACCTCATCCGGCGGATTGCCCGCGAGAAGGTTGCGCCGCGCGCGGACGAAATCGACCGCACGGCCGAATACCCCCAGGACATGTTCGACTTGCTGAAGGGCCTCGGCCTCTTCGCGCTGCCGTTTCCAGTGGAGTACGGCGGTACGGGCGACATGCTGGCCGCCTGCGTTGCCGTCGAGGAGCTTGGGCGGGTCTGTTACAACACCGGCTACCTGCTCGTGGTCCAGTGGGTCGCCTTCGGGGCGCTGCTGGCCGCCGGCACTGACGAGCAGAAGAGCCGCTTCCTTCCCGGCCTCGCGGCGGGAGATCTGCGCGGCGCGTTTTCCACCACCGAAGCGCAAAGTGGCTCGGACGTGTCGGGGATCAGGACCCGCGCAACCGAGACTGCGGGCGGTTACCGGTTGTCCGGCGCGAAGATCTGGTGCACCAACGCCAACATCGCGGATTTCATCCTGGTCGGCGCCAAGTGCACCGGTGTCAGCGGCCGTGAGAACGTGAATCTGTTCATCGTCGAAAGAGGCACGCGGGGACTGACGATCGGGCGCAAGGAAGACAAGATGGGTGCGCGGGGTATTCCATCCTGTCCCCTGTTCCTCGACGAGGCGTTCATTCCCGAGGCGAATCGCCTGGGACCGAAGGATGGAACGGGATTCAAGCGGGTGATGGAAGCCTTCAACACCAGCCGGCCGATCATGGCCGCCCGCGCCGTCGGTATCGCGCAAGGGGCCATCGATCACGCCACGGCCTTCATCCGCAATCGCAAGGCGTTCGGGCAGGCGCTGAGCGACTTCCAGGGTCTGCGCTGGATGATTGCCGACATGGTCATGCAAACCGAAGCGGCCCGGCAGCTCACGTACAAGGCCGCGTCCCTGGTGACCGCGGGGGTCACTGGCCAGACGCTCGCCCAGTTTGCCGCGATGGCCAAGTGCTTCGCCTCCGATGTCGCGATGAAAGTGGCTACGGATGCGGTACAGTTGTTCGGTGCGGCGGGCGTGTCCGCAGACTATCCTATCAACCGGTATTTCCGCGACGCCAAGGTGGTGCAGATCATCGAAGGCACCAACCAGATCCAGCGCAATATCATTGCGAACGTGTTGCTGGGCCGCGAAGCGCGACGCTGAGGGGCGCCATGTTTCGATCCGATCTGCTGAAGGGCAAACGCATCCTGGTCACGGGCGGAGGCACAGGCCTCGGCAAGAGCATCGGCCGCCGCTATCTCGAGCTCGGCGCACAGCTCATCATCTGCGGACGCAGAACGGAAGTGCTGAGCGCCGCAGCCGACGAGTTGCGGTCGGCGACGTCCGGATCGGTCGCGACGGTGCAGTGTGATGTTCGAAATCCCGACAGCGTCGAGGGGATGATGGAGGAGATCTGGCGGCACGGCCCGCTGGATGTCCTGGTCAACAACGCGGCGGCCAATTTCGTGGCGCGCACGGACAAACTCTCTGCGCGGGCCATTGACGCTGTGTTGGGTATTGTCCTGCATGGATCCTTTTACTGTACGGTCGCCTGCGGACGGCGCTGGATCGACGCTCTGCGCGGCGGCTCGGTAATCAGCGTTGCAACCACACCATCCTTCACGGGGCTTGCGTTTACCGCACCCTCCGCCGCGGCCAAGGCGGGTGTGGTCGCGATGACGCGCAGCCTCGCCGTCGAGTGGGGGCCGAAGGGCATTCGCCTGAACGCGGTGGCCCCGGGCCTGTTTCCAACGGAAGGCGCCTGGGAGCGCCTGTATCCGCCCGGGTCACAAGTCGAGCCTCAGGAGCTGGGAGTTCCTCTGCGTCGCGTCGGCAAACACGAGGAGCTTGCCAACCTGTTTGCATACCTTGCAGCGGACGAGTCCGCATACATCACCGGAGATCTCATCGTCATCGACGGTGGACGCTGGATGCAAGGCGTCGGCGGCCCGAGCAATCGGGCGATGCACGAGTGGACCGAGGAACAGTGGGCAGCACTCCGAAAGCGCTGAGAGCGGGGCCGCTCGCCGGAACGCGGATCATCGAGCTGGCAGGCGTTGGGCCGGGCCCCATGTGCGCCATGCTGCTGGCCGACCTTGGAGCGACGGTACTGCGCATCGACCGCAAGGGCCCCGTCGAGCTCGGCATTCGCCGCCCGTTGAAATATGACTTGCTGCTGCGCAGCCGCAGGTCGATTGCGCTCGATCTGAAAGATCCCGCCGCCGTGGAAGTGGCCTTGCAGCTCATCACGAAAGCGGACGCGCTGATCGAAGGATTTCGCCCGGGCGTGACCGAGCGGCTGGGACTCGGGCCCGATGTGTGCCTGCAGCGCAATCCGAAGCTCATCTACGGGCGCATGACGGGGTGGGGTCAAACCGGGCCGCTGGCTCAAACGGCTGGCCATGACATCGGGTATATCGCCCTCACCGGTGTCTTGAATGCCATCGGACGCCGTAACGCACCGCCGACGATCCCTCTGAACCTGGTGGGGGACTACGCCGGAGGCTCATTGTTCCTCGCGTTGGGAATCGTAGCGGCCTTGCACGAGGCGCAAAAGTCGGGATCGGGCCAGGTGATCGACGCCGCGATGGTGGACGGAGCCGCATGCCTCGCCACCACCTTTTTCGGCATGCATGCAGCCGGGATGCTCAACCCACATCGCGGTACCAACATCTCGGACTCGGGATCCCACTTTTATGATGTATATCAGTGCGCCGATGCCAAGTGGATTTCCGTGGGTCCGCTCGAGGCCAGGTTCTATGCCCAGCTGCTGAAGGGCCTGGAGCTGGATCCTGCGATACTCGGGCCCCAAGCCGATCCGAAGGTGTGGGAAACAGCGAAACCCGTGCTGGCGGCCCGCTTCAGCACGCGGTCGCGTGACAAGTGGGCGGGTATCTTCGCGAACACCGACGCTTGCGTCGTTCCGGTGTTGGATTGGGATGAGGCCCCGCGTCATCCGCATCTGCGGGAACGCGGCACCTTTGTTGAAGTGGATGGCGTCATTCAACCTGCGCCTGCCCCCCGCTTCAGCCGCACGCCCTCGAGTGAGCCGACGCCCCCGGAACCCATCAGTCAGGCCAACACCGATGCAGCCCTTGCCCCGTGGGCCAGTCAAGCGCAAGTCATGGACTGGCGCGCGGCTGGCACACTGGACTGACGGAGGGGACCATGGACCTGCGCTTTACCGCTGATGAGCTGGCCTTCCGAGACGAAGTGCAGCAGTTTTTCCGTATCGCCGTGCCGGCCGATATCCGGCGCAAGTGTGTACTGGGTCAGCGGCTGTCGAAGCCCGAGCTGCAGCGCTGGACGCGCATTCTCTTTGAGAAGGGATGGGCCACACCCGCCTGGGATCCCGAATGGGGTGGCACCGGGTGGAGTCCGGTACAGCAGTACATCTTCAAGGAGGAACTGCACATGGCTCCGGCACCGGAGCCGCTGTCATTCAACGTCAACATGATCGGGCCCGTACTGATCGCCTTCGGCACTGATGAGCAGAAGCGGCGTTTTCTGCCGTCCATCGCCAGGCTCGACTACTGGTTCTGTCAGGGCTTCTCGGAGCCCGGCGCCGGATCGGATCTCGCCTCGCTGCGCACGTCCGCGCGCCTGGAAGGCGATCACTACATGGTGAATGGCCAGAAGCTGTGGACCTCGACGGCCCATCATGCCGAGTGGTGTTTCCTGCTCGTGCGCACCGATCCCAACGCGAAGAAACAACAGGGTATCACCTACCTGCTCATGGACATGCGATCGCCCGGCATCACGGTTCGCCCCATCGTGACGATCGACGGCCATCACGAAACCAACGAGATGTTCCTGGAGAACGTCCGCATCCCGGTGGGCAACCGCATTGGGGAGGAAAACAAGGGCTGGGATTACGCCAAGTACCTGTTGGGCAATGAGCGCAGCGGCATTGCCCGCGTCGGCATCTCGAAAATGCGTGTACGGCGGGCAAAGGAGCTCGCTCGGAACATCGACGCGGGCGGCAGGCCGCTCAGTGAGGACCGGGGCTTTCGCGAGCGCGTAGCGCTGCTCGAGATCGAGTTGAAGGCGCTCGAGATCACGCAGATGCGCCTGATCTCGGCGGCCGCTCCCGCCGGCAAGCCCGACCCCAAGAGCTCGATCCTCAAGATGAAGGGCTCGGAGCTGCAGCAGGCGGCAGCGCAGCTTCTGCTGGAAACTGCGGGCTACGAGGCCATGGAATTCGATCGCGATTTCCTGCGCGGAGCGCACTCGACGCCCTCGCCGCACGATTGGGCGCTGACAATCGCTCCCAATCACTACTTTGCGCGGCATGTCTCCATCGTCGGCGGCTCCAACGAAATCCAACGCAACATCCTGGCCAAAACGGTACTGGGGTTGTAGCGCGCATGGATTTCGAGCTCACACCGGATCAGCAAATGATTACGGACGGCCTGCAGCGGCTGCTCGCCGAGCGTTACGATTTCGAGCACCGCAAGGTACATCTTTTTGGCGCGCCCGGCTGGAGCCGGGATATGTGGTCCCGCTATGCCGAGATGGGGCTGTTGGGCCTGCCGTTTGCGCAGTCCGACGGCGGGCTGGGCTGCGGCCCGGTCGAAACCATGATCGTCTCGGAAGCCTTCGGCCGCGCGCTCGCGCTCGAGCCATACATCCCGACCGTATTGCTTGCGGGCGGCTGTCTGCGGCTGGCAGGTACGCCTGCACAACGCTCAGATCTCGTGCCGCGAATTGCTGAGGGCAGCGAGCTTCTCGCCTTTGCGCACGTTGAGCGGCAAGCGCGGTATGACTTGGCCGACGTCACGACGACGGCGCAGAGACCGACAGCGAGCGCCGATTGGACTCTCAATGGCGCCAAGAGCTTTGTGCTGCACGCCGACACCGCAGATAAGCTCATCGTGTCCGCGCGAGTCTCGGGAAGGCAGCGCGACCGCTCCGGTCTGGCGCTGTTCCTCGTTGACTCGAACGCGCCTGGTGTCGCGAGGCGTGCCTATGTCATGCAGGACGGAATGCGGGCAGCGGACGTCACCCTTTCCAACGTGCGCGTATCCAGCGACGCCCTGTTGGGCACGGCTGGAAACGCGCTGCCAATCATAGAGCGCGTCGTGGACTGCACGATCGCCGCGCTGTGTGCGGAAGCCGTTGGTGCAATGACCCGTGCTCACGAGTTGACCGTTGAATACCTGAAGGTTCGCAAGCAGTTCGGAGCGCCGATCGGCTCATTCCAGGCTTTGCAGCATCGCGCGGTAGACATGCTGGTCATGATCGAGCAGGCCCGGAGCCTGTCAATGTACGCAACGATGATGGCGGAAGAGGCTGACGCCAAGACTCGGGCGCAAGCGATATCGGCGGCAAAATCCTATGTTGGCCGGGCGGGCAAGCTCGTGGGAGAGCAGGCAATTCAACTTCACGGTGGCATTGGCGTCACCGAGGAATGTGCCGTAGGCCACTACTATCGGCGGCTGACGATGATCGACATTCTGCTTGGCGACTCGGCCCATCACCTGGCCGTGGTGGCCGCCTCAGCTGACTAGAAAACCGCCATCCACTGCGAGGCATTGCCCGGTAATGTAACGAGCGGCCGGGCTGACGAGAAAGAGGCAGGCCGCCGCGATGTCCTCCGGTGAGCCCATTGCGCCGAGTGGCACGCGCCCTGGATGCATCATGGGACCTTTGAGCTCCATACCAGCCTTCTTCATCGCTTCGGAGGCTTCCCGGGCACCTTCGGTAGCTGTTCCGCCAGGCAGCACGGCATTCACGCGGATCTGATCACTCCCGAACTCCAAGGCTGCGACGCGCGTCAGATTCGTAGTACCGGCCTTGCTCGCCCCGTACGCTGCGTTGTGAAAGACAACCTCGCGCTCACCGCTGACCGAAGAGATGTTGACGATCGCCCCGCCCTTCCCTCCTGCGCGCATGTGCCGGATGGCCTCGCGCATAACGAGCATGGTACCGCGCAAGTTTACCGCCTGGATCCGGTCCCACTGCTCCACAGTGATATCGAGCAGGGGGTATTTGGGAAACATCGCGGCAGAGTGCACCAGGATATCCACGCTCTTGAACTGCGATTGCGCGACCTCGTACATTCGCTTCACTTCGCTCTCTTCGGATATATCGACGCCGCAGGCGAGTGCCTGCCCGCCGTCGCGCCGGATTTCAGCGGCAGATTCCTCGGCGTTTCCAGCAAGGATGTCCGCAACCAACACGTTCGCCCCGGCTGCTGACAACAGGTTGGCCACGGCTTTGCCGATACCCCGGGCCGCTCCGGTCACGACAGCGGTCTTACCGGTCAGTGCATACATTGCCGCGAGATCTTTTTTCATATCATTTTCACCATGGTATTCATGCCGGCATCGCCCCGCGCACGTATGCGTCGATGGTTCCCGCGCAGCCAATGTGATCGTCCTCACCGGTCTGCGCGTATCTCACAATCGTATCCAGGATCGTGGGTCCTCGGCGGCCACAGGGGCAACGCTCGGCAAAGTCCACTGATACCTTGTCGCCGGAAATCAACCCACCCCAGCGGCCGTCGTAGAGCAGATCCAGGAATGCGTACCGGCCTTCCACAACTGCGGATGTCGCTTCCACGAGAGTTTCCCCGGGGCGGTCGAGGAGCAACATGATCAAGCCGGGAGGACAGTGATAGCGCATCGCTTCGCAGCGAGGCATCACCTGAGCCTGCTCGGTCATCCCATAGGCGGTGCCCCGAATGACCTTGCCGTAAAAGCGATCAACCTGCTCCTTGTAGTCGGGCGGCAGCGTCACACCCTTGATCCCCCCGCCGGCCGATATGTAGCTTTGCGGATGGAATTCTCCATCCTGTATTCCAAGCTCCCGGGCACGACGGATGATCGCGAGGTGCTGTGCCCAGAGACCCGACAGTACGATGGGCTCGTGTCGGGCCGCGAGGATCCTGTCAACGAGACCCTGCAGCGCCAGGCCCATCCGCCTGCCCTGCTCGAGGCTCTTCGATTCAAACTGCGCAATATCACCGGGTGTCGCGAGGCCTTCGGCCATGCGCTTGCGGATGGCCGCCATGGCACTGACTTCGGAAATCTTCAAAGGCTCATCCGTCAGGAAGTGCGTGGCGCCAGGACGGCCCCACACTGCTGCTCCGATTCGCGCGGCTTCCACGGCACTGTTGGGTCCTGAGCTGGGGCTCAGCTGAAAGACAGCCCGATCACGATTGGGTTTGAGGCGTGGCCAACCCAGTGTGTGCGCAAAGTGTCGCGTCTTCAGGTCGAAGTCCGAGCGAGTTGCATTCAGGAAAGAGCATTTGCCGCTCGAGCCGCTGGTGGCCAGAATCAGGTGGCCTGCCGATCCGAGGGTCGCGATCCACTCATCCACGTTGGTTACGCCGCTGACATCCACCGTCGTAGGATCTTCCACGGACAGAGTTTTCAGCCACTGTGACAACCTGTTCCACCGCCCCTGTTCTACGAAGGCAGCCGGATAGGACTTGTATACTGTGTGGGAGAACAGCAGCGGAACCAGGTCGGCGAAGCTGCGGATCTGCGTTACACCGGACTCCTCCGCCCGGCGGCGCAGCACGGGAATCTGCTCGCGCCGCTGCGCGAATAGCTCGCGTGCGGCTTCGAGTTGCAGCGGCCGGATCTGTGCGGCAGGTTGATCGTAGGCGTCCGGTTGAAGGATCAGGTCGAGCAATTGCCGGCGAATGGGTGTCATAGCGGTTTCTCGCAAGCCGGCTTATGATGGCACGGCATCACATTTGTGTACGGTATTCGAATATATGAACGAGGGGCAGTCATGAGCGATACGAGAACTGAGACGGGCCGGCAGGTGGTGCGTGAGATGCTCGGAGAAGGCTTCCTCCAAGGTCTGGAAGCGCACATCGCCACGGGCACGTTCGGCTCCGAGGCGGGTCGCCTCGCGCTCGCAGGTGCCTTTGGGGATATCTGGGGAAGGCCGGGTCTCGAGCG
>JAQGOF010000002.1 GCA_028293745.1 Gammaproteobacteria bacterium | reverse complement strand
TGGATCTGGTCGCTGCCTACCGGCAACGCTATCCGGAGGTCGTAGTGGATCTTTCGTTCGAAGATCGGTTCGTGGACCTGATCGAGGAAGGTTACGATCTCGCGATACGCGCCACGTCAGACCCACCTCCGGCCGGCCTGATTGCCCGTCCCCTCCGACCGGTGCCATTCGTCATCGCAGCCTCCAGGAATTATTTGAAGCGCTACGGCGTTCCACAGTCTCCCGAGGATCTCGCCCAACACGACAGCGTAATGGTCGGCAATGGGCAGTCGTGGCATTTCACAAGCCCACACGGCAACCTTGAAATCCCGGCCCGCGTCGTGCTTCGGTTCGGATCGATGAGTGTCGCGGTTGCGCACGCCGTATGTGCCGGTATCGGTCTCGCGCCACTACCGCGCACGATGTTTGAAGACCCCATGTTCAAAGACGCGCTGTGCCCCGTTCTTGCGAAGTATCCGCTCAGGCATCCCCAGCTGTACGCAATCTACGTTAGTCGTAAACACCTGCCGCTCAAGATACGCACCTTCATCGATCAGTTGATCGAGTTTACCCATATTCCGCGTCCATGGGACGACCCGGTCACCGACGACCTTCTGCGCTCGATCAAGACAACGCCGGCTGCTTCCCTGGCGGCCTTCGAATAATCTGTCCGTCCGCCGTCCGGCCAGCGTCACCGATGCTCCGGATTCATGGCTTGCGCCTCACCGAAACAGGCCCGTGATCATCACAATGATTCCCATGTGGATGATGCAGGTGGCCGTCAACCAAGTAGTCAAGGTGACTGCCGTGGGGAACGCGCTCATGTGCACAGCCTGGGCCGTGTACATGTGCCTTGTCGTGTCCAGCACACTCGTGACTCGACGTACATCGCTCTGGATTCATCGCGTTGATTTCAAGAACGTGCTCGTCAACGTGATCGAGGTGTGCGTACTGTAAGTGACCATCATGCAGATAGTCGGTGTGACCGGCGTGAATGATAGCTACATGGCCGCATGCGAATCCGTGCTGATGCGTGTCCTCTTGATGCTTGGTGTGTTTGCTCATCGCGATCCTCCAGGCTGCAAAGGAATTGAATTCGAAACCCCACCGCTGGATCTCCGTTTTGCTCCGTAGATCACCACCGCCATCTCAGCCAGCAGCTCGCGCAGAGCATCATGAACACGCTCAGCAGCTTGAATGAGAGCGGGGTCGTCCGTTTGACTGGGGATTACATCGATACTGTGCAGGGCCGGCCCCAGGTCGCTCTGCAAATGTCTCAGAGCTGTTAGTTGCGCCGGGCTCGGCTTTGGCGTGTCGGCCCACCCCTCGAACATCCGTGCGATGCGGATCGCGACTAGGCCACAGGACACGGCTTGACCTCCCAAATCCAGGCTGCGTACTTTGCGATCGTGCGATCGCCCGCAGTCTGCCTCGCGCTCGCATTGCCACAAAACACCGTCGGTTCTTTTCTCACGGAATACTCCTTTGACTCCCGCGTGCCGAGACGCGCCTGAATGTGGACACACAATACGTATGCGCGGCATCGCGAACCATCCCCGTCACATTGATACGGTGTTTCCTCTGAGGAAACACCTGCATGGAAGCTGCGCGGGTTGCGCGTGATTGTGCGGCCCTCCCTTCTTAGGGGTGGGCGAGCTCTCTCGTTCTGGGTAGATCAGCGGACTCCATCCAGCGCTGCTTGTCTGTTATTAACAATCGTGAAAGGCACTATTTACCCACGCCGGATTGTTCGCCGCAGAGATGGCGAATACAGTGGTGTTGGTGATATCCGTGCATACAACCGCTCTCCTCTCTGGCGCATGCGTAGTCCGCATGCGCTTTCCCGGTGACAGACGGGCTAGCTCCTTGCGCCTTTGGCTTCTGGTGCCGATCCTGCTCATCTATCCCGTTTGCCTGCTTGCCCTTCAGGGATGTGCGGGCTTCGCAGTCGCCGAATCAACCGCTATGGTTGATTGGCAACCGCCGGCCAACGTACCGATGACGATCCGCACGCTCGATGCTGATAGTCGGTTTTCGGAGGTATCTTCCGTCGCTGCGGCCGAGCGACTTCACGCACTGCATCCGGGAGAACCTCTCAACATCCTCGCGCTCTCCGGCGGTGGCGCCTATGGTGCCTTCGGTGCTGGCGCCGTGGCGGGCCTCACGCGCACTGGCTCACGACCGGATTTCACGGTTGTAACGGGTGTCAGCGTCGGCGCGCTAGTTGCTCCTTACGCGTTTCTGGGACCCATGTGGGATGCCGACCTTCTCGAGGTCTTCGCTAGCGGACCCGGACAAGACCTGCTGCAATCACGCGGTCTCGGCGTAATCTTCGGCTCTAGCTTGTATCGCGGAAAGCCGTTGCAGCAGCTCGTTGATGCGCACCTCAGCGAGACAATGATTCAAGCCATTGCGCGCGAGGCGGAGAAAGGACGCTTACTGCTTGTGGCCACGACGGATGTGGTTACGGGCATGCCGGTGGTGTGGGACCTCGGTGCGATCGCAAAGAACGGTGGCCCAAACGCAAGAACCCTTCTTCGCGACGTCTTGGTGGCCTCCGCTAGCGTGCCTGGGATGTTCCCGCCCGTCATGATTCGCATCAACAAGGATGGCGTGCCGCATGATCAGGCTCACGTTGACGGATCCGCTACTATGCCGTTCTTCGTGCCTCCGGCGTTCGTGCAAACGCCGCCCGAAGCACGCGGCGGCACGAACCGCACACTTGTGTATGTGATCATCGACGGTCCGCTGGGTGACGCGCCAAAAACGACACGATTGACGACGCGCGCAATTTTCGCGCGAAGCATTCATGCCGGACTGAACCACATGTTGCTGACAACACTTGAATTGACTGCGGCGACTGCTCAACTGCAGGGGGCAACACTTCAGTACTCGGCGATGCCGGCTACCCATCCGCGCGGCGGTCCCTATGAGTTTCGCGCTGACAAGATGAGACCCCTCTCCCGCTACGCCTACGAATGCGCGCAAGCGGGACGGCTGTGGACGCCATTCGGTCGCACCGACGATAGTAGCGGGACGTCGCGTAACATCACGGAGACGCCGGAAGTTCCGTGTCCTGCGGATGACGCGTTTATCAAGTATTTCGCCTCGCGTTGAAGCAAGGTAGTGCATCCGGGTGCAAAGCGGCTCATATCGATGGAAACCAACGGTCGGCTGCTATCGTCCCGGGACGGGATTCGCAATGATCGGCCAGCCGTCTTCGCTCCACGCGACCTTGCGAATGCCCAGCCGGAAATCCCCGTTCGCTGTGCCGTCGTAGCAGTGATAAGCCAGGAAACCGGCATAGATCGATTGTCCGCCCGGACCGAACGTGGTCCCCTGCTCCGACAGAATAACCGTGCCACCCCCGTGCTCGAGCGGTGTACCGAGCTTGTCGAAGTAGGGGCCGGTGGGATAACGCGAGCGGCCAACTGCGATTTTGTAAGTGCTGCCCGTTCCGCGGCAGCAAAAATCGAGCGAGACAAACAGGTAATACCAACCGTCGCCGTACATGAGAGCTGGGGCTTCGATTGCATTGGGTGGCACGAAAAACCTGAGGCAGATCGACGTTGTGTCCCTCGTCGGCCGATATGCCCCCGGGGCCGGCATCAGTCAGCCGGACATCTCGGTTCCGCGAAGCGTTGCGGATCGCGATTGCCCGAGGCCCAGCAGAGGAAAACAAAGGCCCCCTGCGGGATGGTCTTGCCACCCAGCACTGTTTCCTTCTTCGCGATCCGGGGCAGCTGCGGCACGGCCACAATATCTTCGTGACGGGTCACCAGCCAGGTCCGGATACACTCGTCGAAGTGCACGGGATCTTCCGCGCGCAAACGTTCATAGTAGGGATAAGCGCGGCGGACGCCCCTGAGATCGGGGCTAGCCGATACGACCCGCGGAGCGCGCTAAATCGAGTACCCGCCCGGCCCACCTGACGTTGGCAGAGTCCACCATCATGCCCTGCACTCGAATGGCGCCGCGCCCCTGTGCGTGCGCCTCCCGCAAGGCCTCCAGTAGCTTGCGGGCCCGGTCGATCTCTGCGGCTGTCGGCGAGAACACCTCGTTGATAACGGATACCTGGCGCGGGTGAATGGCCACCTTGCCACTGAATCCGTAGTTGCGCGCGAGGCGGGATTCGGTCTGCAGCGCCTGCGAATCGTGCAGGTTCATAAATGCGCCGTCGATCAACCAATGGACGCCAGCCGCTCGTGCGTCGCAAACGAGCTTGCCACGCGCGTAGGCAAGCGCTTCGCCCCCAGGCGTCCACTTGCCGCCAATATCGAGCATCAAGTCGCCCTCCTCGGCACTCGCCAGTCCCACCCCGCGAATGCGCGACCTGCTGTGCAGGATCTCGAAAACATTACGCAGTCCGACGGCAGTCTCGATCACCACCAGAATGGCAATCGAGTCGCGCTCGAGTCCTTTCTCGCGTTCGAACGTTGATAGCCGAGCGTCAACTTCGTCGACGTCTTGGACGCAAGCAACTTTCGGCAACATGACACATTGCGCGGAGTGTGCCGCCAGCACCGTAAGATCGGCATCGAGCGTACCGCAACTGGGATGATTAATCCGAATGAAGGTCAGACGGTCGCCCCGGCGCGCCAATTCGGCCGCAACGTGAGCGCGCGCAACCTGCTTGCCAGGCAGGGGCACGGAGTCCTCCAGATCCAACACGATCGCATCCGCCCCGGCGGCTGCGGCTTTGGGCAGGAACTCCTCACGGTTTCCGGGGACAAACAGCAGACTGCGCAAGGCTGGAAGTGGACGCATGGACGCACCTCATTGCGAACTCAATCGCTCCATTCGATCGCGTAGGCGAACGCGTATTGGTCCATTACCTCCTGAATGCGTTGACTCAGAGTATCTCGCTCGGTGGCGTAGCGATCTGTCAACCGAATGATCACGAGAATGCCCTGGGTCGCATCTGGCCGGACCTGCACCGCGAGCGGTTCGCCAACTGCTGCCGACAGCACTGTTTGGAACTTGCGCAGCGCGGCCTCCCGGCGTAGCGCGGCCTTGACGGGTTTGCCGACATCGGTGAGCGGTATCCTTTCGACAATAAAAATTTCCTTCGGGATGGCGGCCCTTTCGGCTATGTGCTGTGCCGCGAAATCGATGAGATCGGCAGCGGTGGCTTGCGCGCCGGGCACGAGTTCCACGTATGCGACGGGAAGCTCGCCGGCGTAGGCGTCTGGTTTTCCCACAGCGGCGGCGTGCAGCACGTGCGGCGATTTCAACAACGCCTCTTCGATGACAGCCGGATCGATGTTATGACCGCCCCGAATGATGACGTCCTTCGCCCTGCCGGTCACGAACAGATAGCCATCCTTGTCGATTCTCCCCAGATCGCCCGTGATCAGCCATCCGTCTGCGGAGCGAGCCGCAGCTTCGTGGGCCGGATTGAGGTAGCCGGGTGTAACCCCGGGCCCCTTGATCAGCAACATGCCGATCTCGCCAGGTTCACATATACGCACCGTGTTGCGTTGGTCGTCCAATTCAACAGCGCGGATGTGGGTATATGGCAAACGAATTCCCGAGCTGCCCTCCTTGCGCGTTCCATCGCGGGGCTCGATCGCCACGCTGGCCGTGTTCTCGGTCAAACCGTAGGAGTTGAGTATGCGAACGCCCGAAACGCCCTCGAATCGCGCGCGCACCGCGTTGGGCATGGCGGTAGAGCCAGTGATGAAGTAAGGCTTCAGCGAGGACAAATCAACGCCCCGCGGCGGCGGCGACTCGGCCAGTGTGGCAAGCGTGGTAGGCACTCCCGAGAGCCGGGTGACACGGTATTTTTCGACAAATTTCCAGTAGCTGGCGATATACCGTTTGTCCCGGGCACCCATGATGCTCGGAATGAGGACAGTGGCGCCGCTGGCGAGCGGGGGCAGACAGCGACCGGCGATCCCACCAATGTGGAACATGGGTGTATCGTGGAGGATCACTTCGCCCAGGACGGCCTTGGAGGCCAGTTGCAACGCCCAGTGCCGGTAGGACAGATTGGCGTGCGAGATTTTGACGATCTTCGGCAAGCCGGTGGTGCCGCCGGAATGGATGTAGGCCGCGATGTCGGTGCCTGTGATCCCGGCCCGGTCGATTCCGCCGGAGTCGATCCCCGCGGAGTCGATCCCGCCCTGTCGCGCGAGGTGGCCGGAAAGATCGCTCTGCTCCAACACCGCGCCTCCGGGACCACGAACGGACCAGATCGGCACGCTCGCTGGTAGCTCGCCCACGAGCGCCTGCATCGATTCCCAGATCCTGAAGCCCGGTGTGGGACCGAGCGCGATCACCGCCTTCGCTTTTGCCTCCGTCAGCAGGTACAGCAGGTGCCTGGATTCCAGCATCCAATTCACCGGAAACGGAACTCCGGCGGACATCGCGCCGAGAATCGACCAATAAAGATCTGGCACGGCCGGCAGGAGTATCGCGACTACGTCATTGCGGCCGATGCCGTGAGCTCGCAGCAGCGACCGGGTACGGGCAATGTTGTCACGCAACGTGGCGAATGAGACGCACTCCGCGGGCCGCTCGGTATCGCCATCCGGTACGTAGAGGATTGCCGCATCTGCAGGATCGCGCGCAGCGAGTGCCAGCGCTACGCGCCGCGTGAAATCGAGTACTTTCAGTCGCTCATCGAGAGGCGTCTGCTCTATGGCCTCGACATCGGCAACCGATCGCAATTGCTTCGCGAGCAGATCGGCATCCGCGGTCTGCGGCACCACGCGCATTCCTTCACTCGACTGGGTGGCGACCGGTGGCATCATCGGTGCAGCTTAACCACCCAGGTTGGTCTTGGTATGCTCGGGTGGCACATATTGAGTATCCCAAATATGAATACTAACGACGTCGATCTGTTTGCGTTGCGGAGCTTCTGCGTCCTGATGGACGAGCGCAGCGTGTCGCGCGCCGCATCCCGGCTGGGTGTCGGCCAATCGCGAATGAGCCGGCAACTTGCGCAACTGCGTGCCTACTTCGCAGATCCTCTGCTCGTGTGGGCTGGAGGAACCATGATTCCGACGCCGCGCGCGCTAGGGCTCAAGGACGAGCTTCACCGGGTGGTCGAGACGCTGGAACGGCTTTCCTCTGTGGTGCAGACCTTCGACCCCGTCTCGACGCAGACTACGATCACTCTGGTGGCCACCGGATACGTGGAGCATATCTTCCTGACAGATGTCATGAACACGGTGGCCCGGTGCGCACCGGGCATAGAGGTGAAGGTTCGCCTGCCCGATCGGCCGCAGGATGTCAGCGCCCTGGGCCGGGGAGAAATCGATTTCCTCATCGGCTGGATGACCACACCTGCCCCGACCCTGCGGTCGCGGTTGCTCTTCAAGGACAGACTCGTGTGTATCGCGCGTGCAGCGCATCCGAAGCTGCGCCACGGGCTGACTCTCGAGGAATATCTCGAGCTGCCCCACGCTCAATACGACATCCCCGGCAAGACCACGACTGAACTGCTCGTGCAGGAGCGACTCGCGCGGGATGGGCGGCGCAGGAACATCAGATACCATGTACTAAATCCGCTGACCGTTGTGGAAATCGTAGCGAATTCCGATGTCATCGCCACCGTTCCTGAAAAGTTCGCGGCACGCTGCCGCGAGCGCTATCGGCTTCAGAGTGTCGATTTGCCTTTCAGCCTTCCGCCGGTACAGAACCGCGCGTATTGGCACGAGTCTGTGCACTCCGACGCGCGTAGCTGTTGGTTTCGCAAGCTGCTCGCCGACGTCGCGACCGAGATCGGATGACACAGTCCCGCGATTCCCACGCAGCAGTTTCGCGGACGCGTCAGGGCGAAACACGACCAGGTGGCGCGGCACGACTCTCTCCGGCGACACCTTCAACGGCGTCCGGTGCGACCCTTCTGGTAGCAAATCCCATCGAGAAAACGGCCAATCCGGCTGCGAGTGAGACACCGCCGGCAACCAGGAACAGTGCCGGCGTGGATAACCCCGCGGAAATCAAGACTCCGCCTATGATCGGACCGACAACCGCCCCAGCTCTACCAGATCCCAGCGCCCAGCCGACGCCGGTGGCGCGGAGCGATGTGTCGTAAAAGGTTGCGGACAAGCCAATAGCGCACATCTGTGCCCCGACGGATAACATTCCTGCTAGCAGCGCGGCAACCAGGAGCGCCAGGCCCGAATGTCCAACCCACCCGATCAGCGCGACGCCCACTGCGCCAAACGCGTAACCCAGGGCGATCGGCTTCTCGGAACCAAAGCGATTGCGCAGTCTTCCTATGACATAACAACCCACGATCCCCCCGAGGTTCAGCGCGGAAACGGCGAGGACCGAGCTCCTGATGTCGATCCCGGCTGAGCGCGCCACGAGCGGCAGCCAGCTCACGAGGAAAACGGTCAGCAGCAGACTCAGAAACAGGACAGCCCAGAGCGAGGCGGTGCCCATGGCCCGACCATCGGTGAACAGGCGCCCAACCCGCGATCGTTGTCCGTGCCGTGCCTGCGCGACCTTGCCGTTCCAGCTGACGCCGGAACTCATCCTCGCCAGAATCTTCGCGACCTGCCCATGATCGCCGCGCGCGACCAGGAAGCGCAGCGACTCCGGGACGATCCAAGCAAACACCGGCAACAAGCCGAGCGGCACGAGGCTGCCAACATAGAACACGCTTTGCCAGCCTGAGCGTGGCACCATCTGGGCCGACACCACACCGGCGAGCACCGAGCCCAGGGGAAAGCCACAGTACATGAGCGCGGTGACATTGGCGCGCACAGCTTTAGGAGAGTACTCCGAGGTAATGGCGATGAGCCCGGGCAGCGCCCCTCCCATCCCGAAACCTGCGACAAACCGTACCGCACTCAACTCCGTAAGAGACGTTGTCACGGGCGTGAGCAGCGAAACTCCGGCGAACAACAGTATTGCAGACACCAACACCGGCTTGCGACCAAAGCGATCGCTGGCACTCCCCAGGATCACCACGCCCAGCAGACCGCCAAACAGGCCCAGGCCAAAAACGGGCCCAAACGCTGCAGAGGGGACGTTCCACGCGGCGGCGATCGACGGCGCCACCATGCCGATGACCTGCGTGTCGAAGCCGTCGATCATCACCATGAGGGCGCACAGCGCGATCACCAAACCCTGAAAGCGGCCAAGGCGACTCGAGTCGATCACACCGTCGAGGTCGGCTTCTGCGGTCATGTGTCTCTAGAACCGCGCGCCCACGGTAATTCCATAGGTCCGGGGCGCCGCATAAGCCGCGGCGACAGCGGTGGGAGCCTGGTTGGCACTGATGGGATAGATCTCATTGGTCAGGTTCTTGCCCCACAGGCTCGCATCGAAATTCTTCCATGACCAGCGGATCGAGCCGTTCAGCAGGCCGTAGGCGGACTGCTTGTATTCATTATTCGGGGCGAAGTAGTAACCGGAGTTGGCTGACTCGTTCAGGTTCAGGTGAACGTCCCCCTCCCCGACCGGAATGCGGTAATCGATGCTGATGGTACCCGATACTTCGGGTGCCTGCGGCAGTTGATTGCCGTTGGCGGACAGGCTGCAAACGCCTGGATAGCCTCCAGGACAGCTGAAGAAGAAATCCGCCTTCGGAAAGTCGATGAACTCGGAGTGCAACAACTCGATGCCGGCCGCCAGCGTCAACCGCTCCGTAACGCGCATCGCCACATCCGAGTCGAGGCCGTAGAGCCTGGCCTTGCCGCCATTGTAGACCTGTGGCAAGCCGGTCACGAAGCGAGACACCTGGATGTTCTCATAGTCGTAATAGAAGGCCGCGCTGTTCAGGGTGAGGCGCCGGTCGAGGAATTGCGTCTTCAGTCCGATTTCATAGGCATTGAGCTTCTCGGGCTGGTACGCGGGTGCGGTCGGCGCTGTCACGTTGTACCCACCGCTCTTGAATCCGCGGTTGTACGAGACATAGCCATGGATGTCGTCCGTGAAGTTGTGGTCCAGAGCGACTCGCCAGGTGGGCGTATGGGTACTCACACTGGTATTCAAGTTTGCAAGCGTAACGGGTATCACGCCATTGAGGTATCCCGTTTCCCCGCTCACGAGATACCGGGTCTCGGACGTATAGCGCAATCCCACCGTCAAGTGGGAATCGGCCGGCAACGCCTGTGTGGCCTGGGCATACCCTGCGATGGAGTTGGTCTTTATCTCGCTCTCATTGACGATGTGCGTCACAGGCCTCGCCGGGTTCACCGCTGGTCCGCTGAAATAGAGGTTCTGCGGATCGAAGGCGTTGTGGGCGTTGTAGTAGAACACGCCCGCCTGCCAGGTGAAGGACCCTATATTGCTCGAAATGAGCTGCAGCTCCTCGGTCAGTTGACTGTCCGACTGCCGGGTTACATTCAGTGAGTAGGGATTCGGTCCCAGATCGAAGTCGACATTGTAGGTGTAGACATCGTTGCGATAGGCGACCGTATTCACCAGGCTGGCAAAACCCAGTTCCTGGTCCAGCCCCAGGCTCACGCCCTGCTCCTTCAGGCGGCGCAGCGGCTGCGCGTCGTCATTCACATCGAGGAGCGGCAGAGAACCGAAGATGGGCGGGTAGTACACGTTCGGGTAATTCAGATAGTTCCGCAGTGCCGACATGGAGTTGCGGCTCTGGGTCTCGTCCAGAATCAAGGTGACCTTCGTACCCTCAGCGGGCTTCAGCAACCACTTAGAGCGCATGGACAGACTCAGGTCCATCCGGTTCACGTCCTGCCCCGTGGCAACGTTGGTTCCCCAACCCTCACCCTGGTGAGTCGACTGCACGGCAAAGTCGCCGGCCAGTATGTCAGCGCCGCCCGTCACGTAAACGCTCTCGGAGACGGTATGGTAGTTGGCGTAACCGACGCTGGCCGAGCCCGAGAAACCCGGCTTGGGATCGAGGGTGGTCACCTGGATCAAGCCGCCGGTGGCGTTGCGTCCGAACAGGGTACCCTGCGGGCCCTTCTCCACCTCCACCTGGGCGATGTTGTTCAAGGCCAGCGCGTCCGAAGAGGAAACCCCGCGATATACGCCATCGACGTACGTCGCGACCGAGTTTTCGATTCCGGCTCCGATCGCCGTAATACCGATACCCCGCAGGTGCGGCAGCGTATAGCCGGCGGAGGTCGGCATCAGCAGGCCGGGTACAACGTTGACCAGATCTGCCGTGTTGGTGACCCCAGCTGCTGACAAACTCTCCGCCGAGACCGCCGTTACGGTGATCGGGACGTCCTGCAGGTGCTCCGGCCGACGCTGGGCGACCACAACTATTTCATCGAGGGTCTCCAGCCCGCTCTGCTGGACAGCAGCGGACTCTGCAGCGTCCACGGGAGATACCGCGCCGAGCGCCTGGACCGCAGCGACTCCAGGGACTATCAGCAGCCTCGCACATCCACGCAGCAGCAACTCGAACGGCAACTTCCTGCTCATCGTTCATTCCCCCCTCTGGGTCCGCTGACCTTATCGCCAGCCGACGTCCGTGTAGAGTGTGACGAGTGAATTCTGACTATGCACTTATCGAATAGACGCCCGAATGTATCAAACCCTGTTTGTTTGTATCGAAGTATGAGGAGGGGCCGTGCAACCTGAGCGGATCGACATATCCTTCGGGATATCATAGCGTGAGGTCGAACGCACTCAATCCACACCACGGGCAAAGTCATGGCCAAATGGAAACGATACGTCGTCGGACCGGACACCAGCGGGAAATCGGCGGTGCTGCTGCGCGAGGCGACCAACTTGCAGGAGAATCCCGGTTTTTTCTACCGGGTGGCCCTGTGGAGCACCCGGGAAATACCGGCCGACAACAGCATCGAAACAGACCGCGCGCTCGAAATTCACACCCGGGAGCCGTTCCCGGGTGGAATGATTTTCCGTGCCCTGGAGATTGCCCCCGACCATCCCGACCCAAAGACGCATATCCGGGCGGTGCAGCAGTTGCATCTCGCGGTCAAGCAGAAGCACCCACCGACGGCGGAGGACCTGGCACGGCACCCGAGCATGCATCGCACCGATACGCTCGATTGTTTTGTTTGTGTCAAGGGCGAGATCTATCTCGTCACAGATGTGGACGAAGTCCTCATGCGCCCCGGCGATACGGTCGTCATACGCGGAACGAATCACGCCTGGAGCAATCGCTCCGCTGAGCCTTGCCTGTTGGTAGGATGCATGATCGATGCGGTGCAAGGCGCGCGCGCGTGAAGTGCTGCGCGACAATCACCAGTCGCATCAGGTGAAACTTCGCGAGACGAACCAGTACGTACCGACCGCCACGAGCCCGGCCGCGACACCATCGACCACCATCGGCCGTGGCAGGGAAAGCTTGCAGCGCCTCAGCAGGGCCACGACCCCGAGCAGGGCAAATACCAATGCAAGCTGACCGATTTCCACCCCGAGATTGAAGCCTACGAGAATCTGAGCAAGCCTGGAGGGCGGCAGCTGCATATCGAGAAGACCTGCAGCAAATCCAAAGCCATGGATCAGGCCGAAGACTGCCGTCACGATCAGCCGCAATCGGCCCGCATCGCGCAAGTGTCCCGATAGCATCAGGTAGTTAGAGCAGAATAGCGCCGCCCCCAGCAGCAGCAATGGCGGCAAAGCGCCAATGCCAGCGAAACTGGCAACTGCCATCGCGAGCAGCGGCAACGCGACACCGGCGGCGAGAGCGGTGCTCCGGTGGCTCACTACGGCTATGTTTTCCACTCCGATGACCGCGATCGTGAGAGCAACGAGAGCGTCGATGTACTCGGCGTGCGGTTGCAATATTCCGGTAACCGCCAGTGCGAGAGTGATGCTGTGACCGACCGTAAAGCCGGTGATGACGAACACCAGATCGCGCAGCCGCCTCGAGATCAGTACCAGCCCTAACAGGAACGACATGTGATCCGGGCCGGTCAGAATGTGCTCGACTCCGAGGCGGACGTACTCCAGGAGACTCGCATCCCGCATCTGCGCATCGCCGGCACTGACATCGACGTCGCGATGATCCTTCGTGAAGAGCTGCTCGATGAACTGGCCATCGCCGGTCTGTACCTGGGCGAAAGTGACGTGTGAGGGCACGAGGTCGAAGTAGAAAGATGAATGCAACGTGATGTCGCGCGCGGTCGTACACTGGAAGCTCAGCTCGAAGCGGCGAAACTGGGTGGTGGCCGCGAGCGCCCGCCCCTGCCCCTTGGCGCAGCTCTGCTTCCCACTGGTGACGGCAAGATGTTCGTTGAGATAGTTGACCACCCGCTCATCCGGAGGTTGATCCTCGCCGGGGCGAGCTAACCGGATTGCCTCGGTCAGCGGGATCGTGAATGACACGTGCAGCACGCTACCGGCAACCTGCCAAATCGAATGGGTTTCGCTCTTCGTATGAGCTTGGGTCGCACTTACACCACCCAGCAGTGCGAGACAGCAAAGCAGCAAGGCACGGCGTTTCACCTCGGCGACGCCTCCAGCGAACGCGCATCGTCTGACAGAATGATGTCGGAGCGACTGCGCAGGTAGCGGATATTGGCCATGCGCACGCGAGTCAGCGCATCATTCTTGTAGTCGGTCCATACCTGGTCCGCCGCGGCTGCATACTCCTGTTGAACCGGAAATCGGTGCTGGATCACGAAGATGATGTGGACACCGTCGCTTTGGCGGATCGCATCGGATATCTGGCCTGCCTGCAGCGTGGAGGCCACGCCGTACATCTCGCCGCCGAGCTTTTCCCTCGCGGCAAACTCCAGGACGTCCCCGGTATCCACCCGGCCAGCGTCCATCAGCCTTCCCGAGTCGGCGAGATGATGTCGTTGCATCACCGTCTCGAGCGGCTCACCTGTGCGCAGCGCGGCAACTGCCTCCCGGGCAGTAGACATCGCCTGATCCACCGAGACGGGTCCTGTCGCCCGTGAGACGATATCTCTGAGGCGCATGACACCTGCCGTGACATACTTGCTTTTGTGTCGTTCGTAATAGTCGCGTAGCTGCGGCTCGCTCGGTTGCTCGGCCAGCACGTCAGCCGTGACCTCGAGCTCGACTCCCGCCACCATCGCTGCCCGGACATCGGCATCGTAGCTCGACAGATCGATCTGCAGCCCGCGCTGTACCATGAGCTCTTCTGCGATCATCTCCTCCAGAACTTTCCTGCGCTGCTCTGTAGTGCAATGAGCGAATGGGGTCGCAAACTCGGTCCTTGCCTGCGTAATGAAATCGCTGCGCAGAATTGGACGACCGTTCACGAGCACGATCGCTTCGGGCGGGACTCCATGTGAGCGCGTCCCTTTGGCGGTAAAGAGTCCATAGCCGGCGATCACAAGTCCGAGCAGCGCCCCCAGGGCTAACATGCTCATGGAACGCGTGGTGTGCGGCCGCATGCTCAAGGGGC
The DNA here is from genome assembly GCA_028293745.1 of Gammaproteobacteria bacterium. Taxonomy (GTDB): domain Bacteria; phylum Pseudomonadota; class Gammaproteobacteria; order Steroidobacterales; family Steroidobacteraceae; genus 13-2-20CM-66-19. Next base: position 34,286 of record JAQGOF010000002.1, on the reverse strand, counting down.
TTTCTCCGGCAGGAGGCGGCGTGGCGCGTCGCTGGAGTCCGCATGCGACTCGATGTAGAGAAACACCGCCAGCGCGCGAATCTGCACTGGTGCGAGCTTTCCGGCCCACGCCGGACACATCCCATGCCGGCCGCTATAGACCGACTCGTAAAGCATCCGGCGATCCCGACCGTAGAGAGAGTCAGCTCCGAGCAGCGATGGAGCCCCGTAATCCGTATTGCCCTTGGCGTCGTTGGCGTGGCAGTCGTAGCAGTTGCCCTTGTCGTAGAACAGTTTATGACCACGCTCGGCCGCCGCTGCATCGTGCGGCTCCCGAGACAGCGCCAACACGTACTCGATCACTGCGTGGATCTCAGCGGCCGAGAGTTGGTGGCTACGACCCTCGGCCGGCATATCGGTAACATTGTGAGCCTTTGGATGGCCGGAGCGGATGCCGTAGCGAATGCTGGCTTCGAGGTCGCCGATATCACCGTCCCCGTACAACCAGACTGAATCGGTCAGGTCAGGCGCGCCTACATTGTGGTTTCCCCGTAAATCGCGACCGTGACAGGACGAGCAATGCTCTGCATACAACGGCCGGGCCATGGACATGGCGAAGTGGATAATGGCCGGATCACGAGTCAGCTCATCCGGCCAGTTGTGCACGAGTGCAGCTTCGAGCGAGCGCACATGGAGGCAGTACCCGAGCCCTGCGGCCAGCATGACAGCCATCCCCGCGCCCAACCAGCCCACGCGCCAACCGGATAGGCTCGATGGGGCTCCATTCAAGTTTTGAAGCCGATCCAGCGGCCGAAGAAAATTACAGCAGTCCAGAGCGCGATGGAGAGTACTCCCGCCAGCCGCGCAGCCAGTGGTGGCGGCAGCCGGGTGTCCCACTCGAGAACGTGCCGGTAAGCGCCGCAATGAAATACCGCCATGTTCAGGCCGGCCAGTGCCATGCACACGAATTTGAGTTGGAACTGCAGGTTATAGAAATACGTGTGGGCCCTCGAGGCGAACAGCAGCGAGCCGCTGATCACCGCGCACATGAATGCGATCCACGTGTACGGCAGACATTCGGCGGATAGCCTGGAGACTGGACTGTCGCGCGAGGTGACTCCGAGCAGCCGCAGGTCGACCATGAAGATCGAGCCGAAAACGAGCGCCAGCGCGAGCACGTGAGCCGTCTCGATCTCGGGGAAAAGCCATCCCAAGCCGGAATCTCCACGCACCGCCGCGGCCAGGCCGCTGCGCTGGATGTGCTCGAGCAGTTCCTCGAGATTCACTCAACGGCTCCGTTCAGATCAGACATGGCTGTAGCCGATGAAGCGGCCGCAACAGATGATTGCGACCCACAGACCGAGGCAGACCAGCGCAAACAATTTGCTCCCGGTTGGATGCGCTGCCGCGGAATCCCACCTCGCGGGGTTCTGACGCACCCTACGCGCGAATGCCTTGGTAAGACCGAACACTATGGGAATCATGAGCATCTTCAGCCAAAAGGCCGGCGTGCCGAACTGCCGCATCGGCTCGGCAATCGTCTGTACCGCCCCGGTCAGCAACAGGATCAGGAGGCCGCGGTAAGTCCACGGCAGCAGCGCCTCGAGAAGCCGGGGCACGCTGCGCCCGTGAGCCGAGCCGACTCCGAGCAGCCTGAGATTGATCAGCACTGCGGATCCGAACACCACTGAGAGTGCGAGGATATGGATCGACTGCGAAGCGGGCACGACCCACTCCTCGCTCTGGATCCATTGACTCAAGGCGCTGATTTCAATCCAATCCGACCACTGCCGCACAATCGAGGGCATGGCTCAGTAACTCCAGCGGATCCCGGCCGTGAAATACCGGCCCAGGACATCGTCCCCCGCGACAGCCGGGCTGCCGAATCCGGGAATGCCGGTGAAAGTGGTCGACGGCGAGATGCGCGGCGGTTGGTTGAACAGATTGTTCACGGTGAGAAAGGTCTGCAGATTGCTTCCATACGGACCGAAGTGAAAGCTCAGGGTCAGGTCGTGGTAATAGAGCGGCCCGAGCGATCCGCCGGCGAATACCTGCGACGTGTTGCCCGTGCCGCGGCTCTCGTTGCCCGAGTAGCGTACTTGCCAGCCCGCGGCAAACCGCCCCACCTCGTAGCCCAGCCGCCCCGTGGCGCGATCGACCGGAAGTCCCTGGGTGCCGGCCGCATTTACCAGGGCAGCTCCGGCAAAGGCTCTGGTGACCATGACCGGTTGATGGCTGTACAGCAGCCGGAAATCCAGCCGCCCTGCGCGCCGCGGCAGCGGCAGCGAGTAGTCCGACTCGACATCGAATCCACGGGTGTACTGCTGCGCGATGTTGACTGTCTGATTGAGCGCCAGCGTGGGAAAATTGGCCGCCGAAGTATTGGCGAAAGGCAGAGGCCGGGTGAACAGGGCGCACAGTGGCGAGGTGCCACCGGAAGCCTCGCACTGTTGGATCGCCGCCACGGCGTTGCCGCTGCTGCCCGCGACGGTGCCGATTGCGTTGTCGATCGAGATATGGAAGAAATCCACCGAGAAGTTGAATCGGGGGAGCCAGGCCGGCGTGTAGACCAACCCGGCCGTCCACGTGCGCGCCACTTCGGGCACGAGATTCCTGTTGCCCAGGCTTTCCACGGGGACCGAGGCCGTCACTCCCGTGTGCGGATCGTTCAGGCCAAACACGCTGTACGTCGGGCCTGCATACAGATCGTACAGCGTGGGGGCGCGGATATCCTTCGATTCGGTGCCTCGGAAGTGCAAGTCGGCAAACGGCTGGTACCTGAGGCCAACTTTCCAGGTCGTCACCGCGCCGCTCGAACTGTAATCCGTGAAGCGCGCCGCGCCGTTCACCTCCAGATTCTTCACGAGCGGCGCGTCGGTGAGGAGCGGCACGACGGTCTCGGCGCCGACTTCCCATACGGAGTTCGACCCGCGCTGCGGCGCCATGGTCGTGTACTGCCACGGCAGTGTCGGGGCGGCCGTTCCCGCACGTATCCCGGTGTAGTCGGCCGTCGCGAGCGGGCTCGCATTGCTGGTCATATTCAGGCTCTGCGCGCGATATTCAACGTTGGAGGCGACTGAGACCGGGCCGGCCCAATCGTTGAACGCGATGCCGGAAATGCTTGCCGCGACGTCGTTGGTCATGTTGACGGCCTGCCAGATCGTATCGCCATAGATGTAGTTCAACGCCGCCTGCGACTCGTTGCCGACGCCGAACAGATCCAGCGGCGCACACCCCGAAAACTGCGCCGGATTCGTCAGGGCGGCCTTACATACGATATTTCCGCTCGGATCCCGCACAGCATCCAGTGCGGCATAGAAGTGCTGATTGTTGATGTTGTTGAGGGTCACGGAACGGGTCCGGCCCTCGCCGTGTGTGTAGTAGAGATCCCAGTTATAGGTATCGCCGAACAGCCGGCCCTGAAGACCCGCCGTCTCGGTCAATGCGACAGTCGTCTGATCCAGCTCCGCCTGTACCGTAAGATCCTCGGGCAGAACGTTCATGGCGAAGCGGGGAGCCCCGCTGGAGGTCAGCAGCGCCTGAGCATTCGCCGGCAGGAAGGCGTTCCCGCTGAAAATCGCTACATTGTTGTCCGTTGCGACGGAGGCCTGGAAGCGTGTCTTCGCCCGTGCAGCGCTCAACTGCATGTAGCCGCGCACAGCCTCGTTGAACTCGAACTGGAAGCGCCCGAATCCCTGGTCGGTCTGCAGTGGATGGCTCAGCGACTGGCCGTAATAGTAGGCGCCATCGCCACCCACCGCGACATTGTTGGTCTTTGTCGGCGCGCCCTTGTTGAAGGGCGCGAGCACCCCGCTACCGGCGAATTGCTGCCCTGCGAAGGGTCCAGTCGTCACCAGTCCGCCGTATGCCTCGTTCGACAGGCGCGCATTGGTGGTGAGGACATACGGGCTCGCCGGGGTACCCGCTCCGGTATACACCTGGTCCTGGCTGCTGAACGGGCGACCGCTCTGATCGAAACCGTTGATGTTGTAATGTTCCAGGCTGAATATGACATGTCCCCGCTCGAATACCCCGCTGCCGGCCGCCAGCGTGAATCTCTGACTCGCCGCATCGCCATAGGTGGATATCCCCCCCTGCGCCTCGACCCTGAGGCCGGTGAACCTTGTGTCCAGCAGGAAGTTCACAACACCGGTCACGGCGTCTGAGCCATATACCGCAGAGGCGCCACCCGTGACCACCTCCACCCGCTTGACCAGCGCCTGGGGGAGCGTATCCACATCGACCAGGCCGTTGAAGTTGGTCGCCGGAACGCGGTGACCGTCCAGCAATATCAGCGTCCGCACCGGGCCGAACGAGCGCAGGTTCAGAAAATTTCCCGCGGTGTTGGTCGAGCTGTTGCTGGTGCTGCTCATCGTGGTGGATCCCGCGAACTGCGGCAGCTTGTTGAGCGCATCCGGAATGTTTGATGGAGTTTCCTGTCGCAGCTCCTCGACGGTGGCGACGGTGACCGGAGTCGGCGCCGAATAGCCGTTACGGATGATCCGCGTTCCAGTGATGGTAACCGCTTCGAGTACGTCCGGCTGGAGCGCGTTGCCGCCTTCGGCCGCCTGCGCCGGCGGCGTGGGCGCCGGGCTTGCGGTGTCCTCCTGGCCCAGGACCGCTGTCGATGCAATAACCATAAAACCGGCGCCGGCATAGCCCGCGAGTGACAATTTGACAGCCATCCACTCCCCCCTCGACCGTCTCACGTGGATTCCCGACTGTTGACCGCCGTCAAACATCTTCGTCGCTACTGCGACCTGACAGGGACGACTGCGTTTCGGCGCAATGTCAACGCGCCGTCACTATAGGTAACTTTAAATCAGTTTTGAAATCTATTTACTAACAGTTCGCACTATATCTGTATGCACCGGGCCTGCATGTCGTTCGACAGGTTACGAAATAGTAGGAAACAACCTGATGCACGGGCGTATGGACGTGCTCGTGGGAGCAGCGGCGAGTCGTGCCGCGAGGTCAGCCGCTGACAGCGCTGACTACGACGGAGTCTGGCGAGGCTCTGGAATGACGGTGTTTTCGAGGTGGCCCAGTGCTTCGATTTCCACGCGGACGCTCTGGCCCGCCAGCAGGTAACGCGGCGGCGAGAAGGATTGGCCCGCTCCGAGCGGCGTCCCCGTCGCCAGAATGTCGCCGGGCTCCAGGGTGAAGACGGTCGACAACTCTTCGAGCATTTCCGCGAAGGAGTAGATGAGCTCGCTGGTGTTGCCATCCTGTCGCAGCTCCCCGTCCACCCACGTGCGGATACGCAGGCTTTCGGGGTTCGGCACTTCATCCGCCGTGGTCAGCCACGGACCGGTGGGCCCGTGCGTATCGAAAGACTTGCCCAACATCGCTGTAGGCGAGCGGCGCTGCCAATCACGGGCACTGACATCGTTGCAGACCATGAAGCCTGCTATGGCCGCGGCTGCGTCCCTCTTGCGAACGTGGCGCACCCGCTTCCCGATGACAATCGCGAGCTCGCCCTCGTAGTCGAGCTCCCGGGTAACACTCGGCAGGTGTATGGGGTCGTAGGGGCCACTGACAGCGGTGACCTGTTTGTTGAACCAGACCTGGTGGTCCGGCAATTCCCCGCCCTTGGCGCGCACGTGCTGAACGTGCGAACGGTAACTCATGCCCAGGCCGAGAAATTTTCGGGGCGAGCGGACCGGCGGCCCCAGGCGCACCTCGGACAGCGGGATACGCGGGGCGCGGATCGCCGCCCTCTCGAGGGCTTTCAACCCATCGGAGCCGCAGGAGAGCAATGCGACGAGATCGCTCGGGAGGCGCTGATCAGCGCGACACACGTCAGCAACTTCCTGCCCTTCGACGACTCCGATCCTCGGGCCGCAGGAATCCACAAAGGTCGCCAGTTTCATGACACTTGCCCGACGGTCGGGTGACTCACCCCGGCTGTGCCACCAACCCCACCAGCTCGATGGAGTGGATCGCGCATGCCTCGTCGTTCTCGGGATGATCGCCGCTGATGCCTACGGCACCGATGATCTCGTCTGTGGCGCTCTTGATCAAAACTCCACCCGGTACCGGAATGACGCGCCCACCCGACGCGCTGGCAAGAGCCACGAAGAACGCGGGCGCCTGCTGTGCGCGCTCTGCCAGAGCGCGTCCCCCCACCCCCATTCCCAACGCCCCCCAGGCCTTCCCCTGGGCAATGTCCGGCCGCAGGATGCCGGATCGATCCTGCCGCTTGAACGCGACGAGGTGGCCACCGGCATCCAATACCGCGACGGTCAGGGGTTTCAGCTTCAGAGTCTTCGCGTGCTCCAGCGCGCCATCCACGATGCGCGCCGCGCTTTCGAGAGTCAGGGTGCTCATTATTCAGGTCCTTGGAGTTTCTATCACACCGCCGGCGAGGGGCAGGCTCGTTGCGAAAATGCGTTCGTAGAGATGCTCGGCAAAACGCCAGTTACCGGCTTCGTCGCTCTCACAGCGGCAGACAACGTTACCGATCCGCATCTGCAGCGCAGTTTCCGATACTGACGGCTCAAACGCATAGTTCGTCAACACGACCTCTACCTGGGCCTGCCGCGGACCGGCAGGTCGAACGAAGAGATTCGACCACAGGTGGCGGGTACGCCGACGCTCATCTGCCAGCCTCGCCACATAGAACGCCTCGATGGCCGAACGGCCGCGAATGCTCGGTTCGCCGGGCCGAAATAACCCATCGATGCTGAAGAGATCCGCAATGTCGGTTGGCCGCCTTTGATCCACCGCATTGCTGAATCTGATCAGCAGGGATGCGATCCCGTTGACATCAGCTCCGGGCTCGGACGCGGCGACCATCATAGGAAGTTGTTCAGCCATATGGTCAGTCCCACGGGAGCTGGCACGATCAGTCGTTCGCGTCCGGCCTGAGGCCAATTGGATTCAGACATCGACTACCCTCACATCCGATGAAACAAGAGGCGCAGGCTCTTTCGCTGGCGTCAGGCCACGCCGCAGAATCAAACAGGCTTCCAGCCCGCCCTCAGGATGATTGCCGAGGCTCAGCTCCGCTTCGTTCTTCTCGGCCAGCATGCGCGCGATCGTCAATCCCAACCCGGCGCCGTTGGTTGCGGGCGCGCCGGGAATTTCCAGGCGCACGTAAGGCTCGAACACAGCGTCGAGCTTGTCCACCGGAATGCCGGGGCCATGATCGCGAACCTTGATGCGCAATTCGCAATTGGTGACTGCCGCGGAAATCTCCGCGGCGCCGCCATATTTGAGGGCATTGTCCAACAGGTTAGCCAGGCAGCGCTGCAGAGCCCGCGGACGCGCCTCGACGTCATAACCGCAGCGTCCGGTGAGAGCTGCCGCCTGCCCACGCTCGGCTGCATCTTCTACCAGGCTCTCCAGAAGTGAGTCGAGCGCTACCGGCGCGAACGGCTCATCGATCTGGGTGCCACGAGCGAACTCGAGACCCTCGCGAATCAACATCTGCATACCCCCAAGATCATCGATGAGCCGGCTTCGCAGTGCAACGTCTTCAACTTTCTCGAGGCGCAATCTTAGCCGTGTCAATGGTGTCTGCAGGTCATGTGTGATCGACGCCAGGATCTGCGTCCGCTCGACGACGTGTCGGCGCAGTCGCGCCTGCATGTTGTTGAACGCCCGAATCGCGTCTCGCACCTCGTAGGGCCCACGCTCCTGTAACGGCCCGCAGTCCAGATCACTGCCGAGTGTGCGAGCTGCTCGCGACAGATCTGCGAGCGGTGCGGCGGCCATCCGCGCGGCGATGAAGGTCAGGACACCGACTCCGAGTGCCAGGATGGACAGGAAGACCGGATCGAGGCCCGGAAGTTTCATGTCCTCGGTGCGCGGGCTGATCAACACCAGCCTCAATGGCGTGCCATCCGCGAGTCGAAGGGCCACCGCCCAACAGGAGATTGGATTGTACGACGACGGTACCATGGGCTTGGAGAAGCATGTCGAGGTGACCACCCGCTCCGCACGCACGTCCGCACCGATCCGGCTCGAAAGCCTCCTCGTGAGCTCTGTATCCACCCTCACGATCCGCTCCTCGCCACTCGCCGGATACAGGCCAGGCACGCCCCCGGCCATCAGCTTCATCCGCAGCGGCTCTGAGGCGCTGTTGGCGAACACGACGAAATCCTGCACCCGGTCCGCCAGGCGCTCCAGCCGGATCCGCTGCAGATCCGCACGGCGGCGTAAGTCCGCGATGCCCAAAGCAACACTCGCCGAGGCGATGACGCCGACGAGCAGGAAGACGAGCAAGCGGCCCGTCATCGAGGCGAAGTAGCGTCGCAGAATCACTCGAAGGTCACCGACGCGGCAAGTACGTAACCGTGGCTTCGGACCGTCATGATCAACTCCGCGCTGCGTGCATCGTCGCCGAGCTTGTGCCGCAAGCGGCTGATCTGCAGATCCACCCGCTGGCTCGAGCTGTCCGCCGAGCCCGGAGTGGAGGCCACGGTGAGGAGCTGCTCGCGGGTGAGCACATCATTGGCATGCTCGACGAAGAATTTCAACAAGCTGAACTCCGCTCCCGAAAGCATCACGACGCGGCCCTTGGCATCCGTCAGTCGTCGCGCTTCGAAATCGAGAATCCAACCTCGAAAGCGCGCGCGCCTGGGAAGGTGTGACTCGGGCGCCGCGCTCGAGGCATACGTGCGACGCATGACACTGCGTACCCGGGCTACCAGCTCACGCGGCTCGAACGGCTTGGTCACGTAGTCGTCCGCTCCGACCTCGAGCCCGATGACTCGATCAACTGGCTCGCTGCGGGCGGTCAGCATGATGATCGGTATGTTACGGCGGCTGCGCGTCTCGCGGCACAGCAACAGGCCGTCCTCTCCCGGAAGATTCAGATCCAGGATGATCAGGTCGATCGCGCCGCTGTTGAGCACGGCGAACATCCCGGCCCCATCTGCAGCAGTGTGCACCGTATAACCCGCTTTCTCGAGCTGCTCGGCGAGCAGCGAACGGATCTCCCGGTCATCGTCCACGATCAGCAGTGTATGCCGGTTATCGCCGTGGGGCCCTACCGCAGGCAGACTGTTCATCGACGTATCCCCCTCTTGCCGGTCTCGCGGCTCGCGCCGGCCGCCCGTGGGCCGGCGCGACAGCCCCATTCTTATACTTTTCCGGGGCATTTTGAAACTGTCGAAGTATAACGAAATATGTCGGCTGGCGTACGAACGGACGCACGGCGACAACAACGCACAGCCTAAAAAATAAAGTTTCCTTTCGATTTTTCCTGCTCCAGAATCCCTGCCGGCACAGTTGACACGCGCGCCACCAACACAACACGGCGCGCTTACTTTCTGAAAGGTGACGTAATGTCCATGGCGCGCACGCGAACACTGCTCCTGTCGGCCGCTCTGAGCTGCGGCGCGATGCTCGGGAGCATTCCGGTCGCTTCGGCTCATCATTCATTCGCAATGTTCGACCGCAGCAAGGCACTGAAGCTCGAGGGCACGGTGAGGGAGTGGCAGTTCACCAACCCGCACTGCTGGCTGCAGTTGTTGGTGCTCGAGAACGGCAACCAGGTGGAGTACGGCATCGAAGGCTCCAGCGTGAACACGCTGCTGCGCGTCGGCTGGAGACCTGACACCTTCAAGGTCGGGGACAAGGTCTCCGTGATGATCAATCCGCTGCGGGACGGACGCAAAGGCGGTGCATTCGTCGAGGCAACGCTGCCGGACGGACGGATCCTGAGCTCGGGACAGACACCGAACTGACCTGTCGCCGAACCGAGTGGACGACCGACTGGCCGGAGTGGCCTTGCCTGAGAGGGAGATGTTGATGCTGATGAGCGACCGAACGAAAGGGCTTGAAGTGACACGTATGTTCGCAGGCCTCGCCGCGAGCCTCGCGTTGCTGGCCGCGGGTGATGCCTTGGCACAGCTCGCCAACATGCCCACGGGCGGACCGAAGCCGCCCAAGTGGTCTGCTCTGCCCGACTGGAACGGTGTCTGGGAGCGCGACGGCGACATCGTCTGGGACGATCGGATACCCGTGGGCGTGCCGCAGCGGGCGCCGTACAACGAGCAATACCAGAAGCTCGCCGCGAGCGCTCCCACGGCTCGCGGTGGACAGCGCGGCGCCGCCGGCATGCCCGGCATGATGACCCTGGTTTTCCCGGTTGAGGTGGAGATCAACCCGCGCGAAGTCCTGCTCATTCCCGAGAGCGGTCCCGTGCGCCGTATCTACACCGATGGCCGCCAGCATCCGAGCGAGCCTTTGCCGAATTCCGCGGGACACTCGATCGGCCGATGGCACGGCCAGGAGCTGCTGGTCGACACCTGCTGCGTGAAGGATTCCATTCGCTTGCCCGGCGGCGGCCCACACAGCAGCGCCATGACAATCAAAGAGCGAATCTACGCATCGGACGCGAGCACTTTAGTGGACGAGATCACCGTGGAGGATCCCCAGGCGCTCACCAAGCCTTGGTCGACGGTAAAGACGTTTCGGCGCCGTCCGCAGTGGGAGCCGGTCGAATACGACACTGAGGAAAACAACCGCGACTTCATCATCAACAGCGGTTCCGACGCGCCTGGCGCGGCGGCACCTGGGCCTGTGACAACGGCATCGGCGGGGGCACCGGACCGAAGACCCCCGGCAAGCCATTCCGGCAAGCCGGCGGACGTGCAGACTCTGCAACAGGCTACAACGCTCGCCATCGGAAACCTGGCCTGGGAAAGCGTCAAGGTCTCCGACGTGCAACGCGATGCCACGACCGTGAAATGGGTAGCCACGACACGCTCCCAGAAGCTGAATTGCACGGCTGCACCAGACGGCTCGAACCCATATTGCCAACGCTCTGCGACGACCCCCGCTGCGGCCGGCTATGCGGCAACCCCAGATGCCGCCTCTCCGGCAACCCTTCGCGCAGCCGCAGGCGATCCTGCTATCGGACACCACACGATCAGTGTCGATGGCGAGGATCGGACCTATTCCTACTTCGTGTCCTCGAAAGCCAACCGGGCGACCTTCACTTTCGTCGTGCTCGCCCTGCCTGACAACGGCCAGTCAACAGAGCAGTTCGCGCAAACCTCCGGCTGGCTCAGCCTCGCTGAGGACAACGGGTTCGCGGTGGTCTTCCCGGAGGCGGCGAAACAGACCTGGGCGAACTACAGTGGCGGCGAGGATCATTACCTGAAAGCCGTGTTCGATCACGCGCGCACGCACCTGATACCTCTCGGAGCGGGTGGTCCCGCCGCGGAGGGGCGCCGCGGCGAAGGCGAGGGCCGCATGGGCGCGGGCGGCGGCGGCGCGGGCGGCGAGCGTGGAGGAGGCCCCAACCGGGAAGGCGGCGGCCGTGAAGGTGCTGGTATGGGCGGCGGCAACCGTGACGGCGGGGCCAACCGCGAAGGCGGCGGGATGCGTGGCAACCGGATTCCGACGTGGGCGCCCTTCTACTATCTGACAGGCGTCGGCGCGGGCGGCACGGTGGCGCAGGAGTTTGCGGTCAACCACCCCGGTCTGTTCGCCGCGGTGGCAACTTTGGATGCGGCTCCCTTCGAGGCGGTTTATGCCAGGGGTGACGAGCCCGCGCAACATTACTTCCAGAATATACGCCCGGGAAAAAATGTGCCGCCGGTCTGGAAGCAGCTCAAGCGGGAAGTCCCGGTCGCGGTGTGGATCTTCAACTCCGCTACGGCATCCGCCGCCGCAACACGGTTGGTCGATTATTGGAGGCGCAGCAACGCTGTTGCCGGAACGGCCGCGACGCGTACGGTGGGCGGCTTCAAGACTCAGATCTACAACAATTCCAACAATGACGCGCAGCAGGTTCGTCTCACGACGCTCGATGCTGCGACGAAGTACGACGCGGCAATGTCGTCGGCCATCTGGAACGATCTGTTCGCGCATGTTGCCCGCTGGACCTCCTCCCCCAACGGGGACGTCGGCAGCATGCTCACCGAGGCTGAGGCCAATGCGGCCTTTCAGGTGAAGACCGTCGATGTGGGCTCCGGTGAGCCTTACAAGTACTATGTGAAGCTGCCCTCCGCTCAGGGCCGCGGGCAGGCGCTTCCAGTAGTCATCAGCGCGCACGGCGCGAACTTTCCCGCCTGGCTGTATCTCAGTCAGATCAAGATGCATGCGGTCGGCGAGCGCGAAGGTTTCATCACCGTCTATCCCAGCGCTCATAACAACATGTGGGATTTCACCCACCCGGACGGTCCGGATCAGAAATTCATCGAGCAACTGATCCGGGACGTAGTGCAGACGTATGGCGCGGACAGCTCGAGAGTCTACATGCAGGGCTTCTCGTTCGGCAGCGGCCTGACTTTCATGATGGGCGTCTCCCATCCGCAGCTTTTCGCGGCGATCTCTCCCAACAACGGCTTCGGCGCCTTCACCCCGGAAGTGCAGGCGGCGGTCGCAGCCGCCAAGGCGAAATCGGACATCCGTATCCCGACCATGATGGTGTACGGCGATGTCGACTCAGGATCCAGTGTCGATGGTGCGATTCCGGCTCAAGGCGTATTGCGGGACGCCATCGACCAGCTCAAGACCTTCAACCACATCACGGCGGCGGACCGCATCGAAAAGGTGAGCAGTAGCAACTCGGCGCCGTACGAGGCACTGGTGCCCGGCGGCAAACTCGTGCGCGCCGCGGCCGACCGGCGCTATCCACAGGGCCGGTTTGAGATCTACCGATACACGAGCGCGGACCCTGCCCCGCTGGGGTTGTTCGATGTCGTCTGGATCAAGGATTTGTCGCACGGTGCCGATTTGCGTGAGGCGCAGCTGGAGTGGGATTTCTTCAAGCACTGGCGAAGGAATGCCGACGGCACGCTGAGCTTCACGGCCCGGTAAGGTGTACGGGCTCGATCGTCCGAGCACACCGAAGATGTCAGCTCAGAAGAGTGACCTCGAGGCCCTCATCGATGGCAGCCGATTCGGTCCGGCGCAAATCCGCATCACGGCACTGTGCGCATCGGTAGCCATGGCCGATGGTTTTGACACGCAGTCGATCGCACTGGCGGCTCCGGATATCGCCGCGGATTGGGGCGTCATGCCGGGCGCATTCGGCATCGTATTCGGCGCAGGGCTGCTTGGGAGCTTGCTGGGCGCCCTCAGCTTCGGGTCCCTCGCAGACAGGATGGGGCGCAAGCCGAGCCTGCTCGCGGCGGTCGGGGTCTTTGCCCTCGCCTCACTGGTCACGCCATTTACGACGTCCGTGCCGGGCTTGATCCTGGTCCGGCTCGTGACCGGCCTCGGATTGGGTGGAGCCCTTCCTGCGGTGATCTCCCTGACGTCCGAATATGCGCCGCGGCGGCTTCGCGCAACCGTCGTGGGGATCATGTTCTGCGGGTTTCCGCTGGGGGCGGTCATCGGCGGGATTGCGGCTGCCGGGCTGATTCCGGCTTTCGGCTGGCAGAGCCTGTTCTACGTTGGCAGCCTCGTGCCGTTGTTGTTGCTGCCGCTGATCGAGATATTGGTGCCGGAGTCGATCCGTTACCTGGCGATGGTCCAGGACCGGGCCGCGATTTACGCGGTACTCGAGCAGATGAAGTGCGAGAGTGAGTGGAACGGCCAGATGCCACCTGCGGCGCAGGTTTCCAGAGCTTCCGTGGCGAGCTTGTTCCGCGACGGTAGAGCGCTCGGCACGCTGCTGTTGTCACTCACTTTTCTCCTGAGCTTGCTGCTGTCCTACTTCCTGGTGAACTGGCTGCCGCTGGTGGCCAGGCGAGGCGGCTTCGGCATGACGAGCGCCGTGCTTGCCGTAGCCGCGCTGAATCTCGGCGCCATTGTCGGGTGTCTCTTGATTGGCAGACTCGCGGACCGTCACGGCCCTACCCTCCCTGTCAGCGGCGCGTATGGTCTGGGTGCGGGAGCCATCGCACTCATCGGAACAGCTCAATCCGATGTTATGTTCCTCGCGACCGCCTTCGCCGCCGGGTTCCTGAGCATCGGGGCGCAGATGTGTATGGTTGCCCTGTGCGCGACGTTTTATGAGACGCCGTTACGCGCCACGGGCGTCGGCTGGTCCTTGGGCATCGGACGTGTTGGTGCGATCTTTGGACCGAGCATCGGTGGCATGCTCATCAGCGCGGGAATGGTCACGTCGACGCTGTTTCTCATTGCGGGAGGCGTGTCCATGGGTGCCGGAGCCGCAGTACTGGCCGTTGGCTGGCTCGTGCTGCGCGAGCGGACAGATGGCTCCTAGATCAGCCCTATCCCCCTGCGCCGCCAAGGTCCAACGAGGCCTCCAGCCGATCGAGGGCATCCAGAAACGCTTGCCGTTGTACCGTATCCAGGCAAGACAGGATCTCCTGCTCGCGTGCCAGGGCGAGCGGCACGAGCCGCTGATACAGTTGTTCGCCGGCCCTGGTCGCATGAAGCGGCATCTCGCGCGCATCTGCCGGGTTGGCGGTTTGTTCGATCAACTTCCTGTGCACCAGCCCGGCAACGGCACGGCTGACGCGGGTCTTATGCATGCGCGTGCTGGCTACGATGTGTTGTGCCGTGCACCCATTCCCTGCACAGACCGTCACCAACACTCGCCACTCCGGAACGTCCAGCCCGAAGGTCTCGCGATAGATCTGCGACAGATTTTCACTCACCGCGACAGCCAGGCGATTCAAGCGGAACGGAACGAATTGCTCCAACTGCAGCTTGGCGCTCTTGCCCGAATCTGAACTTTCCCGCATGCGTCCCCCGTGGCAGCCCTTGACAGTTGCGAACGCAACTACATAGGATACCGGCAACCGACGCCTATTAGAAGAGGCACTCCATGTCATCACCCGAAACTCAATCGGTCCACGCCGCGCGCCAGGCGGGGGGACCCACCGCCTGGGACAATCCTCTGGGCATCGACGGTTTCGAGTTTGTCGAGTACACGGCGCCGGCTGCGCCCGCGCTGGGCAGGCTGTTCGAATCCATGGGGTTTGCGCGCGTTGCGCGCCATCGATCAAAGGATGTGGCCCTGTACCGCCAGGGTGAAATCAACTTCATACTCAATGCCGAACCGGGAAGCCTGGCGCAGCAGTTTGCAGGTGACCACGGTCCCAGCGTATGCGCGATGGCCTTTCGCGTTCGCGACGCAGGCCAGGCGCTGTGCCACGCCATGGCGCAAGGCGCGCGGGAGGTCAAGGGAACCATCGGCCCGATGGAGCTCAACATTCCGGCCATCGAGGGTATCGGGGGCAGCCTGATCTATCTCGTCGATCGTTACAGCAGCCCGACAATTTATGACTTCGACTTCGTTCCCGAGCCGGGCATCGAGCAACATCCCCGCGGCGCCGGCCTGATCGAGGTGGACCACCTGACACACAATGTCCGCAAGGGACGGATGGATTACTTCTACGACTTCTATCACCGCGTGTTCAACTTCCGCGAAGCGCAGTATTTCGACATCACCGGCGAATACACCGGCCTCACCAGCCGCGCACTGTCCGCCCCCGGCGGCAAGATCCGCATTCCTCTGAACGAGCCGAAGTCCGAAGACGGCGCCGGGCCGGACCAGATCCAGGAATTCATTCAACAGTACCGCGGTGAGGGCATTCAGCACATTGCCCTGCGGACGGACGACATTTTCGCGACCTGGGACCGCTTGCATGCCGCGGGACTGCCCTTCATGGCAGCGCCACCAGACACCTACTACCAAATGCTCGCGGAGCGCCTGCCGGGCCACGGCCAGCCGGTGGAGGAGCTGCAAAAGCGCGGCATCCTTCTCGATGGCGGCAATGGCCGTTACCTGCGCCAGATTTTCACGCAGACGGTCATCGGACCGGTCTTTTTCGAAATTATCCAGCGTCAGGGAGACGAGGGCTTCGGTCACGGCAACTTCCGGGCGCTGTTCGTGAGCATGGAGCGTGATCAGATCCGGCGCGGCGTGCTCAAACCGAAGACTCCGGGTTGAGGGCTTCCACATCATGTCTGCTGTACCCGGTCGGCCGGCAGCCGCTCAGCATCGAGCGGAGTCACTTTCCTATCAGACGGGATTCGCGAACGAATTCGCTACAGAGGCCTTGCCCGGCGCCCTGCCACCCAAGGGGAACTCACCACAACATCCTCCCTACGGACTGTACGCCGAGCAGTTCTCGGGCACAGCCTTTACGGCGCCTCGACACGCCAGCCGCAGGTCCTGGCTCTACCGCATCCGGCCGGCGGCCGTACACGGGCCTTTCGTGCGCATTGACAGTGGGCGGCTCACCAGCCGATTCGATGCAACGGACGCCTCGCCCAACCAGCTGCGCTGGGATCCCCTGCCGATTCCAACTCAACCAACGGACTTCATACAAGGATTGACCAGCGTGGGTGGCAATGGCTCACCTGCTCAACAGAGCGGCTGCGGCATTCACTGGTACGTCGCCAACCGATCGATGCAGGGTCGCTATTTCTACAACGCGGATGGCGAGTTGCTGATCGTGCCGCAACTCGGCCGCTTGCGTCTGGCGACCGAGCTTGGAGTACTCGATGTCGAGCCGCTGCAGATCGCGGTACTGCCGCGTGGCTTGCGGTTTCGAGTTCAGCTCCTCGATGGCCAGGCGCGTGGCTACGTCTGCGAGAATTTCGGCGCGGCCTTGCGCCTGCCGGACCTTGGGCCGCTGGGATCGAACGCACTGGCTCTGTCCCGCGACTTCCACAGTCCGGTGGCCGCCTATGAGGACAGCGAGGGTGACTTCGAGCTGGTAGCAAAGTTCATGGGCGGGTTGTGGTCAGCCCGCATCGATCATTCCCCTTTGGACGTAGTCGCGTGGCATGGCAACTGCGCGCCCTACAGGTACGACCTGCGCCGTTTCAACACCATGGGCTCGATCAGCTACGACCATCCGGACCCGTCGATATTCCTGGTGTTGCAATCGATCAGCGATACTCCCGGCGTGGACACCATCGACTTCGTCGTTTTCCCCCCGCGCTGGCTCGTCATGAGCGACACCTTCCGTCCACCCTGGTTTCACCGCAATGTCGCCAGTGAATTCATGGGGCTGATCCATGGAATTTACGACGCCAGGAAAGAGGGTTTCCTGCCGGGGGGCGCCTCACTGCACAACTGCATGAGCGGTCACGGACCCGATGCAGCCACTTTCGAGCGAGCCACTCGGGCAGACACCACCCAACCGGACCATATCACCGATACGATGGCATTCATGTTCGAGACTCGAACGGTCATTTGTCCGACGCCCGCCGCGCTGGCTTTGCCCACGCTGCAGTCTGACTACAGTGACTGTTGGCAGGGACTCCCGAAGAATTTCTCGCCGCACGCTGGGGGAGCGGGTTAGTGCGAAGGATCGATGCTACACATGACCCTTCGCTCAGGAGTTGGGTCAACAGCGCCAACGAACCGGGTACGGACTTTCCCATCCAGAATCTCCCCTTTGGGGTGTTCCGCCGCGCCGGCACCCAGGAGTCGTTCCGGGGCGGCGTTGCCATCGGGTCCGTAGTACTCGACCTCGTGGCTGTGACCCGGATGGCCATATTGCCCCCGGAAGCCGCAACGGCGCTCGCTGCTGCCGCCCAGCCATCACTGAACGTGTTCATGTCGATGGGTCCCTCAGCCGCTGGCGCATTGCGAAGCGCCCTCTCCAATGCCCTGCGAGCCGGCTCGCCGCTCGAGTCCAGACTGCAGGCCGCGCTCATTCCGCAGTCGCAGGCACAATTCGCCCTGCCCGCCACAATTGGCGACTACACGGACTTCTACGCTTCGATTCATCACGCGACCACCGTGGGAAGGCTGTTCAGACCGGACAATCCCCTCCTGCCCAACTACAAATGGGTTCCGATCGGCTATCACGGGCGAAGCTCATCGATTGCGGTCTCCGGCCAGGGATTCCACCGGCCCGCCGGTCAGACACTGCCTGCGGGCGCCAGGATACCGAGTTTCGGCCCGAGCCGGCGACTCGACTACGAGTTGGAAATGGGTGCGTTTGTCGGACGAGGAAACTCGCTTGGCGAGCCCATTCCCCTGGATGAGGCCGAAAGTCACCTCTTCGGTGTGTGTTTGCTGAACGACTGGTCAGCCAGAGATCTGCAAAGTTGGGAATACCAACCGCTGGGGCCCTTTCTGGCGAAGAATTTCGCAACGACCATCTCCCCCTGGATCGTTACGCTCGAAGCGCTGGCGCCATTCCGTGCACCCTGGAAGCGCCCAGCCGATGATCCACAGCCCTTGGCCTACCTGGATTCCCGCGAGGTTCGCGCCGCCGGTGCTGTCGATGTCGAGCTCGAGGCGTACCTCGAAACCCAGCGCGTGCGCGAGCAGCACTTGGAGCCTCATCAACTGTCGCAGTCGAATCTGCGCGACCTGTACTGGAGCTTGTCCCAACTGGTCACTCATCACAGTGTCAACGGCTGCAATCTCCAGCCGGGTGACCTTGTCGGTACTGGCACGCTGTCCGGCCCGGCACCACAGCAGGCCGGATCTCTGTTGGAGCTCAGTCAGAATGGCAAGAGTGAATTACACCTGTCATCGGGCGAAACCAGGACGTTCCTCGAGGACGCAGATCGCGTGATCTTTCGCGCCGGTTGCACTCGGGCAGGGTATGCGCGAATCGGTTTCGGTGAAGTGTCAGGGACGGTACTACCGGCGCGCACGCCCGCGCCTACACATTGACCTGTTGGCCGCCGTCTCGATTGCGACTCGGCAGCAAGCGGGCGGAATTCAGAATGAATGCCATTTCCGAGGCTACATGGATGAACGCCGCCAACAAAGGGTTGAGAAGGCCGAACGCGGCTAGCCCGATGCCCAGCGCATCCACGCCAATGGTGCCGGCAAAGTTGGCCCAGATGATCCGGCGAGTGCGGCGCGCCACGGTCAGCGTCTCGGCAAATTTCAGCAGATCATTGCCCAGGAGCACGACATCGGCGCTCTCGCGAGCGACGTCAGTACCCGAGCCCATGGCAACTCCAACATCAGCTTCGATCAATGCCGGCGCATCGTTGATCCCATCCCCGACCATTGCGACCTTGCGTCCTTCGGATACCAATGCCTTGACGCGGATGCGCTTGTCCTCCGGCAGCAGATTGGCGGCGACCTCGGAGATACCCAGCTCTGTAGCGATGACTCGAGCCACCGCCTGCGCATCCCCCGTAAGCAACACGGTCCTGATCCCCAGCGCGTGGATCGCCTTGATGGCTTCTGCGGCCTCCGGGCGAATCTGGTCGGCAATCACGATGGCGCCCAGCAATCTGCCGTCCCGCGCCACCAACACCTCCGATGCTCCCTGATGCCCTTCCAGCAAGCCGGAGGGGACAGCAACGTTGTGCTCGCGCATAAGTGCCTGGTTGCCTGCCAGCACAAGCGCGCCATCAACCGTCGCATTAATACCGCGACCGGGCGTGTAGCCGAAGCGTTCCGGCTCCTTGGGGGTGTGTCCTAGGGATCGCGCGTAAGCGACGATCGTTTTGCCTAACGGATGCTCTGATCGAAGTTCGGCACAGGCCGCCGCATCCAGCAGTGCCAGCGTATCGACTCCGTCAATGGGAAGCAGCGTGCGGACCTCCGGCTGCCCATACGTGAGGGTGCCGGTCTTGTCCAGGACGACCGTGTTGACTTGGCCGAGCTGTTCCAGGAATAGTCCGCCTTTGATGATCGCACCCGCCCGCGCGGCACGACCGATGGCGCCCAGGATCGCGAGTGGCGTGCCCGCGGCAATACCGCAGGCGCCCGCGACGATCACCACCGAGATGGTCGAGCGGATGTCGCGCGTTAGCAGGTAGGTCAGCACCGCGGCGCCGAGCGCAAAGTAGACCAGATACCCGGCCAGCCGGTCTGCGAGGCGTTGCACCGGGGCACGGGAGCGCTCAGCTTGCTCGACGGCCTCGATGATCTTGCCGTAACTCGTATCCCGCCCGATACGCTCCGCGCGAATTTCCAGCGCACCGGATTGGTTGATGGAGCCGGCGAACACCGGTGCTCCAGCCGTCTTCTCGAGCGGCAGCGATTCGCCCGTTATGCGCGCCTGATCGACAAACGAGTGCCCGGCGATCACCGTTCCGTCCACGGGAATCCGGCCACCTGGATTTACGAGCACAGCATCCCCAACAGCCAGAGCGTCGGCATCGACTTGCGCGACTTCCCCACCCCGGCGCACCGACACTGCGCGCGGCAGGAAATCGAGCAGATCGGCAATTGCGCGGCGGCCGCGAGATACGGTCATTCCTTCCAGTACCTCGGCAACCAGTACGAACAAAGTGATCACGAGGGCGGTGAAGAATTCCGAAATGGCTGCCGCTGCGACGATGGCGATCGACATGGACAGCTCCATGGTCATTCGCTTCGCGAGCAGGTTCTCCAACGCCTCTTTGAAGATGGGCCAGCCGCCCACTGCCAAGCCCAACACACCGATGAGGCTGATCGCTGAGAATGGCTCCCACAACCGCCACCAAACGGCGGCTGCCGCCACTGCCACCACAGCGATGCGCAGCACCTCCGGCCACTCAAATGCGTGTTCGTGATCATCGTGATGTTCGGGATGGCCATGCTCATGGTCACGAGCGTGGTCGTGCACATTCGCATCGTGCCCGCGAGCAGCCGGGACCGTAGTGCGCCTCAGCGCCTGCTCCGCCAAGTCGGGCGATGCTGCCTGTGTGTGCTGTGTGCTCATACGTAACTCCCGCGCTACTTCAGGTAAGTCCGGACCACATCGATCAACTCCTCGGCCCCCAAAGCGCGCTCGGCATGGTTCGTAATGGACGGGTTCGCGATATGGGTAAGCACGTGATCCTCGATGACTTCCGTCATCAATGCGTTCGTCGCGCCGCGGATAGCGGCGATTTGGTGCAGAACCTCGGTGCAACCCTTCTCAGCCTCGAGTGCCCGCTCCAGGGCCTCGACTTGTCCGCGCAGACGGCGCACGCGCCCGAGCAATTTGGCCTTCTCTCGCACCGTGTGACCCATTCGAATACTCCTGATATCCTAATACCCTACCCAGGTATGGTATCGTACTTCGACGTAGTATCCAAATTGTCATGACAATATGACTCCCTCGTCACCGCGCCTGCCGGTAGTCTTCCGGGCCGGCCAGTCGCCTGCCCGCCTTGACAGAACGTGGTGCTCCGTAAGATGCTTAAATTGACTAGACAAAAACAAGAACGCACAGAACGAGAACGAGGGGGTGGTGATCACGCACTCACGGGGAGGCGAAATGCATAGTTTCATCGGCGGCCGCCGCAGGTCGCTCGCGATTGCACTGATAGCTGTTGGCACCGCATCGCATGCTGTGGCCGATGACGCGCCCGGCGGACCTCAGCCGGTGGCGCTCGATACGGTGACGGTTACGGCGGCCAAGCTGCGCTCTCTCGAGCAATTCACGCCGACGGGCAGTCGGCTGGGCTTGAGCGCGCAGGAGTTGCCGGCCACGCTGGAAGTGATCGACAACGATGAGATGCTCGGTCGCGGATTCTTTAACGTTCAGCAGGCCGCGGATAGCCAGGCGGGGGTGACCTCCGGCGGCTCGCCCGGTGATCAATCGCAGTTCTCCATGCGCGGCTTTACGGGCAACCAGATAACGGTTCTGCGCAACGGTCTCTATATCGGCCCGTCCAACATGACCACGCGCGACCAGAACGCATTCAACGTCGGTAGTGTGGAGATCCTCAAGGGGCCGGCGTCCGTGCTGTATGGACAGGGTGCGATTGCCGGTGCCGTCAATGTCGTGGACAAGGCTCCGAGCTTCGATGCACCGCAGATCGAAGGGCTGGCATCGGCAGGCAGCTTTAACTCCACGAACGTGGGTCTGGGTGGAACGACTCATTTCGGTGACACGCTCGCCATACGGGCTGATGCGAGCCGAACCGCGACCCAAGGCTACGTCGCACACGATCCCTCGAACACGACCGAGGCGACCGTCACCGCGCTGTGGAAGGCTCTATCCACATTGGATGTGCAGCTGACAGTTGACTGGCTCGAGGACAATCCCTCCAAGTACTACGGTACTCCGCTGGTTCCGGCCTCCTTCGCAACCCAGCCGCTTACAGGCGTGATCAGCTCCTCGACCGGGCAGGCACTCGACCGACGGATGCGCTTCGTGAATTACAACGTGAGCGATGCCTCCATTCACTCCTCGCAGTATTGGCCGCAGCTGCTGGTGAAATGGACGCCCAGCGAAAATCTGACCGTACAGAACTTTGTGTACTATTTTCATGCCCATCGCACCTGGCAGAATGCCGAAACCTACCAGCTCACGACGGTCGGCCTGGATGGCAATGCCCTGCCCGCTCCGCAGATCAACCGTGACCGCTTCTACGTCTTTCACCAGCAGAATCTCATTGGCGATGAGGGCAGCGTCTCGTACAAGGGAGCTGTATTCGGGCTGCCGAACACGGCGGTCGTTGGATTCGACTACAGTCACCTGAACTTCAACCGCGTGCGGGGTTTCCCGACCAATGACCTGGTGGACCCGTTGAACCCCTCGCCGGGGCTGTTCGGTCCGCTGCTGCAACCGGGCGAGCTCGTGCCGCGCGACAGTCCCACGCACTGGAATGACTATGCTGCCTTCTTTGAGGATGTGATCGATCTGGCCGCACCTGTCAAGCTGGTCACCGGCGGGCGCTACGATCGACTCGAGCTGAATCGGCAGAACTTCAACACGCAGGGCCAGGAACTGGCGAACGGCTTCACCCAGACCTATAGCTCGGCGAACTGGCGGGTGGGATTGGTTTACAACGTAAATGATTACCTCACGCCCTACGTGTCCTGGACGACAGGCAAGGATCCGCCGGGAACGAACAATATTTTTCTGGTCAATGCGCCTGAAGGTAAATTTGCGCTCAGCAGCTCCCACCAGGTTGAAGCCGGCATCAAGGCCCGAACACCCGGCAATATGGCTGATGTGACCTTCGCTCTCTATGACATCAAGAAGTCGAACCTGCTGGTGCAGACCGGCCAGGAATCGCAGGCCAACGCCAGCCAGACTTCCAAGGGTCTCGAGCTCACGACCAACTTCAAGCCCACTCAGGACTGGACGGTCAGTGCGAACGCGGCGTATACCGATTCGGTTTACACCGCTTTCACGGATCCCTCCAGCGGTGCCAGCTACACGAACGTTCAGCCCGCGAACATTCCGCGCTGGACGGCGAATCTGTGGACGAGCTTGCGCAATATCGGCAACGTGCCCCTCGAAATCGGTGGCGGGATGCGCTACATCGGCAAGCGCCCGGGCAACACCGCCAATACATTGATACTCAAGGACTACGCCCTGTTCAACGCGTATATCTCGTATGAGCTCAAGCCGGGTGTGCTGGTCACCGCACGGGGCAATAACCTGTTCGACAAGGCGTATGCGCAATGGGCCGACATCTACTACCCCTCAGAGCTCATGCTCGGACCGCCGCGCTACTGGGAGTTAGGTCTCTACGTCAAGTTTTGATGGTATGGGTGCACTCTGGCTCCGGACCAATCGCTGGCTGACCTGGTTCCATCGCTGGTCCGGAGTCGTGTTGTGCCTGCTGTTTATCGCCTGGTTCGCAAGCGGCACCGTGCTGTTGTTCGTGCCGTTCCCCTCGCTTGGGGATCGGGATCGTCTGGCGCACAGCGAGCCTGTCGATTCATCACATCTCACACAGAACCCTGCCGCCGTGCTCGCGAAAGTGCCAGGCGCCGATCAATTGCTGTTGGTCAGTGTCGCTGGGCGTCCGATCTATCTGGCGTTCGCCGCGGATGGTAAGCCTGTCGCAGTGCCGGGAGATGAGGGGCCGCCGTCAGGTTTATTCCCGGCTGATATTGCGCGAATGGTTGCCGAACGCTACGGCGCCACACCTGCACAACGTATCGACGGTCCACTGCAATATGATCAGTGGATCGTCCATCAACACTTCGACCCGTTCCGTCCGTTCTATCGCGTTCGACTCAATGACGCCGATCGCACGGATCTGTACGTTTCGGCTCGCACCGGACAGGTGCTGCAAAAGACTCGGGGCGCTGAGCGTGCCTGGAACTGGTGCGGGGCCGTGCTGCACTGGATCTATTTCACCCCTTTGAGGAAGAGCTGGTTCGCCTGGAATGAAGTGGTGTGGTGGCTGTCGCTGGTTGCGCTGCTGGCCAGCGTTGCGGGTACCTGGCTGGGCATTCATCGCTTTTTGAAGACTCGCGCCACGGGCCGCGCCGGCTGGTCGCCCTTTCGCGGTTGGATGCGCTGGCATCACGTGATTGGCCTTTTCGCCAGTATCATCGTGCTGGCGTGGATTTTCAGTGGTTGGCTGTCGATGGATCATGGGCGGCTGTTCTCCAAGGGAGCCGTCCCGGCGGACGGCGCGGCGCGATTTCAGGGAATGCCGCTCGATCGGGTCGCGCGTGCGGTACCCGCCGGATTCATGGACCGGATTGGACCGGCTGCCGAAATACGGTTTGGCGCGGTGGCCGGCCGGCCCTTTGCCGTCGCTCGGGGCGGCCAGCTGACTTCCACGAGCGTCCTCTGGCTGGCATCGCCGGACACGACCCCAACGCCTGAGATCCCAGCATCCGTGTTGATCGCCGGATTGAAGGCCGCATGGCCGCGCGCGGCGCTCGTTGAGAGGGTATCGACGCCAGCTCCAGACTTCTACGCCGTGGCGGAGTCCCTGGGCGCCACAGCGGAGCCGTTCAGTGTAGGCGAGTTGGAACCCTTACGGGTGTATGTCGATGCTGCGGCGGGAAGATTGCTGGTCGTGATGGATCCCAGCCGGCGTACATACGCCTGGGTCTTTTATGCGCTGCATTCTTTCAACTTCCCCGCCCTGCTGGCGCATCCCACCACGCGTGCCATCCTGGTTGTGGTGTTGATGATATTCGGGCTGGGATTCAGCGCCACGGGCGCCGTGATCGGGATTCGAAGGCTGCGCCGCAGTCTGGCCAACTGATCGAGGTTTTTGGTTCCGGCGAGCCATAGGCTCACACCGCTTATGTTGGAGATCGATGCAATGAAAGACCAGTTGTATCTGCTTCGCCCCGGTTTCTATAACGTCGGCGTCGGGCCGTTATATTGCGGCGACTCACTTCCTGTGGAGGGACTGCTGAGCTTCTTCCCGCAGCTACGATTGCTTTTGGACGTGCATTATCTGGACTTCCCGCGTCCACGCGGGGCCCTCGTCAGTGCGCTCGGCGAAGAACACCAGGGAATACCAGTGCTCATCCTGGCGGACGATCGGGAGATTCCTGACGAGGAACTCACTCCGAAGCAAGCCAGGAACAAGCGCTTTTTCGCAGACGAGCGCAGCATTCGCCGTTACCTGTCTGCGCGGTACGATCTTCCTGAAGCCGGTTGAGAGCTGATCGCGGGTACGCAGTGCGGGCACCCCGCCTGCCTGGGATGCTGCAACGCTAGCAGGCGGGTTCGAAATGACCGACCAGACTGTGGCGCGCGCCGTAATGCCACAGTCGGGCGTAGGTAACCGGGGTCCCGTCATTCCACGTGCGTCGGTCGACCACCAGGCAGGCTGCGCCCGGCTTGGTTCCCAAATGCCCGGCGATATCCGGGGGTGCCTCGCGCGCAGAAATCTTGTGTTCGGCATCGGTCCACGGCACGTGCCCGAGCAGCCACAGGCCGGGCCCCACCGTCTCGAGTGGACGGCAGGTGATGCCGGGGGCCGCATCGATGTTGACCAATCGCTCTTCAAGTTGAAAAGGCGCGCCATCGCACAAGTGCAAGCACAACATCCACAGCGTCGGCGTACGCCGCGAGACCCCTAACAGCTCGCGCCGCTCCGGGTCCTGCTTCAGCTTCATGCACTCGAGAAGCTTGTAGCTATAGACCCCACCTGACTGCGCCACGAGATCCGCCACGTCCCAGATCTCAAATACCGGCCGCTCCTGCGCGCGGTCGGCCACCACGGTGCCCGTCTTGCGTTTTCGCTCGACGAACCCGTCCTTCGCGAGGCTCTCAATTGCCTTCCCCACCGTCATTCGCGAAGTGCGGAAGCGCTTCGTCAAGGTCACTTCGGCGGGTATTCGTGTTCCCGGAGGCCATTCACCAGTGATGATCGGCCGCGCCAGAACACGCCGGATCTGTTGCCAAATCGGCCCGTCACCGTCTAGGGCTGCAATATTGGGTGCAGAGGCATCCGCGGATGCCATCCGGCGCGCCACCGTTGAATTGTCTAATCCCACTATGGGCATTCCTTACCGCTCGGGGCTCCTACAGTGCCGCTGATGCGCACTTGTGGCCGCGCAGACGTCTAGTGTTAACCTACTACGCCGCAGAAGCTTATTGATTTGTCTAGGCTATTGTCCAGGAAATCGGGCATTGCTGGCAACTCGTCTTGGCGCTGGCGTACTTTGCGGCGCTGGCTGGCACTCCCGGGCCCGGTCTGGTCGGGGTTCATTGGTATCGCCGCCGCCGCGGTGCTGCTGTTTCCTGGCGGGCGACCACGACGAGGAATACCGCAACAACGCACCGTCGCCCCCCGCTGATGCTACCGACCTGCAACGCGGTACCGAGCGGCACCTGAAGGGCGGCATCAAGCCGGCTAAGGTGCATTTTTCTAGCGGTTACGCAGCGCCCCCACCTCCAGCGACCGCCGCTTATGCTTCAGTGGGGAGCGTTTTCTAGGTATTCTGCGGTTTAGCATTAGCTAAATTGGGAATGAGCGCAGTCACGCTGTGAAACTCGCCAGCTTTGAATCCCTTGCTGCCGCGCTTGATGCCGCGGGCGTCCGCTATCTTGTGGCTGGAGGACTGGCGGTCGGCGCGCACGGATATCTTCGGTTCACAAAGGACGTCGATATCGTCATTCAACTGATCCCAGACAACATCGACCGGACGTTCACTGCCCTCGCATCGCTGGGTTATCGACCCATCGTTCCAATTACCAAGGAGCAATTCTCGAACAGCGAACTGCGCCAAAGCTGGATCCGCGACAAGGGGATGCAGGTGCTGCAGTTTTGGAGCGATGCGCACCGCGAGACTTCCGTCGACGTCTTCGTCACGGAGCCGTTCGCCTTCGATGAGGAGTACGCGCGTGCGTTGGTCACGCCGCTTCACGACAAACTATCAATCCGTTTTGTCTCGCTCCTCACTTTGATTCGCATGAAAGAGGAAGCCAATCGACCGCAAGATCGGGCAGACATCGAACAGCTTCGTGCCAGGAAAGACAACGATGCCAACGGATGATTCACAAACCGACGGTATCGATTGGAGCCTTACGACCTGGGAAGGCGCTCGCCGCGAGCAGATGCGGCGCTGGGGACGGATGCCCCTTACGGACATGATTTTGGCGCTTGAGGAGATGCAAGTGCTGGCAGAAAAGCTCGCGCAGTCCTCTGGACCAGGTCGATGTATCGCGAACGCTCCTGAGACGTGACGCGACGGCAACCGGCGGCTCACTTATACGTCGAGCCGCGGCCAGATCAGCGACCATATTGGAGCGCAAAAGCTCGGATACAACCTCACGATCCTGCCTCCGGGGAAGGTTCAGCGTCCGTTCTACGCGAAGTCGCAGCCGAGCAGCACGAGTGTGTCGCAGTGGATGATCGCGTTGTAGCCGGCTCGCGATCCGAACACGCCGGTCATGCCGACGTTATAGGGATTCTCCGGCTCAACGAAGTCCTTGGCGCGAGAGGTGTGGACCATGGGCGACTTCAGCGTGTCACAGAGGCGTATAACCTGGCTGCGCGCGCCTTCGCATCCCGCCCCGGCATAGACGGTCACACGGCTGCCCTCGTTCAACATCGCAGCGATGCTGTCCAATTCAGGATCACTCGGACGTATGACTGGAGCGGGCGTGTGGACGCGGTAGGCCGGACCGTCGTCCACCTCCAAAGCGCTCAAGTCACCCGGAATGACGAGGACGGCGACTCCTCTGCGGGTCAGTGCGGCCTGCGCCGCGAGAGTGGTCAGTCGGCGCGCCTCCGCGGGATGGTGGAGCATTTCGCAAAAGACGCTGCAATTGCGATAGATCGGTTTGAACTCAACTTCCTGGGGGAAGTCGATCCCAAGCTCATGGGTGGCGACCTGGCTCGCGATGAGTACGAGCGGCACGCGGTTGCGCTGTGCTTCATAGATGCCGTTGATGAAGTGCAGGCTGCCTGGCCCGCAGCTGCCCGCACAGACAGCAAGCTGTCCTGTCATATAAGCGTCGGCCCCCGCAGCGAAGGCGCCCGCCTCTTCGTGGCGCATGTGCACCCATTCCATTCCTCTGCGCCGGATGGCATCGGTGATCTGGTTCAGCGTATCCCCGACCACCCCATAGCATCGTTTTGCGCCGGCCGACTGCAGGGCGTCGATGATGATGTCTGCGACCTTGAGTTTTGCCATGACGAGCCGCTTCAACCGCCGAAGCCGCCGTTCTTGGTCGTCAACAAGGGCGGGTTGGCCGGATCACCGGAGATCGTGGGAAGCTCGCCCTTGGCCATGCTCATCAGCAATGCCTTGACGCCGGGCATGGCCTCCGAAACCGGAGCGTCGTCGCCGACGACCGCAACCAGTAGTCCCTCTTCCCAGCCTGGCGAAGGCGCCAGGTTCTCGAATCGCCTCGGTACGCCCGGTGGGAAAGAGATCGTGTCATAGGGCTCGAGATCCACGAATTCCTCATGAGCGGGACTCGCCTCCCAGATGAAACGCCAGGTGCCTTGCAGCGGTATGAAGGTCTCGTTCGTGTTGTGGTTGTGCATAACCGGGCCATTGCGGGGCTTTGACTTGAGGAAGCCGATGCTGAAGCCGGCCTTCGGTGCGATCACCGCGCGGGCATCATCGCCTACCGGATTGACGGCGTCGGCGCCCTCGGGCGGATTGAAACCGAACACATTCAAGATGGTCTTGCGGTGGCCCTCGATCTCGCTGTCCGGCAGCCCCGTCGCCGCGCCATGCAGATTCTTGAAGCGACCCACGTACTTCGTGAGCAATTCGTTCCGGGAAACCCATTTAACTGGCAGCATGGAATCCTCCTAACTCGCTTGTCTGATAAACGTAACTCGCCCCGAGGCGACGGCCGACGAGTTCGGCGAACTCGGCCGGACGTTGTATCGCGGGCATATGGCCTCCACCGCTCACCGCGTGGTGCTCCGCCTTCGTGTAACGGGAGCGTAGGGCGTTGCGCATCTCGGCCGGCACGATGGGATCCTGGTCGTCATCGACGATCATCACGCGGGAGTCCGGAATCTGTGGCCGCTCGAGCCGCTTTGCGCCCATCAACAGCATCAGCCGGGATTTATAGTTGGTCATGCTTTGTACCGGTCCCACCAGTGCAGCCATGACCGCCTGCAGGCACGCCACGCCCGGGTCGTCAGCGGGCGTTTCAATCAAAGCCGCGAGATTCTTACGAACCAGGCTGTCAGCGTCCATGGCGGCAAGGGTCGCCGCGGGAGGCTGTTTGGCAAGGAACGGTCGAGGATCGTAGAAACCATTGGCGATCAGAAGTTGATCCACGCGCCCTGGATAAGCGAGCGCGAAGGCCTGGGCCAGGTACCCGCCGAGAGAGGCGCCCAGGATGTGAACCCGGTTGAGATGCAGTGCGTCGAGGAATGCAGCGGTGGCCGCTGTCATCGTCCCAACATCGTCGAGATCCGGGGCGTCGACTGTCACGATCGGCAGAGCCGCTCCTAACCTGAGCACCGCATCGAAGAAAACGTCCCCGCCACCTTGAATTCCGGGGAGCATCACGATCGTCCTCGCCTGAGAGGCTTGACCGCATGTGCGCCGGAACGTCCAAGCGGCCCCAGCCGCGTTCACCGACATGCGCGGGAACTTGTGCTGGAACAGCGCTAGGCGATCCAGCGTCGTGCTCCTCAAGGTCGAATCGTGCGGGCGGCGGTGCGACGTTTGTTCTGGCATCGGCAAATTCTGACGTCCGCCGATCACCGTCCATAGTAAAAATCGGTCATGCGACGGACGGTCGAAGAGTCAATCAGGACTCAGTCAGAGGCCCAGCATGAGACCCGACGGCGAGGTGTCCGCGAGGGCGCGAAAGTCCTTGTCGAGATGCGCCTCGTCAAAATAGCCGGCGCACTGGGCGACATTCGTCCAGCTCACCTCGGGCCGTGCCACTTTTGTAGCGATCGCAACATTCAGGCGGACGATGCGCGCATAGGTCTTTGGGGGTATGCCCACCCGCCGGGTGAACTGTCGGCCAAACTGTCGCGAGGACAGGTACGATGCCCGTGCGAGATCGTCGACTCGAACAGTGCCTCCGGTGCACAACACTCTTGTCGCTGCCGCGGCAATCGGGTCAGATTTGCATTGCGGTACGCGCTTCAGCAGATCTTCTTCCATCACCGCGACGCGCCCGGCGAGCGTCGCCTCGGCACCAAGGCGGTCATAGAGCCGCCCGGCCGCAGCGGCCCCCCAGAGACCTTCAGCGCGCAGTGCAGTGTCGGTCAACTCAATCATTGGTATGCCGAAGAGTGCGTACAACGCTGTGGGCGCAAACTCCACGGTGAACATGTCGAGCTGCCCGGACACAAGGACATCAAACCGTCGGTGTGTCAGAGGGCCGGCAATCGTCACCTCCGGTGGCCGTCCGTTCCGTTTGTCCGTGAGCCGCTGCTCGAGAACATCCACTGTAGGGGTCTGAAAATACAGTATGCCCGGCGGCCCTCCGCAGGGCAGGACGTCAAAACTTCGCTGCGTGACTGTGTCAACGATCGGAGCCGGGGATGATGCGTCTACGTTGCGGGCCGATCTCTGTTCGAACACCATCGATGGCGTGAAATAAAAGTACAGTGTGACTTGCGGGCGTGCGGTGACCGGAACACGCACATGTAGATCGCCCTCACTGGCCCGCCGCATTCGATATCCGCGCACAAACCTTGCCAGACGCGTATGAGGCGGATGGCAGGACGTCGTGATCATCGGCTGTTCCGTGGCATGGCACCCTGTACTATTTACCTGGAGTCCTCTGGCTCATCGAACGTGGCGGAGGAAGGTTACGCCTCGATCTCGCGGCGCCCTGGTGAATGTTTCATTTGTAGCGCACCCCAGGAGGTACCGGGCCGCGTGCGGCGCATTTAGCCAGGGGCTACGCGAGCGGACCGACAACCGCCAGGCTTCCTCGTCTGAAGGTAGCGCCGACGTTGTTCCCTGGATTCGACTTGAGCTCAAGACCATATGTCCCTCGCGAGACCGTGCAGCGCGCTCACCTGCGCAGCGCCGACACCGCCAGTGACCGCCGCTTATGCTAAGATTCCCCGCAGAAAATGGGTGTAAGTTGCCGCAATGGCTGGGAATTGAGTCTGTTCTCCGTGGGCGCGCAATACATCCACGAGGTTCTGGCTTCTCGGTTCAATCGCGCCTGACACGAGCATGACTACGGACGCCACCTCTTCACTGCGCATTTTGTCGATCATCCCGCCGATGACACAGCTGAACACGCCGTATCCGTCCACGGCGTATCTCACCGGCTTCCTGCGATCACGCGGTTTTCACGCAGAGCAGATGGACCTCTCCATCGGCTTGGCATTGCAACTACTGTCGAGTGAAGGCTTGCACGACATTCAGCAGCAGATCAAATCGATATCACGCAGGCAACACACCGCAGCAACGCGCTTCTTTGCGAAGCACTTTGAGACCTACCAAACAACGATCTCGCCGGCCATCAGGTTTCTGCAAGGTCGTGATCCCAGTTTGGCGCATCGCATCGCCTCGAGACGTTACCTGCCCGAAGGCCCACGCTTCGCAGCGCTCAATCGCTACGTCGATAGTGAACAAAGCGCAGATGCGCTCGATTGGGCCTTCGGTGCGTTGGGACTGCAGGATCGCGCCAAACACATTGCAACCTTGTATCTCAACGATCTGGGCGATGTCATCCGCGATGCAGTCGATCCGCGCTTCGAATTTGTTCGCTATGCGGAATCGTTAGCGGCCAGCCAACCGACCTTCGATCACCTGCACGATGCACTCAACAGGCCGCAGAACCTGGTAGATGCAACGCTGCACCAACTGACACTCAAAGCACTGTCGCAATATCAACCGACACTGGTCCTCATCACTGCGCCCTTTCCAGGCAACGTGTACGGTGCCTTGCGAATTGCGCAAACCATCAAACGCACCCAGCCGTCCATCGTGACAGTGCTCGGTGGCGGGTACTGTAACACCGAGCTGCGCGCGCTGAACGAGCCGCGTATTTTCGACTACTTCGATTACGTGACGCTCGATGCTGGCGAAACTCCGTTGCTCGCACTCATCGAACACCTGCAGAATAGAAGACCGCTCGACCAACTGGTACGAACGTATACACGCGAGCTTCACTACGTCGATTACAAAGAACCCGACATCCCATTCTCTGAAACCGGACCGCCCACCTACGCCGGCTTACCGCTGAACGACTATCTATCGCTGCTCGACATGCTCAACCCGATGCATCGTCTGTGGTCGGACGGCCGGTGGAATAAACTTACTGTCGCACACGGTTGCTATTGGAAGAAGTGCAGCTTCTGCGATGTGAATCTCGACTATATATCGCGCTATGATCTGGCGACCACCGATGTGTCAATCGCTCGAGTCGAGGACTTGATTCGCGAGACCGGACAAACGGGATTCCACTTTGTCGACGAGGCGGCTCCTCCCAAGGCACTCAAATCGCTTGCGACTGCACTGCTGCAACGGAAGCTGGACATTTCGTGGTGGGGCAACATTCGTTTTGAAAAGTCATTCGATGCCAATCTGTGTCAGTTGCTCGCTGACAGCGGCTGCATTGCCGTGACCGGCGGATTGGAAGTAGCATCGGATCGACTGCTCAAGTTGATGAAGAAAGGCGTATCGGTCGAGCAGGTAGCCCGCGTCACGCGTGCATTCTCCGACGCAGGGATCCTGGTCCATGCCTATTTGATGTACGGCTTCCCCACGCAAACGGCGCAAGATACCGTTGATGCATTGGAATACGTTCGCCAGTTGTTCGCCGCCGGTTGCATACAGTCTGGGTTTTTCCATCGCTTCACCTGCACGGTGCATTCTCCGGTCGCCAAGCATCCAGACCAATATGGCGTCACGTTGCATCCACCGCCCCACGCCACATTTGCCAACAACGACATCAATTTCACTGACGCTACTGGCGTGGATCACGACGTGTTTGGCGCTGCGCTCACAAAGGCGCTGTACAACTACATGCACGGCATTGGCCTCGATCACGATGTACGTAGCTGGTTCAACGACGAAGTTCCGCGCACCCGCGTGCCCAAATCATTTGTGGCGCGGGCGTTGAAGACATGAGCCCATCTCTTTTGCACGGCACGCATTCCCTGCCCAAGGTACAGGATCGGGATTAGAATATAGCCATGGAGATTTCTCTCGACCTCGCCTTCATTCGCGGCATCCTCACGCAAGAGTACGAACGTGCGCGAAACGAAATTTTAAGCGTAGGTGTGCGGCGCGCATTTGAGAATTCGCAGCAGCGCCACGATGCGCGGATTGCTTCCGCCCCGGATGTCGGCACGCTCGCCTGCCGTGCTGGCTGCACATGGTGCTGCTATTTCAGCGTCGATGTTCGCGCCGTCGAGGTCTTCAGCATCCTGGATTTCGTCGAGCGTACATTCACGACCGAAGAGAAGGCGCGCGTTTACGCAGAGGTGCGCGCGAATAGCACGGCTCTCAAGAATCTGGGCGAGAGCGAGCGCATGAAGCGCAACGTCAAGTGTCCGTTCCTGAACGGCGGACGCTGCACGATTTACACTGCCCGGCCTCAGGCCTGCCGCAACTATCACGCGACAAACGTAGCCGGGTGCCAGCAATCCTACGAGGATCCCGCCAACCTGGATATCGACCCGGACTTCGCGCCTTGGGTGTATCAAGCAGGCACTGCGCATGTTGATGCGTTCAGTACGGCGATGCGCGACGCGGGCTATGATGTGAGCGCGTACGAGCTCAATTGCGCCCTCGATGCCGCCAGATCGGACCTTGCTGCGCGCGAGCGGTTCGAATCCAGGTTACCACCCTTCACCCATCTGAGCGGCGAGGACGTGCCCGCTGAGTTTGATGATCTCGATCCCTGAGTTGTTCCGCGCCTATGCCGACCCCTGAGCCTGAACCGTCATGCGGGGTACGGCTTCGATAACGTCGTTGATCGATTTGAATTGCTCCGGATTCGTGAGAAGCATGCGAGCCAGGTTCAAGGCACCGGCTTCGCAATCAGCGCGCACACACGTATCCACAATGCGCTCAAAGTCAATAACATGCGCGAAGCCGATAATGCGGCGGATCATCTTGCAGGCGCCGAAGCCGAGCATGTCGGCAAACAGGCGATCCATGAATTCCTCACGCGCTGCCTTGATCGCGCCGTCGTCGCCGGGACCGGAAAACATGGATACGGGAAATACGTCACCCTTGGAGTTGTCGGCCCATAGTGCGAGGAAGCTTCTGTGGAACGTTTCCCAGAAGCTCCTCGCCTGCCCGAGAATCCACTCCTGGTAAGCGCTGCGGTCATCGCTCGGGGTTGCATATCCCGGTTGGGAGTACCAACTCAACAGGAGATTGCCGAAGAACGCGCCCAGGTCAA